>DASYLE010000013.1:0-42223 GCA_036009745.1 Luteibacter sp. | reverse complement strand
GCTTCCGCGACCGGGGGTTGTGAACGTACGTCCGTGTACGTTCGCAAACGGTCGGCATCCATGCCTCCCCCGCTGCGCGGCCTGGTCGTCCCCGCCGACCTCACTGCTCAACGGGGCCCCGGGATCACGAGCCGGCTGATCGCCGTGTATCTATGTGGCCAGCGTGAAAGGTCTGGCCCCAAAGGAGCAGCACGAACAGGGTTCGCTCCCACAGGAGCGGCTCGCGGCAACCTTCATTTGTGGGAGCGAACCCTGTTCGTGCTGCTCCTTTGGGGCCGTGACTTCCCGATCGCCGTCTTGACCTTGATTGACCTACGCCGCCAGACCGTCACTGTAGGTCGCGTTTTTTCCCCGGACAGCAATGGGCGCGGGCCGGGGTCCAGTGGCGACAACCGACCACCGAGGCCACTGGATGCCAGCCTGCGCTGGCATGACGAGCAAAGCGAAGTGCGAGGCTCGGCTCTCATGCCCCTCGCCAGGGCTGCCCCTTTCGCCAGGGCGCCACAATCGAAGCGTTTTTCAGCGCCCGAAGCGCAACACGATCCACGACACCACCGCCAGCAGATTCACTCCGATCCGCGAAACTGCCGGCCCCGCAAACGCGAGCAGCCACCCATGCGTAGCGATATGCCAGTCGAACCCAAGACGCGGCGCATGTTGCACCGTCATATAGATATTGGCGAAGGCCCCGCTTGTCAGCGCATAACTGAACACCGGCGTGGCGATCAACGGCACCTGCAGCAACTGCGCCCAGATCGACAGGCTTACCCCGCGCCCATCGCCCTCGACCAGCAACACGCCGGCCACCAGGACGAAGGCAAACAGCACGACACCGATCAAGGCGACGATGGCGTCGAACGTGCCGCCCAATGGCAGCAAACGATGAAAGCAGGCAACAAGGCCAAATAGTCCACCGGCGATTTCGAACACGCCAATGATGCGAAGGAGGATGGAACGCATGGATATCTCCGTGAAAGAATCTTTGTACCTCAGTTGAGGTCGTTCGCCATCTCGTGCAGGTCGGCGATGTGCTGTTCCCACCAGCGCGGTTCCGCGGCAAAGGGGAAGGCGGCGGGAAACGCCGGATCGTCCCAGCGCTCGGCAATCCAGCCGGCGTAGTGCACCTGGCGCATGGCGCGCAAGGCGGGGACCAGGGCCAGTTCGGCATAGTCGAAATCGCGGAACTGCGTATAGCCTTCCAGCAGCGCATTCATCTGTGGCTCGCCGCTGGCCAGCATCCACAGGTCCTGCACCGCGGGTCCGGTTCGCGCATCGTCCAGATCGACGAAATGGGGGCCGGCATCGGTCCACAACACATTGCCCGGATGGCAGTCGCCATGCAGGCGCAGTCGCGTCGTCGGGCCGACCGCGTCGATGCGGTCGCGCACCGCGTCCTCGACGCTGGCCGCGGCGGTGCGGTAAGCATCGAACAGGTGCGAGGGCAGCAGCGAGGAGCCAAGCGCGGCGCGCATCGGTGCTTCGATCATGGTCTCGCGATCCAGCCGCGTGCGCGCGGTGAACGGCTGCCGTGCGCCGACGACATGCATGCGGGCGATCAGCCGGCCCAGCCACTCGAGCTGGTCGTTCGATTCCAGCGACGGCGCGCGGCCGCCGCGGCGCGGATAGATCGCGTAGCGAAAACCGGCATGGCGCAGCAGGGTACGGCCCTCGAAGACCAGCGGCGCGACCATCGGCAGTTCCGCATCGGCCAGCTCGAGGGCGAAGCGGTGCTCCTCCTCGATCGCCGCGTCGCTCCAGCGACCGGGCCGGTAAAATTTCACGACGACGAAGCCGCCGTCTTCCAGGCCCACCTGGAACACACGGTTCTCGTAACTGTTGAGGGTCAGCAGGCGGCCGTCGCTCCAGCTGCCGCCGGCGTCGACCGCGGCAAGGACGATATCCGGCGAAAGCCCGCTATAGGGCGCGGCTCGGCTCACTTCGGCATGCCGCCCGGCGCGGCGACCCGGGCCGGGACCACGGCCATGGTGAGGCGCGAGATGCAGACCAGCCCACCCTCGGCATTCTCGATGCGGATTTCCCAGACCTGGGTCGAGCGGCCCAGGTGCAGCGCGCGTGCGGTGCCGGTGACCAGGCCCTCGCGTACGCCGCGCACGTGATTGGCATTGATGTCCAGGCCGACCGCGACCTCCTTGTCGGTATCCAGGGTCAGCAGGGCCGCGGTGCTGCCCAGGGTCTCGGCAAGTACCACGGAGGCGCCGCCGTGCAGCAGACCGAACGGCTGGTGGGTGCGATGGTCGACCGGCATGGTGCCGCGCACCCAGTCGTCGCCGACCCCGGTGAAGCGGATGCCGAGCGTCTCCATCATGGTGTTCCTGCTCCAGGCATTGATGCCTTCCAGGTCGACCGGTTGTTTCCAGATGCTAGCCATGAGTGGAATCCAGGAAGGCCAAACCCCATTGTCGTTGCACAATGACTGCCACGACAACGACAATCCACCGGTGACCACCGTAACCCTCGCATCCTCCGGCCGCCGGTTCGACGTTGCCGCCGGCGAAACCGTGCTCGAAGGCGCCCAGCGCGCCGGCGTTGCTTTGCCGTATTCGTGCCGCGGCGGCGTCTGTGGCAGTTGCAAGGCCTTGCTGGTCGAAGGCGAGTGCAGCTATCCGCGCAACCCGCCGGTGGCGCTGAGCCGGGTCGCCCAGGCCCATCACGCCATCCTGCTGTGCCAGGCGGTGCCCTGCGGCGACCTGGTGATCGAGGCGCGCGAGGTGGCTTCGGTCGAGGACATCCCGCGCCGGCAGCTGGCGGTCGAGGTGAGCGAACGACGCCTGCTCGCGCCGGACGTGGTCGGCGTGACCTTGTTGCCGCTTGACGGTGAGCGCCTGCGCTGGTTACCGGGTCAATACCTGGACTTCGTGCTGGAGGACGGCAAGCACCGTCCGTTCTCGATCGCCAGCGGTCCGCAGGCCGATCGCAGCATCGAGTTGCATGTGCGCCATGCCGCCGGTGGCGGCTTCACGTCCTGGGTGTTCGAGTCGCTCAAAGTGGGCGATCGCCTGCTGATCGAAGGACCGCTCGGTACCTTCGTGCCGCGCGAGGATTCCGAGCGACCGATGATCTTCATGGCCGGCGGCACCGGGTTCGCCCCGGTCAAGGCGATCGTCGAGCATTTCATCGCGCTCGGCACGCGTCGCCCGATGCATCTGTACTGGGGCGCGCGCAGAGCGGCGGACCTGTACCTGCGCGGGATGGCCGAGGGTTGGGCGCGCGACGTGCCGACGCTGGACTTCACCCCGGTGGTCTCCGACCCCGAAGAGGCGCAAGGCATGCGCAGCGATCTCGTGCATGAAGCCGTGCTGGCGGACTATCCCCAACTGGACGGCTACGACCTGTACATGGGCGGCCCGCCGGCGATGATCGCCGCGGGGCGGCAGCTCTTTATCGACGCGGGTCTCCCGGAGGACCGCCTCTACTTCGATTCATTCGATTACGCGCCCGATGTACTCGATGCCATCCTGCGTGGCCGTGCAGGCATACACGGCCTCTGAGTTTTTACTTCTTGCCCTTGGCCACCGGCAATTGCGCCTGCTGCCACGAGTACACGCCGCCACCCAGCGTATAGACCTTCTGGAAACCGGCCTTGACCAGCCTCGCTGCGGCCTTGTCCGAGTTGCGCCCATCCTTGCAGACGGTGACGACCGGCAGTTCCTTGGCCTTGGACAGGTCCTTGTTGGTCTCCGGGTCGAACTGGCTCATGGCGACGTGCTTCGAGCCCGGGATATGCGCCTTCTCGTAGTCGGCATAGCTCGACAGGTCGATGACCAGGGCGTTTTCGCGGTTGATCAACTGGGTCAGCTCGCCCGGCGTCAGTTCCTTGTACTTGCGGAGCAGGCGCATGATCTCGCCGACGGCCAGCGCGATCAGGATGACCACGAACAGCGCCGCGAGGGCCAGGTGGTTGCCGAGGAACTCGGGCAGCTTATGCAGAACGTCGTTCATTCGATCATCCGGGCGCGGGCGCAGCTTTGGGTAAGCCGACCATTATAAGGCCTGGAGGCGGCCTACTGCTGGCTGATCACCGGCAGGCCCGTCATCAGCCACCATTTGTGCGTCGCCGGGTCGTAGCGCCAGGTCTGGTGGTCGATCACGGTCCGCTCGGACTGGGTATTGTTGTTGATCAGGTTGATCTGGACGACCTGCCGCACCTCGTTCTCGCCGCTGGGCACCGCGCCCTGGCCGTCGTCGTAGCTGCTCACCCGGACCTGGGTATAGCGGGCCAGGTCGAGTGGGCTCAAAGGATGCGCCTCGCGGTAATCGGCATCGAGGAACTGCTGGGCCGAGGCGAAGTCGCCCCAGCGCAGGACCGAGGCGTACTGGTTCAGCGTCTTCGACAGCGAATCGCTGCGGATGTCCGAGGCGCAGCCGGTGAGCATGATGGCCAGCAGCGAGATCAGCAGGATCGGCAGCGATGCGAGGGAAAATCGACGCATGGGGGTTCCAGGTCCGGGAAAGGCCGGCCGATTGTGCCGCAAGTCGGTCAGTCGCGCCGCTTGGCGACGAAACGGGCGCTCAGGCTGGCGTCGGGCTTGGCGCCGGCGCCCGGGATCACGCATTCGATCTCGGCGCGGGCGCGGCGGCGCGAGGTCAGGGTGGCGAAAAAGGTGTCCCAGCTGGCTCCCGGGGCCAGGGTCGCCTCGGCGCGCAGGTCTTCCCAGACCGGATTGAAGTAGCGCACCGTGGATTCGCCGACGAAGACGTCGCAGTCGAAGCCGTGCTCGCGCAGGCGCTGCTCGACCAGGGCCCAGCAGGTCAGCGTCATCAGGCTGGCCATGCTTCCCCCGAAGGCGCAGCCCTTGTCGTTGATGTTCGGCTCCAGCGGCGCGGTCATCGACAGCGAGCGGCCGTCATAGGCGGCGATGCGCAGGTCCATGGCGCGGGCGAGCGGGATGCCGTCGAGGACGAAGCGTTCCAGCTCGTGGAGTGGGGGAAGGGTTTCGATGGTCATCAGCCGGCCAGTCTGCCGGGCTTGTGTCCGTACCGGCAAGTATGTGGAGCAGGGAAAGACCTCAAGTATGTCGTGCGAAGTCTTACACTCTTGCGAATGCCGACAAATGCCCCTGCCACCGCACAGCCACCCAGCCGTCCGCTGGCCGGGATCGGCGTGGTGATCACCCGGCCCGCGGGTACCGCCGGGCCACTGGTGCGGCAGGTACGCGCGCTGGGAGGGTTGCCGGTCGCCGTACCCGGTCTGTCCCTGCGCGCGATCGCCGGAGCGGAAACACGCGATGCGCTGCTCGCCGCGCTCGGCGATGAGCTGGTGATCTTCACCAGCCCGGCCGCCGTCCGCTTCGCCGCGAAGCTGGCGCCCTTGCGGACCGCCGCGACCGTTGTCGCGGTCGGCCAGGGCACCGCGGCCGCGCTTCGTGTCCACGAGATCGCCGCGCATGTCCCGGCGCAGCGACAGGACAGCGAAGGCCTGCTCGCGCTCGATGTCGTCGGTGAACTCGATGGTCGCCGTGTCGCCCTGGTCGGCGCGCCCGGTGGCCGCGGCGTGCTCCGGCGTGAACTGGCCGGGCGCGGCGCGCGATTGCGCGAGGTACATGTCTATCGACGGGTGGCACCGCGACTCGACCGCCGGCACATCGAACCGTTGCTCGCTTTGCCCGCCCGTTCGGCGGTGCTGATATCCAGTGCCGAGGCGCTGGAACACCTGCGCCATGGCCTGCCTGGTCCGGCGTGGGAGCGGCTGCGCCACGCGCTCGTCGTGGTCAGCAGCGAGCGACTGCGAGAGGTGGCGAAAGAAGCTGGTTTCGCCGGGATCCAGGTCGCCGCATCGGCGATGCCCGCGGACATGCTGCAGGCCGTCGGCGAATACGTCTTCACCTGCGGTTGACGCCTTTGGGCTGCTAGCATGCGCCCATGACAACGAGCGACTCACAGCCCTCCGAGAACACCTCGCCGGCCACGCCGCCCGTGGCCACGCCACGTAGCACGCCTTTGCCGCGCGGCAACGCCGGCACGCCACCGCGTCGCGGCGGTGCGCTCGCCGCCGCGATCCTGCTCGGCCTGGTCGCGCTTGGCGCCACCGGTTTCGTCGGCTGGCGCGTATGGCAACTGGAAAGCAGCGATCGCGCCGGCGGCCAGACGTTGGCGGAACTGCGCGAAAATGTCACGACACTGCAGTCGACCGTCAACGGCCTGCGCGAGGAGCGCACCACCTTGCGCCAGCGGATGGGCGATGCCGATGCGGTGAACCGTTCGCTGCGCGAGGAAGTGCTCGGGATGAACGAGCGCACGCGCAATCTCGAGGACGCCGTCGCCAATCTCTCCGAGCAGACCCTGAGCGGCCATGACGCGATGCTGCTCGACGAAGCGGAAACCCTGTTGCGCATGGCGAAGGAACGTTACACGCTGTTCCATGACGCCGGCGGCGCGCTCAATGCCTATGAACTGGCCGACCGTTCGCTCGCCGCTGTCAACGACGTCGCGTTTTCCGCCGTGCGCCAGAGCCTGAATGCCGAGCGCGAAGCCCTGGCCGCGACCCATCCGGCGACGCATGATGGGGACCTCGCCGCACTCGCGGCGCTGCGTGCCGCCTTGCCCGAACTTCCGCTCAAGCCACTCGATACACCCGTGGACAACGGTGCGCCAGCCAGTTTCTGGCAGCGCGCCGGTCATGCCCTGACCGGCGTGATCAGCGTCCGGCGCGATAACGGCGCGCCGATCGCGACCGCCGATGGCCGCCTCGCCCGCGAACTGGCGATGCTCGATGTCGCCCATGCCGAAGCTGCGCTGCTTGCGTACGACGACGCCGGCAGGCGCACGGCGCTGCAACGCGTCGATGCAGCGCTGGCCAGCCAGTTCGATGGCGATGCGCCCGCGGTGCGCGACGCCCGCGCCCGCCTTGCCGAATTGCTGGCCCATACGACGAGCGCGCCGGTCCAGTTGGGTGCCGCCTTGACCGAACTGCGCAACCTGCGTTCGGTGCACGCACTGAAGCCGGCGAAGCCGGAGGCGAAACCCGCTTCCTCGTCGACCACGCACGCTCCGGAGGCGCAGGCCACGGATAAGGCGACGCCATGAAGCCCTGGCGCTGGGTGGTCGGACTGATCCTGGTCGCGGTGCTGGCCGCGTTCGGCTGGCACTGGATCGCGGAAGATCCGGGCTACGTGCTGGTCCGCCTGCGTGGCTGGACCGCGGAAACCACCGTGGTTACCGCCCTGGTCATCCTGCTGCTGGCCTGGGCGGTGATCGGCGTGGCCTGGCGTCTGCTGCGCTGGCCATTCGGCGCGGTGACGCGCCGGCATCGCCGGGTCAGCCGGCAACGGCTCGCCGATGGCCTGGTCGCCCTGGTCGAAGGCCGGCACAGCGATGCCGAACGCGACCTGCATCGCGCCGCGCGCTATCCCTCGATCCGTGGCCCGGCCCTGCTGGCCGCGGCCGAAGCCGCCGAACGTCGCGGCGAGACACCGCGCGCGCTGGAAACCCTGGACCAGGCCGCGCAGGAAACCCCGCGCGCTGCCCGGGTACTGCGTGCGCGCCTGTTGCGTCGCGATGGTCGGGCCGCCGACGCGGTGGCCCTGCTGACCGCCGACGCCGGCAGCGCGCCGCTGACGCCCTCGGGCCTGGTCGAACTGATCGAAGCCTCGCTTGCCGCCGGCGATCCGCGCCGCGCCCGCGAGGCCTTGTCGGCCTTGCAGAAGAGCGGGGAAATCGGTGCGCGCGCCTTTGCCGGACTCGAGTCGCGCGTGCTTGCCGCGAGCATGCTGGCCATGCCCGATGGCGTGTCGCTGGCCAATCTCTGGTCGCAGTTGCCCAAGGCGCAGCGTCGCGCGCCCGCGGCGATCGACGCCTATGCGCGCAACGCGGCGCGCTTCGGCCAGACCATGGCGGCGATGGACGAGGTCGAATCCGCCCTGCGTCGCGAATGGTCGCCCTTGCTCGTCGCCACCTACGGTTCGCTTGGGGTCGAGGACATCGATGCGCGCCTGCGCCGCGCCGAAGGCTGGCTGGACGCGCATCCGAACGACATCGCCCTGCTCACCACGCTCGGTCGCATGTGCGTGCGCGTGCGCCTGTGGGGCAAGGCGCGCTCCTACCTTGAGCGGGCGCTGGCGATCGAGCCGACGGCGATGGCGTGGGAAGCGCTGGGCGACGCCTTCGTCGGGCTCGGCGACACGGTCCTCGCGCAGCGCTGTTACCGCAACGCCCTGGCGATGACGCGCGGCGAAACGACCGAGTCACTGCCCGATACCCCGACGACAAGGCTCGATACCCGCCCTGTCGCGGTCGAGGAACGGAGCGAACTCGGCGTACCACGATTGCCTCGTTAAGAGCAGGGGGGTAGGGGGCCCTTCAGGTCACGAAACCTCACGTTTTCAATAACCGCGATCATGTGTGCCCGGCCTCAAAGGACTCGCGAACAGGGTTCGCTCCCACAAGGCTGCCGCGGACTTGTGGGAGGCACTGCCCGATAAGCCGACGACAAGGCTCGATTCGCGAACAGGGTTCGCTCCCACAAGGTTGCCGCGAACTTGTGGGAGCGAACCCTGTTCGCGAGTCCTTTGGGGCCGTGACATCCCGATCGCTGTCTGAAGTACGCCCTCGCTACTCGCCCCTTTTCCCTGGCTATGGCTCCGCCTGCAGCCGCTGCAGCGCTGTGCGGACGGTGAGGTCATCGGGCCATTCGCCGCTGCGCATGCAGCCCCCGGATACGAGCAATACGGACCGGCGCATGACGGCGTCGCCAAGGGCGACGGGAGCGGAGCCGCCGCGCAGATAGCGCAAGGCGGTCGGGCAATCCAGTTTGAGCGTGCGCGACTGCGGCGGGGCATGGACCGGCGATGTGGCGACGGGATGATCGGGCAGCAGCAGTCGCCCTACCGGGAAGGCCGCCACGAGCAGAAGCACGACCAGGTACAGGGGCATGCCCTTTTTTCGCCGACGCTGCGCATCGGGAAGCTGGGCGAAGCGCTCCTTCCATTCGGTGATGGCGCCGGTATCGAGGAACAGGGATGCATAGGCCGGAAAGGTCTGCAGCAGGAACTCGGCGGTCGTCCATTGGGGCACGAGTTCGGCAGGCATCGGTCGACGGTTCGCCTGCACGAGCAAGGTGGTCCAGGCACCGCGCTGGATGGCGGCACGTCCGTCCCACGTCAGCCGCTGGACCAGGACCGCGTCGACCCATGCGCCCCGTTCGCCGAGCTCCTTCAGGCGGCCGAGTTCGTTCCAGCGGAAGTGGTCGACCGCGGCGAAGAATAGCGACGCGCGGCGCTGGACCGAGCCGTCCATCAGCACGTCGATCAGCCGGTCCTCGAACACCGAGGGTGCATCCACATAGGCCTGCCGCAGCGACGCCGTTGTGCGTTCGAGCAGGGCGGGCAGGTCGCGATCCGGGGTGGCGGGCAGGGCGGCAACGAAAGCCTCGATCAGCAGCGCGGCCTCCGCGATGTGCGAGACCATGGCCGCCTGCTCCTCGGCGGTCGGCGCGGCAGCCGCAGAAGCATCAGCGACCGTGGCGTCGTTGGCATCCGCCTCGTGTTCCACCCAGGCAAGCGCGGCCTCGTAGGCGCGGCGCAAGCTGGCAAAACCGGCGGGGTCGGCTTCGTGATCGATGGCCTTGAGCCGCGCCGCGTAGGCGCGACGGACGGACCTGGCATCCGCCCACGCGGGAAGATCGAGCTGTTCGAGGAACCAGGTCGCGCTCATCGATCGGCCAGTGCCGGCTCCAGGAAGCCGTCACGTTCCAGCGTGTCGATGACCAGGTACAGGGCGCTGCCATGTTTCGCGACGACGTGCCCGTCCTGGCTCGCCAGCGCCTGTTCGAAACGAAGGATGGCGTCGCCGAGCTGGTCGCGCGATGTGCCGAGCAGCTGTTCGTAAAGCCGTTCGCCATGGGCCATCAGGCTGCGGTTTTCCAGCGTGTCGCGCGGGTGGATCTTGAGCTCGGTGAGCGCGGCGAGCCGTTCGCCGAGCTGTTCGGGCGAAAGCGCCTCGGCGCTGTTTTCCACGACGGTATGGTATTGCTCGCCAGTCCTGACCACGGTCACTTCCACCTCGAGCAGGCCGTTCGCGTCGTAGGTGAAACGGACATCGACCGCGCCGTCGGCGATCGAGCCGGGCGCGATGGGTACCTGGAGCGCGCCGAGCGGGATGTTGTCGCGGACCATGCGTGACTCGCCCTGGTAGATGGCGATGTGAATCGTGCGCTGGCCGTCGCGGGTCGGGCCGTAACGATGCACGCGGCTGACCGGCACGATCGTGTTGCGCTCGATGATCGGCGAATAGAAGCCGTCGACGAGGCTGCCGTCGTCCATGCCGCGCGAGACCGAGGTGCCGAGCGTGTAAGGGCAGACATCGGTCATCACCATCTCATCGAGGGCGGCGTCCTTCATCTTCAGCCCGGCCTGCACGGCGGCACCCATTGCGACGACCTCGTCGGGATTGAGCGTCACCGCGGGAAAGCGCCCGAACATGCGGGTCACCAGGGCGCGAACCATCGGCATGCGGGTGGCGCCACCGGCGAGCACGACATTGTCCAGGTCGGCCGCACGGATACGGGCATCGCGCAGGGCACGTTCGATCGGCCGCCATAGCCGGGAGAGCAGGTTTTCGCAGCGCTTTTCGAACTGCTTCGTGTCCATGGCGAACGTATACGGCTGGCCTTGCCAGGGGATCTCGAAACGCGCCTCGCCCTGGCCGGTGAGCTGGCGCTTGAGCTGTTCGGCGCGCGCGGTCAGCCGCTGCATGAAGGCCGGGTCCTGGCGCGCGGTGGCGTCGATGCCGCTGTCCTCGAAGAAAGCCTGGACGATGACCAGGGCGAAGTCCTCGCCGCCGAGCATGTTGTCGCCGGCGCTGGCACGGACTTCCATGACCCCCTCGAACATTTCCAGGATGGAGACGTCGAAGGTGCCGCCGCCGAGATCGAAGACGAGGAACTGCGATTCGGCACCCGCCTGGTGCAGGCCATAGGCGAGCGCGGCGGCGGTGGGTTCGTTGAGCAGGCGATCGACCTTCAGCCCGGCCAGCTGGCCGGCGACGCGGGTCGCCTTGCGCTGGGCGTCGGAGAAATACGCCGGCACGGTGATGACGGCTTCGTCGACGGGCCCGCCGAGCGCGGCTTCGGCGTCGGCCTTGAGCGAACGCAGGACCAGGGAGGAAAGTTCTTCGGCGCGGTAGTCGCGGGAGCCGAGTCGCAGGGTTTTGCCGCTGCCCATGTAGCGTTTGAACAGCGCCGCGGAGAGCTGCGGATGGGTTTGCAAGCGGTCGCGTGCAGCGCGGCCGACGAGGACCTGACCATCGTCATCGAGGCTGACGCAGGAAGGCGTCAGGACATCGCCAAGCGCGTTCGGGATCAGTCGGGGCCGCCCATCGGTCCAGGCGGCCACCAGGCTGTGGGTCGTGCCGAGGTCGATTCCTACGATCAAGGCAGCTGCTCCATGCGTGGGTTGGCTCGGGCGGTCAGGTCGACGCCGATCAGATCGGGGTCAGATTCGCGTAAGCGTAAACCAGCCATTTGCTCCCCGCATCCTCGAAATTGACCTGGATGCGCATATGGCCGCCGGCTCCTTCGGCACTGACCACGGTGCCTTCGCCGAAACTGGGATGGCTGACCCGCTGGCCGAGCTGCAGCGGCATGGATTCGCCCACCGGCGACGCCTCCGCATAGCGCCCCGCGTAGGCAGGACGGCTGACCTGGACCCGCGGCCGTATTTCATCGATCAGCTCGGGCGGGATCTCGGCGAGGAAGCGCGAAGGGCGGGCCAGCATCTCGGTGCCGTGCATGCGCCGGGATTCGGCATGGGTGACGAACAGGCGTTCGCGGGCGCGGGTGATGCCGACATAGGCCAGGCGACGCTCCTCCTCGAGCCGGTTCTCCTCCTCGATGGAACGCTGACTGGGGAACAGGCCTTCCTCCATGCCGACCAGGAAAACGATCGGGAACTCCAGGCCCTTGGCCGAATGCAGGGTCATCAGCTGGACGCAGTCGTCCCAGGATTCGCCCTGGCCTTCGCCGGCCTCGAGCGCCGCGTGCGACAGGAAGGCCGGCAGTTCGGTCAGCCCGGCGTCGATATCGTCGGCGGTCATCTCGAAACGGCTGGCAACGTTGACCAGTTCGTCCAGGTTCTCGACCCGCGCCTCGCCATTGCCGCGACGGTCGTTCTCGTAGAAATCGCGCAGGCCCGTATGGACGATCGCGTGTTCCATCTGCTCGGCCAGGTTCAGCGCCGACGGCTCGTCCTCACCGGCGCGGCCGGCGAAGGTACGGGCCATCTCGTCGATCAGGGCGACGAAGCCCTTGATCGCATTCTTGGCGCGGCCGGCCAGGCTGCCGCCGGATAGTTCGGCCAGCGACGATTCCCACATCGAGGCGTTCTCGGTGCGGGCGCGGCGGCGCAGTTCGTCCAGGGTGCGGTCGCCGATGCCGCGGGGCGGCGTGTTCACCGCGCGCTCGAAGGCGGCGTCGTCGTGGCGGTTGGCGGCCAGGCGCAGGTAGGCCAGGGCGTCCTTGATCTCGGCGCGCTCGAAGAAGCGCTGGCCACCATAGACGCGGTAGGGCAGGTCGCGCTGGATCAGCTGTTCCTCGAAATTGCGCGACTGCGCATTCGACCGGTACAGGATCGCGCAGTCGCGGGCATGGCCGTTCTCGGCGATATGCTCGCGGATCCTTTCGATGACGAAGCGCGCCTCGTCCTGCTCGTTGTAAGCGGCATACAGGGCGATACGCTCGCCCTCGACGCCGTCGGTCCACAGCTGCTTGCCGAGGCGGCCGCCGTTGCGCGCGATCACGTGGTTCGCGGCTTTCAGGATGGTCGAGGTCGAACGATAATTCTGCTCCAGGCGGATGGTCTTGGCGCCCGGGAAGTCGCGCAGGAATTGCTGCACGTTCTCGACCTTGGCACCGCGCCAGCCGTAGATCGCCTGGTCGTCGTCGCCGACCACGAAGACCTGGCCGGTGCTGCCGGCCAGCACGCGGATCCACGCGTACTGCAAGGTGTTGGTGTCCTGGAACTCGTCGACCAGCAGGTAACGCCAGCGCTCGCGGTAATGGGCCAGGACCTGCGGATCCTTCAGCCAGAGTTCGTGGGCGCGCAGCAGCAGCTCGGCGAAGTCGACCAGGCCGGCACGACGGCAGGCGTCCTCGTAGGCCTTGTAGATTTCCACGAAGGTATGCGTGACCGGGTGGTCGCGGTGCTCGATGCTGTCCGGGCGCTTGCCCTCGTCCTTCCACTGGTTGATCTGCCAACTGGCCTGGCGTGGCGGAAAGCGGGCTTCGTCCAGGCCCATGCCGGCGATCACGCGCTTGATCAGCCGCTGCTGGTCGTCCGAATCGAGGATCTGGAAGCCTTCCTGCAGGCCGGCCTCATGCCAGTGGCGGCGCAGCAGGCGATGGGCGATGCCGTGGAAGGTGCCCACGGTCAGGCCCTGGGTGCCGCCGGGAATCAGCGATTCGACGCGCGCGCGCATCTCGCCCGCGGCCTTGTTGGTGAAGGTCACCGCCAGGATCGCCCACGGCGGCACGCGTTCGACCTGGGTCAGCCAGCCGATGCGATTGGTCAGCACGCGCGTCTTGCCGGAACCGGCGCCGGCAAGCACCAGATAGTGGCCGGGCGGGGCGCTTACGGCCTCGCGTTGTGCGTCATTGAGGGAGTCGAGCAGATAAGAAACATCCATCCCTGCGATTGTAGCGGGACGGGACGCGGGGCGCCGTGGCGCCCCGTACAATTCAGTTCTTTTTGGCGAAACCGCCAACGGCGACCAGACCGCCGATCACGATCGCCGCGATACCGGCCCACTGCGGGATGGCCTTGTCGTGCGTTGCGGTCAGCTTGGCCGAGCCGATCTGGGCAACGGTATCGGTATCCCGGTAGCTGCCGTTACCGGCAATCACCCAGATACCGGCCGCGACCAGAATGATGCCGATCACGATAAGTCCTGCGCGCATGGTGTTCTCCGGTTGTGGGTTAGCGGCGAGAAGCATAGGTATGTGGGGTGTGTAGGAAGTGTGGAGCAAAAAAAAGCCCCGAGAGCCAGGGGAAGCTCTCGGGGCTGGGGTGGAGGGCGGATCCAGGGGAAGATCCACCGACCGGGGTTACCTCAGGGAGGTGAGGTAACCAGGGGATGCCGTTGCGTGCATCCGATAACTTAGATGGGGTTTGCAGGGGAAAGTTGCACGTCCCCGCCTGAAAATAGTTACCGGGCGTTCATTGATTGTGGAATCAGTGATTTACGTCGCCATTTCGGGGCGATGAACGGACGTCTAAACGAAATAGTTACGATTTAGACGTCTAAATTCAGTGCGCTTCGTCCCAGTTGGCGCCCACGCCGATATCGACCAGCAGGGGCACGCGCAGTTCCGCGGCGGCGGACATCCGCTCCCGCACGCCCTCGCGGATGGTTTCGACCGCATCCTCGCGGACCTCGAAGACCAGCTCATCGTGCACCTGCATCAGCATGCGTGCATCGTCGCGGCCTTCCAGCCAGGCACCGACGGAAATCATCGCCCGTTTGATGATGTCGGCCGCGGTGCCCTGCATGGGCGCGTTGACCGCGGCGCGTTCTGCACCCGCGCGGCGTGCCTGGTTGCGCGAGTTCAGTTCTTCCAGATAGAGGCGCCGCCCGAACAGGGTCTCCACGTAACCGTCGCGATGGGCCTGCTCGCGGGTGGCGTCCATGAAGGCGCGCACGCCGGGATAGCGCGAGAAATACAAGGCCATGTAGTCGGACGCTTCGCCGCGGTCGACGCCAAGCTGGCGCGCGAGACCGAAGGCGCTCATGCCGTACATCAGGCCGAAGTTGATCGCCTTCGCCGCGCGGCGCTGGTCGGTGCTGACCTCGGCGGGCGGCACGCCGAACACTTCGCCGGCGGTCGCGCGATGCACGTCGCCACCTTCGGCGAAGGCGCGCATCAGGCCTTCGTCGCCGGACAGGTGGGCCATGATCCGCAGTTCGATCTGCGAATAGTCGGCCGCCAGGACCTTCCAGCCCGGCGGGGCGATGAAGGCCTGGCGGATACGCCGGCCCTCCTCGGTGCGCACCGGGATGTTCTGCAGGTTCGGCTCGGAGGAACTGAGGCGACCGGTGGCGACCGCGCCCTGGTGGTAGCTGGTGTGCACGCGACCGGTGCGCGGATTGACGATGCCGGCGAGCTTGTCCGTATAGGTCGAACGCAGCTTGGCCATGCCGCGGTAATCGAGGATCAGCCGGGGCAGTTCATGCGCGTCGGCGATCGCGTCCAGGGCTTCCTCGTTGGTCGAGGGCTGGCCCGTCGGGGTCTTCAGCCGCACGGGCAGTTTCAGCTCATCGAACAGCACGGCTTGCAGCTGCTTGGGCGAGTCGAGGCTGAATTCGTGCCCGGCACTGGCCCAGGCCAGTTGCTGCAGTTCGAGCATGCGTTTGCCCAACTGCTGGCTTTGCAGGCGTAGTACGCCGACATCGATCAGCACGCCGTGGCGCTCCATGGCCGCCAGGACCGGGACCAGCGGCACCTCGATGTCTTCGTACACCGCGCGCAGCTGCGGCTCGGCCTCGAGTTTCGGCCACAGCGCATGGTGCAGGCGCAGGGTGATGTCGGCGTCCTCGGCGGCGTAGCGATTGGCGGTATCGAGGTCGACCTGGCTGAAGGAAATCTGCTTGGCTCCCTTGCCGGCGACCTCTTCGTACTTGATCGTGGTGTAGCCGAGGTATCGGCTGGCCAGCGAATCCATGTCATGGCGCGTCGCGGTAGCGTTGTACACGTAGGACTCGAGCATGGAGTCATGACGCAGGCCACGCATGGCGATGCCGTAATGCGACAGCACGTTGATATCGTACTTGGCGTGCTGGCCCAGCTTCGGACGGTTCGGGTCTTCGAATACCGGTTTCAGCGCGGCGACCACGAAGTCCCGGGCAAGCTGCTCCGGTACGCCGGCGTAATCGTGGCCGACCGGGATATAGGCCGCCTTGCCCGGTTCGACGGACAGCGAAACGCCGACGAGTTCGGCGCGCATCGCATCGATACTGGTCGTTTCCGTGTCGAAGGCGATCAGTTCGGCGGTTTTCAGCTTGTCGACCCAGGCGGCGAGGCGCTCGGGTGTGGTCACCAGTTCGTACTCGCCCGCGCCCTGGCTGGCCGCGTTCGGCGTGTCGTCCCGAACGACGGCATCGTCGCGCGCCGGCGCGGGCGTCTTCGCCGCGTTGTTGTCGAGGTCTTTCAGCGCGGCCTTGAAGTCGTAGCGCACATACAACTCACGCAGCGACTCGACATCGCGCTCGCGCATGACCAGGTCCTCCGGGCCTTCGGTCAAGGGCACCGTGGTACGGATGGTGACCAGTTCGCGCGACAGCGGCAGCCGGGGCAGGGCGGCGCGCAGGTTCTCGCCGATCTTGCCGCCGACCTTGTCCGCGTTGGCCATGAGTGCATCGAGGTCCGGATACTCGGCCAGCCACTTCGCCGCCGTCTTCGGGCCGCATTTCTCCACGCCCGGCACGTTGTCGATGCTGTCGCCGGTAAGGCTCAGGAAATCGACGATCTGTTCCGGGCGCACGCCGAATTTCCCGATCACGCCCTCGATATCCAGCGTGGTGTTGGTCATGGTGTTGATCAGGACGATCTTCGGGCCGACCAGCTGGGCGAAATCCTTGTCGCCGGTGGAAATCACCACATCGATGCCGAGGGCGGCGGCCTGCACGGCCAGCGTGCCGATCACATCGTCGGCCTCGACACCGGGTTCGCAGAGTATCGGGAAACCGAGCGCGCCGACGATCTTCATCATCGGTTCGACCTGGGCGCGCAGGTCCTCGGGCATCGACGGCCGGTTGGCCTTGTATTCGGGATACAGATCGTCGCGGAAGGTCCGGCCCGGGGCGTCGCAGACGAAGGCGACGTAGTCAGAGCCGGCCCGCAGCGTCGTGCGCAGCATATTGACCACGCCGAACAGCGCGCCGGTCGGCTCGCCGTGGGTGTTGGTCAGCGGCGGCAGCGCATGGAAGGCGCGGTAGAGATAGGAGGATCCGTCGATCAGGGTAAGCGTAGGCATAAAGGGGATTCTCGCATGGCCGGCGGCCCCATTTATTCACGTTATGTGGGGGCGCCGCGCTGCTATGCTCGGCGCCTGCACGGAGACCGCAACCATGAAACCCACTCGTGTCCTTTCCGCCGTCGCGCTGGCGCTGGCTTTTGCGCTGCCGGCCATGGCCCAGCAGTCCACCTCCCAGCCGAAGCTGACCCCGTTGCCGCCACCGCCGTCGATCAACGATCCCGGGGTCAAGGAAGGGGCCAAGGACACCTCAGGCCAGGCCCCGATTCCACGGCCCGTGCCCTACGACAGCACCGAGGGCCAGACCTCGACCCCGGCGACCTCCGACGCCCAGCCGATGCAGCATGCCGTGCCCACCTTGCCGGCGATGCAGGACAACAGCGGTTCGGCGATGGACTCGCGCGGCAAGAATCCGCCCCAGGTCACCGTGCGCCAGCAGGACGGCGACACGGTCGAGGAATACCGCTCCGGCGGTCGCCTGTACATGGTCCGGGTCACCCCGAAGAACGGTCCGCCGCAGACCTATATGGCCGACCCCAGCGGCAAGCTTTACCACGACGCAGCCGACGGTCCGGTCAACCCGGTCTATTACAAGGTCTACGAGTGGGGCGACGCGCCGAAGCCCGCGTCGCAGCAGGGGCAGTAAACCCGCATGAACCTGCGCGAATCCTGGCTGCTGTTCGCGCTGGGTTCGGCGTTTTTCGCGGCGCTGACCGCGCTGTTCGGCAAACTGGGCGTGGCCGGGATCAATTCGAACCTGGCCACCTTCATCCGCACCCTGGTCATCCTCGCCGTCGCCGCGGCGATCCTCACCCTGCGCCAGGAATGGCAACGGCCGACCGGCCTGCCGGCGAGCGCGTGGCTGTTCCTCGTCCTGTCGGGTATCGCCACCGGGCTCTCGTGGCTTTGCTACTTCCGCGCCCTGCAACTGGGCCCGGTCAGCAAGGTCGCGCCGATCGACAAGCTCAGCGTCGCCTTCGTCATCGTGCTGGCCCTGGTCTTCCTCGGCGAGAAACCAAGCTGGCCGTTGCTGATCGGCGGCTTGCTGATCGTCGCGGGTTCGGCCGTGATCGCCCTCTTCGCGTAAGCGCGTTGTTGGAGCGCACCCTTGTGGGAGCGCACAGGGTTCGCTCCCACGACAACGCGCTTACGCGTCATCCAGTTCCGGGTAATGCCGGAAGATGCCTTCCTCGTTGAACGCCAGCCGGCGTTCCGAGGCCAGGTAATGGGCGATACGTGGACGCGCCGCAACACGGGCCGCCAGTCCGGTCAGGTTCGGCAGTTTACGTTCGAGCCGCTTCATTGCTTTGGGAAAGGCATATTCCAGGCCCCTGACCACCTGGAACAGGGACAGGTCGACATAGGCATGTTCGCGTAGAGGATGTCGACCGCCGCCGCGTTCGATCGACTGCTCGAAATAGCCGAGGAATTTCGGCATGCGCTGTTCGCGGAAATCCTTCGAGCGGCGTTTCGCGTCCTCGCGCTGGTCTTCGTAGTAAAGACCCGAAGCCACGGGATGATGGGTGTCGTGCACTTCGGCGACGAGGTCGGCGATCGTCAGTTGCAACTGGTTGGCCAGCAATCGCTTCGGCTCGCTGTCCGGCACCAGGTCGATGCGTGGCGCAAGATATTGCAGGATATTGGCGACCTGGGCGACGACCACGCGACCGGATTTCAGGAAGGGTGGCGCAAAGGGCTGGCCACCATCGTGGCGGCCTTCCAGGTACGGCATCATCACCTCGTCGCCTTCGACGCGCGCCACATCGACATAGTCCGCGCCGGCGTCCTCGAGGGCCAGCCGGATGAACTCGCCGCGGCCCTGGATGCCGGTCCAGTAAAAGAGCTCATAGCGCACGCGAACCTCCGCAGGACCATTTCCTCCAGTGTGCGCCATGAGCTTTCAAGTGCGTGTGACGATGCCGGTTATCATGGGTGCCCCGTACCGCCCGTAGCCACTCATGTCCCTGCGCCGCTTCCTGCCTGACGGCTTCACCTGTGCACTGGTCGCCACCGTCGTGCTGGCTACTTTGCTGCCGTGTCGTGGCGAAGCAGCCCATGCATTCGACCTGTTGACCGATGTGGCGATCGCCCTGCTGTTCTTCCTGCACGGCGCCAAGCTCTCGCGCGACGCGGTGATCGCCGGCATGACCAACTGGCGCCTGCACCTGACCGTCCTGGCCAGCACCTTCGTGCTGTTCCCCCTCCTCGGCCTCGCGCTGCGTCCGTTGCTTTCGCCGCTGGTGTCGCCGGATCTTTATCTCGGCGTGCTTTTCCTGTGCACCTTGCCCTCGACCGTGCAGTCGTCGATTGCCTTTACCTCGATGGCGCGCGGGAATATCCCGGCGGCGATCTGCGCGGCATCGGCATCGAGCCTGATCGGCATTTTCGTGACGCCCCTGCTGGTCGGTTTCTTTATCAGCACGCATGGACAGGGTGGCATGTCCTGGGATGCGATCGGCAAGATCGTCCTGCAACTGCTGGTGCCCTTCATCGCCGGGCAGGTGGCGCAGCGCTGGATCGGTGGCTGGGTATCGCGTCACCAGTTGCTGCTGAGCACGGTGGATCGCGGTTCGATCCTGCTGGTGGTGTACACCGCATTCAGTGCCGCGGTGTTGCAAGGCCTGTGGAAGCAGATGCCGCTACCGGTATTGGGTGGGCTGTTGGTGATCTGCGCCGTACTGCTGGCGCTGGCCCTGCTGATTACGCGCTACGGTGCGCGCCTCCTCGGCTTCGACAAGGAGGACGAGATCACCATCGTGTTCTGCGGTTCGAAGAAGAGCCTGGCCGCCGGCGTGCCGATGGCGAAGGTGCTCTTCGCGGGCCATCCGCTGGGCGCGATCGTGCTGCCGGTGATGCTGTTCCACCAGATCCAGCTGATGGTCTGTGCAGTGCTGGCGCGGCGTTATGCGATGCGCAACGCAGACTGAGCGCTTCCTTCTCCTGGAGGGAGAAGGCGCCGAAGGCGGATGAGGGCGAGCCTGCGAAGCGCGTTGCTCAGTGACGGAAATGGCGGATGCCGGTGAACACCATCGCCATATCGTTCTCGTCCGCCGCCGCGATCACTTCACCGTCGCGCATCGATCCGCCCGGCTGGATCACCGCGCGGATACCCGCCGCGGCGGCGGCGTCGATGCCGTCGCGGAACGGGAAGAAGGCGTCCGAGGCCATCGCGCTGCCCGGGACTTCCAGGCCGGCTTCCCCGGCTTTGAGGCCGGCGATCTTCGCGCTGACCACGCGGCTCATCTGGCCGGCGCCGATACCGATGCTGCGGCCGTCCTTCGCGTAGACAATGGCATTGGACTTGACCATCTTCGCCACCCGCCAGGCGAAGAGCAGGTCGTCCAGTTCCCGCTCCGTCGGCTGGCGCTTGCTGACGACCTTCAGTTCGTCGCGGCCGACCTGGCGGTTATCCGCGGTCTGCACCAGCAGGCCGGAGCCGACGCGCTTGACGTCGTGGCTGTTGTGGCCGTCGCCATCGGGGATTTCCAGCACGCGCACATTCGCCTTCGCCGCGGTGGCGACAAGCGCGTCGGCATCGATGGCCGGTGCGATCAGCACCTCGACGAACTGGCGCTTGACGATGACCGCCGCGGTCTTGCGGTCGAGCGGACGGTTGAAGGCGATGATGCCGCCGAAGGCCGAGGTCGGGTCGGTGGCATAAGCCAGCTCATAAGCGGCCAGCGGATCGGCGGCGATGGCGACGCCGCAAGGATTGGCGTGCTTGACGATCACACAGGCCGGCACGTCGAACTGACGCACGCATTCCCACGCGGCATCGGCGTCGGCGATGTTGTTGTACGAGAGTTCCTTGCCCTGCAGCTGGCGGAATGTCGCCAGCGTGCCCGGCGCGGGGGCAAGGTCGCGGTAGAACGCGCCGGCCTGGTGCGGATTCTCGCCGTAGCGCAGGTCCATTACCTTGATGAAGCGGCCGTTGCTCTGGGCGGGAAACGTCTCATGGCCCGCGATCGCCGTGGCGCTGTCGTCGAGCGACAGGCCGGAAAGGTAGTCGCTGATCGCGCCGTCGTAGTTCGACACACGGTTGAAGGCGGCGACGGAGAAGGCGAAGCGGCTGGCGCGGGACAGGCCGCCGGTGCCTTCGATCTCGGCCAGCGCGGCCTCGTACTGGTCCGGGTCGGTAAGCACGCCGACATCGTTCCAGTTCTTCGCCGCGGCGCGCAGCATCGCCGGGCCGCCGATGTCGATATTCTCGATCGCCTCGTCCAGGGTGCAACCGGGCCGGGCCACGGTCGCCTCGAACGGATACAGGTTCAGCACCAGCAGGTCGATCGGGGCGATGCCGTGTTCGGCCATCACCGCGTCGTCCTTGCCGCGACGGCCGAGCAGGCCGCCGTGGATGCGTGGGTGCAGGGTCTTCACCCGGCCGTCCATGATTTCCGGGAAGCCAGTCAGGTCGCTGACGTCGCGGACCGCGATACCGGCTTCGCGCAGGGCCTTCGCGGAACCACCGGTGGACAGCAGTTCGACCCCACCGGCTTCCAGCCGGCGTGCCAGTTCGAGCAGGCCGCGCTTGTCGGAAACGCTGAGCAGGGCGCGGCGGACGGGAACGATCTGGGGCTGGGACATGAGCGGCTGCCGGGAGGAAAGCTGGCCATTATAGCCGTCCCGGCAGCGCAGCCTCAGTCGACGTCCTCGCCGTTCAGCACGCGATGCATCTGTTCCCGGTCCAGTTCACGCTCCCAGGAGGAGACCAGGATCGCCGCCACGCCGTTGCCGACCAGGTTGGTCATCGCCAGCCCGGTGCCGAGGAAACGGTGGATACCGAGGATCAGGACCATGCCGGCCACCGGCACCACCGGGACCACGCCCAGGGTCGAGGCGAGCATGACCAGGGCGGCGCCGGCCACGCCGCTGGCGCCCTTCGAAGTCAGCATGCCGACGATGGCCACGGTGATCTGCTGCTGCCAGGTCAGCTCCACGTTCAGCGCCTGGGCGATGAACAGGATGGACATGGTCAGGTACAGGTTGGTGCCATCGAGGTTGAACGAGTAGCCGGTCGGCACGACCAGGCCCACGGTTTCCTTCGGGCAACCGAGTCGCTCGAGCTTGCGCATGGTCGGCGCCAGCACCACTTCTGACGAACTGGTGCCGAGCACGATGAGCAATTCGTCGCGGATATAGGCGAGGAACTTGATGATGCTGAAGCCGGCCATGCGTGCCACCGAGCCGAGCACGATGAGCACGAACAGGACGCAGACCACATAGAAGCTGCCGATCAGTTTCAGCAGCGGCAACAGCGAGACCACGCCGTACTTGCCGATGGTGAAGGCGATCGCGCCGAACGCACCGATCGAGGATACGGCGGTGATGTAGTGGACGATCTTGAAGAACACATTGGCAATGGCTTCGACCACGTCGAAGACCGGCTTGCCGCGATCGCCGAGCGACGCCAGCGCGCAGCCGAACAGCACCGAGATCAGCAGGATCGACAGCACATCGCCCTTGGCGAAGGCGTTGATGAAGGTGGTCGGGATAATCCCCAGCAGGAAGTCGATCGACTCGATGCTATGACCCTGCGCCGCCAGCGAGGCGACCTCCTTGCCGTTGAGCGTGGCCGGGTCGACGTTGAAGCCACTGCCCGGGTGGAAGATGTGACCGGCGACCAGGCCGAAGAACAAGGCGATGGTCGAGATCACCTCGAAGTACAGCAGCGCTTTGCCACCGACACGACCGACCTTGCGCATGTCGCGCATGCCAGCGATGCCGGTGACCACGGTGCAGAAGATGATCGGCCCGATGATCATCTTGATCAGCGAGATGAAGGCATCGCCGAGCGGTTTCATCGCCACCGCGTACTTCGGCGACAGGTAGCCGAAGATCACGCCGATGACCACCGCCACCAGTACCTGGATGTAAAGCGCGCGATAGAACGGCTTGCGCGGCGGCCGGACGGCGGCGACGGCGGGGGTGTTCATCGTGGATTCTTCATGGCGATAGGTTCCTCACAGGCGGCCATGCGGCGATCAGAAGTCGTAAAGACGCATGGGATTGTCCACGAGCAGCTTCTGGCGCAGGCCGGCATCGGGGCAGAAACGGTACATCAGGTCGACCAGACCGCCGTCGTTGGGCATATCTTTCGATATGTTCGGATGTGGCCAGTCCGTTCCCCACAATACGCGGTCGGGTGCGGACTCGATCAGGGCGCCGGCGAAGGGAATGGCGTCGTCGAAAGGGCGCTTGCCTGCCGAGACGCGTTCGCCGCCGCAGACCTTGACCCAGGCCAGCGGATTGTCGCGAAGCAGGCTGAGAAGGCGACGGAAAGGCTCCTGTTCCAGGCCGTCCTGGGCACGCACGCGGCCCATATGGTCGATCAGGAACGGGATGCGGATGCGCTCGAGCACGCCTTGCAGCGGCACGATGTCCTTGGCGTCCAGGTGCAGCACGACGTGCCAGCCCATCGGCTCGACGCGCTCGAGTACGCGATTGAAGACGGCCATGTCCGGCGCGCCACCGAGATGCTCGACGAAGTTGAAGCGCACACCACGCACGCCACCGTCATGCAGGGCGAGCAGGCCGGCCTCGTCGATATGGTCGTCGACGATGGCCACGCCGCGGTAACGCCCGGCACCGCGGCCGATGGCATCGAGCATGGCGCGATTGTCGGTACCGTGGCAGCTGGCCTGCACGATCACGCCGCGCGAAAGGCCGAGGAAATCGTGCAACGCGACCAGGTGCTCATACGGCGCATCCGGCGGCGTGTAACTGCGGTCGTCGGCATACGGAAAGCGGTCGGCGGGGCCAAAGACGTGGCAATGGGTGTCGCAGGCAAACGCGGGCAGGGTCTGTTCGGGTTTGCTCGGATGGGGATCCGGGGGGAGACAGCTCTTCATGAAAGGCATCGTTCCTCAGGCGTTGGGCAGGTCGTCGACGTAGCGCAGGCCCATCTGGGCCAGCTGCGGACGCATGTCGTAGATATCCAGGCCGAGCTCGCCGCCGGCCAGCCGTTCGCGCTTGCCGGCCTCGTTGGCGACGCGCTTCTCGCCAAGCTTGACGACGTCGCCCACGCGCGCGTTCTCCACCACCACGACGCCATCATCGTCGGCGACGATCACATCGCCCGGACGGATCAGCTGTCCGGCGCAGACTACCGGCACGTTCACCGAGCCGAGCGTCGCCTTCACCGTGCCGCGCGCGTGCACGGCCTTGGACCACACCGGGAAGCCCATAGCGCGTAATTCAGCGACATCGCGGACGCCAGCATCGATCACCAGGCCGCGCACGCCACGCGCCATCACCGAGGTGGCGAGCAGGTCGCCGAACATGCCGTCGCTATTGTCGGTGGTGCAGGCGACGACGAGGATGTCGCCGGGGCGGCACTGCTCGACGGCGACGTGCAACATCCAGTTGTCGCCCGGCTGGGCCAGCACGGTCACCGCCGACCCGGCGATCGCCGTGCCGGACTGGATCGGCCGCATATACGACTGCAGCAGGCCGCTACGGCCCTGTGCCTCGTGCACGGTAGCGACGCCGAAGCCGGCCAGTCGATCCATGCTGGCCTGCTCCACCCCGGGACGGTTGCGAACGACCACGCCGATCATGCGAGGCTGCCCTGGGTGACGTGCGGGAAGACGCGCTGGAAGGCCTCGGCGTAGGTGATCTTGTAATCGGAATTACGTGCTGCCTGCGCGCCGCGCTGCAGGCCGACGCGCGTGTAGTACTCCCACAGATGCTCCTGCGCACGCATGGTCTCGAAGGCCTTGCGCTTCAGTTCCCACACCGGCGTGATGTCGAGGAACAGCTCCGGTTTCCATTCGCACTGCTCGGGCTGGTGCGGTTCGAACAGGAACACCGGCGGCGCGCCGATCACTGCCTGCTCCGGATTGTGCCCGTGCGCCTGGGCGACGATGCGCGCTTCCTGGGCGAGGTGCGAGGCCAGCGGATGGTCGAAGTTGTACGGGTCCTTCAGCGAATGGCTGAGGACAAAGGAAGGACGCAGCTCGCGGTACAGGTCGACCAGCTGGTAGACGACGTCGACGCCAGCGCGCATCGGGTAGTCGCCGATATCGAGGAAGCTGATCTCGGCGCCGAGGATGCCGGCGGCTTCCGCGGCCTCGGCACGACGATCCGATTTCACCCGGTCGAGGGTCATGCCTTCGCGTTTCCACAGCTTGGCCGATTCGCCGCGCTCGCCGAAGGACAGGCAAACCACGTGCACGCGCCAGCCCTGGCTGGCATGCAGGGCGATCGCGCCGCCGGCGCGCCAGACGAAGTCGGCGGAGTGCGCGCTGACGATGAGCGCGGTCTTTTGTGCGGTGGACATGGGAGCTCCTGTGGGTCGCGGTCAGGCCGTGGGGCCGGCCCAGATCGAGGGGGAAACGGGAATCGAGCCGCGCATCAGCAGTCGTGCGGTGCGCAGCAGGGCGGCGCGGACCACGCGCGTGCCTTCCAGGCCGAGCGCGACGCTGAATTCGCCGGAGGGATGCTCGACCGAGAGGGTGCGCTCGTTGCCCGCGCCAGCCTGTGCGACGTCGTAGGCGACCGAGCCGGGCAGGACCGCGGCGGTGGCCACGGTGACCGCGCCGAGCACGCCGATCGCGGCATGGCAGTTGTGCGGGATAAAGGTGCGCGTGCCGAGCGCGCCGCCATGTTTCGGCGGCGAGACCAGGGTGATCTTCGGCACCGTCTTGTTGCTGACGTCGCCGAGATTCATCATGGGCCCGGCCTTCAGGCGCAGCGATTCAATGCGCGCCTTCAGTGCCGTGTTGGCATCGAGTTCGGTACAGCTTTCATCGCCGGTGATGCCGACCGCGGCCGCGGCGATGATCATCACCGGCATGCCGTTGTCGATCAGGGTGACTTCGGTGCCGTCGATCAGGTCGCGCAGGTTGCCGGTTGGCAGCAGGCTGCCGCAGACGGCGCCCTCGGTGTCGAGGAAGCCGATCTGGACCGGCGCGGCCGGGCGGGGCACGCCGTCGATATGCGCGTCGCCGTCATAGACCGGCTTGCCGTCGGGGGTGTCCACGGTGATTTCAGCGATGACGCCGGTATTCACCGTGCGCACGCGATACATGGTGGTCGCGCCCTTCGCTTCGAGCATGCCCGCTTCGATGGCGACCGGCAGGGCGGCGGCCAGCATATTCCCGCAGTTCGCCGTGGTGTCGACCCTGGCCTCGGTGATCAGGACCTGGCCGAACAGGAAATCCAGGTCGGCGTCGCCATCGGCGGACAAGGACAGGATCCCGACCTTGCTGGTCAGCGGATCGCTGCCACCCAGCCCGTCGATCTGCCGCGGATCGGGCGAACCCATGACCGCCAGCAGCACCTTGTCGCGGGTCGCAACGTCGGCAGGGAGATCGCTGGCCCGGAAAAACGGGCCGCGCGACGTGCCGCCGCGCATGAACCAGCCAGGTATCTCGAAGCCCATCGCCGTATCCGATTGCGGAACCGGAGCAGATGGTGGCAACCGCGGCATGCCGGAACAACGCGATTTGCCGTGTTTCTGTTATGCACAATCTGCATGGATACCGGTGAGGCATGCCAATTGTGCATTGCAGCATGATGCCTGAGGCTGGGGCTATTGTGGGAGCGAACCTTGTTCGCGAGTCCTTGGGGGCCGTGGCTCGCCCAGACCGAGCTCTGGGGCATGACGCGAAAGGACTCGCGAACAGGGTTCGCTCCCACAATAGCGGAGGACGCCAACGCCGTCAGGTCGGCGCTGAAAACCCATCTGGCTGGCCATCGGGCGCCAACGTCCCCGCCTCGATCGCATTCTGGATCAAAGTCATCGTCCGCTCGGTCAGGGTGCTCGTCGGCCGTTGCGTTGGCGTCGCCATCATCAGGCGGGTGGTGATGGAGGGCTGCACGATCGGTACCGCATGCAGGCCCTGTCCGGACTCCCGCGCCTGGATCGAATGGCGTGAGAGCACGCCATAGCCCATGCCGCGTTCGACCAGGTCGAGCAGGGCGCGGATCGAATCGATTTCCAGCACCACGTTCAGTTGCACGCCATGGCGCGCCGCATCCGATTCGATCAGCTGGCGTACCGAATGCAGGTGCGAGGGCACGATCAGCGGGTAGTCGCCCAGGGTGGATAGCGGCACGCTCGGCGGCAGCGTATGACCGTTGAGGTTGGCGCCGATCAGGTACAGGTCTTCCGACCAGACATGCCGGTAGTGCAGCTTGGCATTGAGCGGCGGGTTGTACAGCAGGGCCACGTCGAGCCGGCCCAGCAGCAACCATTCGAGCATGCTCGAGCTCAGGGCCTCGACCACGCTGATCGAGGCGCCTGGATAGCGGTTGCGGAACGTGGTCACCATGTCCACGGTCAGCAGCTTGCCGACGCTGGGCGGCAGGCCGACGGCGACTTTCCCGCCGAGCGGGCCGCGATGATCGCCAAGCTGCTGTTTGGCGATCTCGACCTGGCGCAGGATGCCGCGTCCGTGTTCGAGCAGTTGTCGCCCCGCATCGGTCGGCGTGACGCCGCGGCCATTGCGCTTGAGCAAATGCGCGCCAAGCTCGATTTCCAGCTGGCGCACCTGGCGGCTCAGCAGCGACTGCGACACGTCCAGTGTCGCCGCCGCGCGCGTGAGGCTGCCGAATTCGACGATCCGGATAAAGCTTTCCAGATGTTTGAGGTCCATGTCGAAGCCGGCGTGTGGGGATCAGCGCACGGTGGGCATTGCGCGCAACGCCGTCAAGTGCATCAACTCCCGGGGCCGCCCATATTGACCATCACGCGCAGGCCGATCACCAGTGCATTGGCCGGGACGCCATGGGCCTGGATCGTATTGCCGAGGATGTCCGGATGCACGATGTACTGCAGGTTCGGCACCAGGGTCACCACCGGGAACAGCTTGTAACCATAGTTGAGCTCAAGCATGGTCTCGTTGCGCGAGAACGTGCCTTCGTCGCCCTTCTTGTGGATGGTGTCGTCCTCGAAGCCGACCTGCTTGTGGCTGAATCGGAAATAAGACGCCTGGAACCCGATCGTGTCCTCGGGACGCGACGCGAACGGACCGGTCCAGAAGAAGCCGCCGGTGGCCTGCATGGTGTAGATATCCGCGTTGTCGAACGGGCCGCTGACCGAGCCGAACACGGCGAGGTTGCGCGTGGACACGTCCGGATCGGGACGGTAGATCACCTGGTCGCCGAGCAGGTACATGCCGTAGCGGCCACCGGGATAGGTACGTGCCGCACCGCCGACGAGGGCGCGTGGCAGGCCTCGGGTATTCAACCGCGGGTCGGTGTAATCGGCCGAGTTGTACCAGGCGCCGATCTTGTAATGGCGCGGATACGGATCGGTGGCGAACGAGGTTTCATAGCCGGCTTCGAGCGGGATCATCACGCCGGTGGCATTCTGCGTGGTGAAATCCAGGCCGTGGTTGTTGCGGCGATCCGGGTTGATCTCGAACGCGCCAAGCGAGAGATACATCGCGTTCGGCTGGTATTTCACCTTGCCGCCCCAGTTCACGTACGGAAAGCCGCTGAAGCCGCCGGTAGTGAGGGTCAGCTGGTAGGGGCAATCCGGTGCGCTGACGAAACGGCAGCCGTAGGTCGAGCGGTTGAATTGCCAGGTGGCGTTCAGACGGCCAAACAGGAAGGTCAGGTGTTCGTCCTTGAAGGTCTGCTCCCAGGTCAGCTGGGCCAACTGCCACTGACGAGCCGGATACCAGTAACCCTGGATCTTCTCGGTGATGCCGATATCGTTGGCGGCCAGGCTATGACCGTAATAGCGCGCGAAAGTCACGCGAACGCGCGCGCCGACGATGCCGAACAGCTTGTCCATGTCGAAGTCGGCACCGCCGACGGCGCCGCCGCCGTTGGTCGCGCCCAGCCGTTCGCCGCCCTTGACGCTGGCCGCCCAGTCGTTGGCCATGACGAAGCGAAGCGCGATGCCTTCGTCGCGCAGTTTGTCGACCGGTCCTTCGGCGCTGTCGGAGGAGGTCGATGCGGTGGGTGCATCGGGCAGGAGCGGATCCGATGCGAACGCGGCGGGTGCCACGGCGAACAGGAACAGCATGGAACAGATGGTGAATACGCGATACGACACTTCTCGACCCCCTCGTTGCGAGCGTCGTTGCGACGCCGATCGGGAGCGGACCTTCCTACGCGGGCAAAGGTCGGAACAACGCGATATGCCGCCTTTCAGCTATGCGAAAGACGCATAACAAGCAGAGCGCCATGAAAATGTTGCAATGCGCAAGAGTGCCCGTGCCGATAAGGCGCGTCAGGACGGGCCGCACGAGATACTCGCGTTGCAGTGCGTCAACAATGATGGATGAGAATTTTTTTAACCCGGCGACGGTGCCAGCCGGGGTGGGGAGGATCAAAGCAGGCCGTGCGCGGCCAGCTTCTTGCGCAGCGTGGCGCGATTGATGCCCAGCGCGGTGGCGGCGCGGCTCTGGTTGCCATCGTGGAAAGCGAGGACTTCGCGCAACAGCGGGCCTTCGACTTCACGGATGACGAGCGCGTGCAAACCCTCGTCGCAGGGGGTGTCGCCGATGTCGGCCAGGTAGCGTCGAACGGTGCGGCTGACGCACTCGCTGAGCGTGCTCTGCATCGAGGTCTCGTGAACCACCTCGTTGGCAGACAGTCGTACGGCGTTCAAAGACAGGTTCCCCTCGTCGAGCGGCAAAGCGACGTCGGCTTCGCAGTGATGTGGATCGGTGGTCCTGCCCATGGCAGGGTACGCGGCCGGCGGTTGGCGCAGCGCGAAGGGATCGAGTGTACCCGCCTGCGCGGTCGAATTTAAGGCTTGCGAAAAAGAAAAATCTTCTGGGCCGTTACTGGAATCCAAACTCGAAAGCGACCGCGTGCTGGCCCGGGTCTTGCACTTCGAACACCAGGGCCGAGGTGGCCCCAGGTGGCAGGCCGCGTTCGCGCGTGACACCGTCGCCAACGTAGTCGACCGGCTGGAACCGGCGCATGGCCAGGCGCTTGCCGTCGATATCGGCGAGGGTGATTGTGACAACCGGATAGGGCTGGGCGAAGATCGCGTCGTTGCGAACGCTTGCCGTGATCAGCAGGGCGCCGGGCACCGAAGGATGGGCCTGCACGTCGCGCGCCAACAGGCGCAGCTTGGTCGTGTCCTGCACGAGTGGCAGTCGGCATCCCAGTGTTTCACATGCGCTCCTGAGCAAGGGGCCGACCGTGGCGTCGGCGACCAGCGACTCGCGTTCGGCCCAGGCGACCTGCACACCGAGGCCAAGCAGGAGCACGACGCAGACCAGGGTCCAGCCAAGGCCAACGTAAGAACGTCGGCGTTTCTGGGCGAATTTCGGCGTGAACACCAGCTGGCCGAAATCCTCCTCGTTCGTCGCCGTCGGTGCCGCTACCTCCTCTACCGGCGGCGGTGCGACGGGACGGGGGCGGAACACCGCGCGATCCAGCAGCGGCGGTTCGTCGTCCAGCGCATGCACGGGCAGGTGGGTGAACGGTTCGGCGGGCAACTGTTCGGAAAGCGTGCCCAGGCCATTGAAGACAATATGACAGTGGCTGCAACGCACGCAGCCACACGCCGGCACCAGCAACGCGGCGTCGAGCTTATAGACCGTCAGGCAGTCGGGGCACTGGGTATACATGGGTCGATTCTAACGGTCGGCCCGGAGGTTACTACCCCTGTTTGCGTACACCGTCGATCCGGACCCAGTCCTCGCGTACCGCGATGGTGAGGTCGTCGAACCATTCGGCGTAGCGAGCCAGCAGTTCATCGTGCTGTCCGTGCAGGATGCCGGACAAGGCGAACGGTGCGCCCGGCTTCACTGCCGCGGCGAAGGTGGGTGCCAGATCGCCGAGCGGGCCAGCGAGGATATTGGCAACCAGCACATCGGCCGGCGCCGCATGAAAATCCTGCGGCAGGTACAGCGCGAGCCGTTCGGCGACGCCGTTGCGCGCGGCATTGTCAGCCGAGGCTGTCAGAGCCTGAGGGTCGTTGTCCACGCCGTCGGCGTGCGCCGCATCGAGCTTGAGCGCGGCGATGGCCAGGATGCCGGAGCCGCAGCCGAAGTCGAGCACGGTCTTGCCGGTAAGGTCCTGGCCGTCCAGCCATTCCAGGCACAGCGCCGTGGTCGGATGGGTGCCGGTGCCGAAGGCCAGCCCGGGATCCAGACGGACCACGACCGTGCCGGCGCCATCGGCCGGTGGCTCGATGTTCCACGGATAGATCCACAGCCGCCTGCCAAAGGGCATCGGCTTGAACCGGTCCATCCAGACCCGTTCCCAGTCCTGGTCCTCGACATCGCGCCAGTCGACCTGCGAAGGCTCGATCCAGGGCAGCAGGTCGGCCAGCGCTTCGGTCAGCCCGCGACGGTCGCTGCCGGCATCGAACAGCGCGTTCAGGGTGATGGTTTCCCACAGCGGCAGCTCGCCGACACCCGGCTCGAAGATCGCCTGCTCATCCGCGGTTTCCGCGTTCGCGTCCTGCAGCGTGATCGACAACGCGCCAAGGTCTTCCAGCGCGGATTCGACCTGCGGCTGTTCGGCGGCGCGGACGGTGAGGGAAAGTTCGAGCCAGGGCATGGGACGTGTCCGGGTGGTGCTGAAGGATGTTCTTTGTGGGAGCGAACCCAGTTCGCGAGTCCTTTGAGGCTTTGACTCTCCCGGTCGCGGGCTTTGGTAAGTCACGGCCCCAAAGGACTCGCGAACAGGGTTCGCTCCCACAGGAGGGGAGCGCTCCCCGTAGTCGCGCGAGCTTACGCCTGCGCGGCGGCTTCTTTCTGCTCGGCCATGCGCTTCTCCAGATAGTGGATGTTCTGCCCACCCAACTGGAAACCGGCATCGGCCATGATCCGCTGCTGCAGCGGGATATTGCATTTGACGCCTTCGATCACGGTTTCGGCCAGGGCCATGCGCATGCGCGCGATCGCGGTGGCACGGTCGGGACCGTGCACGATCAGCTTGCCGATCATCGAGTCGTAGTTCGGCGGGATGCGATAGCCGTCGTACAAATGCGTATCCACGCGCACGCCGGGGCCACCCGGTGCCTCGAAACGCTTCACCGTACCGGGACTCGGCATGAAGCTGTCCGGGTCCTCGGCATTGATCCGACACTCGATCGCATGGCCGCGCATGACGATGTCTTCCTGGCGGATCGACAGTTTCTCGCCGCCGGCGATCATCAACTGCTCGCGGACCAGGTCGATGCCGGTCACCATCTCGGTGACGGGATGCTCGACCTGGATGCGCGTGTTCATCTCGATGAAGTAGAAGTGGCCGTTCTCGTAGAGGAACTCGAAGGTGCCGGCACCGCGATAGCCGATACGCAGGCAGGCATCGACGCAGACCTTGCCGATCTGGGCGCGCTGTTCGGGCGTGATGCCCGGCGCTGGCGCTTCCTCGACCACTTTCTGGTGGCGGCGCTGCATCGAGCAGTCGCGTTCGCCGAGGTGGATCGCGTTGCCCTGCCCGTCAGCGAGGACCTGGATTTCCACGTGGCGCGGATTCTCCAGGAATTTCTCCATGTAGACCTGGTCGTTGTTGAAGGCCGCCTTGGCTTCCGACTTGGTCATGGTCACGGCATTGCCCAGGTGCGCTTCGGTGCGCACCACGCGCATGCCGCGGCCACCGCCGCCGCCGGAGGCCTTGATGATCACCGGGTAGCCGATCTCGCGGGCGATGCGCAGGTTGTCATCGACATTGTCGCCGAGCGGACCGCCGGAACCGGGCACGCACGGCACGCCGGCGGCCTTCATGGCACGGATCGCCTCGACCTTGTCGCCCATCAGGCGGATCACGTCGGCGGTCGGCCCGATGAAGACGAAGCCGGACTGCTCGACCTGCTCGGCGAAGTTGGCGTTCTCGGAAAGAAAACCATACCCCGGGTGGATCGCGCCGGCGTCGGTGATCTCCGCCGCGGCGATGATCGCCGGGATGTTGAGGTAACTGTCGACCGAGGGACCCGGGCCGATGCATACCGTCTCATCGGCGAGGCCGACGTGTTTCAGGTTGCGATCGACCGTCGAGTGCACCGCGACCGTCTTGATGCCGAGCGCATGGCATGCGCGCAGCACGCGCAATGCGATTTCGCCGCGATTGGCGATGACGACCTTCTCAAGCATGGGCACGGCCTCAGGCGATCACGAACATGGGTTCGTCGAATTCGACCGGCTGGCCGTTCTCGACGAGGATCGCAACCACGGTGCCGGCAACGTCCGCTTCGATCTGGTTGAACATCTTCATCGCCTCGATCACGCCGAGCGTCTCGCCGGCCTTGACCTGCTGGCCGATCTTGGCGAACGGCGCGGCACCCGGGCTGGAGGCGGCATAGAAGGTGCCGACCATCGGCGCGGTGACCACGTGGCCATCCGGCAGGCTCTTCACGGCCGGGCCGTCGGCCACGGGCGCGGCGACCGGGGCGGGCGCCTGCGCTGCGGCCGCCACTGGGGCGGCCATCATCTGCGGCGCGAGGTTCATCGTGCCCTTGGGCACGCGCGACAGGCGGACGACTTCCTCGCCCTCCTTGATTTCGAGCTCGGCCAGATTCGACTCTTCGAGCAGGTCGATCAGCTTCTTGATTTTGCGCAGGTCCATAGAACAAACCTTCTTCAGTGGTCGGCCACGGCCGGAAAGCCGGTGGCCTGAGAGTGGAAAAGTGGGTCAGGCGGCCAGTCGGCCGATAGCCGCTTCCAGCGCCAGCCGATAGCTGTCGCCGCCGAAGCCGCAGATCACGCCGACGGCGAGATCGGAAAAATACGAGTGATGCCGGAACACCTCACGAGCGTGCGGGTTCGACAGGTGGATTTCGATAAACGGGATCGCCACGCCGGCCAGCGCGTCGCGCAGGGCAACGCTGGTATGTGTGTAGGCGGCCGGGTTGATCAGGATCATCCCGGTACCCTCGTCGCGGGCCTGGTGGATACGCCCGATCAGCTCGTGCTCGGCATTGGACTGGAACCAGCCCAGTTCATGGCCGGCGGCCTGTGCCCGCGAGCTCAGCGAAGCATTGATGTCGGCAAGGGTTTCGCGACCGTAGACCGTCGGTTCGCGCACGCCGAGCAGGTTGAGGTTCGGTCCGTGAAGGACCAGCAGCTTCGCCACGCGCCACCTGTCGACTGTCCGGCCATCCCGGAAGCGGCGAAGTTTGCTCCGCTGGCGGCGCCTTGTCCAGTTCGGCGCAGATCGCCGCAGATCGCTGGAGTTAGCGAAAGTCCGGACGCTCGCGTATGGTCGAAGCCGCGGGCGACGCCTGGTCCTGGACGAAAAGCCGGCGCCAGCCCTCGATGCCCAGTCGCTGCAGGGTTTCCATGTTTTTGTCGAAGATCGCCGACGATTCGGGAAAAGCCTCGACAGCGCGGTCGATACTTGCCTCGCGCAAGAGGTGCAAGGTCGGATAGGGCGAGCGGTTGCTGAAATTGCCGATATCGTCGGCGAAGGTATCGGCGAACTGGTAGCGAGGATGGAAGCTGGCGACCTGGATCTCGCCCTCCAGGTCCAGGTCGCCGATCGCCGCGTCGGCGACATCGAGGAACTCGTTGTAGTCGAGGAAATCGTCCAGGACCCAGGGGTGGATCAGCAGGGTCGTGTCGATGTCCTCCGGCTCGGCGTCGCGGAGGATTTCCAGCTCGCGGTTCAGGTCCTCGAGCAGGGATTCGGGCGTGGTCGCCTCGCTGACCACCCAGCGGATCTGCTGCTTGACGTGCACGGCCTTGGCGAAGGGGCACAGATTCAGGCCGATCACGGCCTTTTCCAGCCATTCGCGGGTGTCGGCCAGGGCCTGTTCGACGGTCGGTTCGATGCTCATGAGCCTATGTGCCTGGCTTGACGTTGCGGTGCGGCCAGATGCTGTTCCCGGACCACGGCCTTTTCCTCGGGTGTGCGCCGGGCCTGGCCGGCGTAGTCGCGGGTGATCACCGCGGTCACCGCGGCCTCGTCATGGCCGTCCAGCGTGAGCCATTGCCCGACCAGTCCCGCCAGGCGATGCAGGGCGATCCGGTGGGTGGCATCGGTCTGGGCGTACATCCAGTCGGCGAAGGCCATGAAGCGCTCGAAGGGCGCGTCACCAAGGATCATCGGCAGGCTGTGCCCGAAGCGGCCGGAGTTGGCGACCAGGTCCCAGTAGCGGGAGAAGCGCACCAGCCGCTGCATCGCCGCGAAATCGATCCGGTCGGTGGCCAGGATCGTGTACGGCGGATTCGGATCGAAGACCAGGGCGTATGTTTCGGTATGACGGATGATCGGTGTGCCGCGCAAGCGCTTGAGGATGCCGAACTGGATCTCGTGCGGACCGAGCGCGACCAGCTGGTCGAAACCGCGCGCGAAGCTGGCGACGTCCTCGCCCGGCAGTCCGGCGATCAGGTCGACATGCAGGTGCGCGCTGGAGTGTTCCATCAGCCAGCGGATGTTTTCTTCCGCCTTGGCATTGTCCTGCTTGCGACTGACCAGGGCCTGCACCTGGGGATTGAAGCTCTGGATGCCGATCTCGAACTGCAGCGTGCCGGCGGGAAAACGGACGATGGCGTCCTTCAGTGCTTCAGGCAGGTGGTCGGGCACCAGTTCGAAATGCGCGAAGACCTGGTCGTCGGGATTCGCTTCGAGCTTGGCCAGGAAGAAGTCGAGGATCTTCAGGCTGCTCTTGATATTGAGGTTGAAGGTACGATCGACGAATTTGAACAGCCGCGCGCCACGCGCATGCAGCGACTCCAGTTCGCCGAGGAAGCGGTCCAGCGCGAACGGCCAGGCGGTCTTGTCCAGCGCCGACAGGCAGAATTCGCATTTGAAGGGGCAACCGCGCGAGGCTTCGACGTAAAGCGTGCGCTGGGCGAGGTCGGTAGCCGAGTACTCCGCGTAGGGCAGGGCGATCTCGGCCATCGGTGGCTGCCTGCCCGCGTGGATCTTCTGCGTCGGCGGCGTGCCGTCGAGAATCGCCCGACACAGTTCGGGAAAGGTCACGTCACCCCAGCCGGTGATCAGGTAATCGGCGAGCTCGACAATGGGCTGCGCCACCGATTCGTAGGACACCTCGGGCCCACCAAGCACGATCACGATCTCCGGTGCGATGCGCTTGAGCAGGGCGACGATCCGCGTGGTTTCCTCGACGTTCCAGATATAGACACCGAAGCCGATGATCGTCGTGCCGGTCGGCGCGCGTCGGGCGAGGAGCTTCTCGACGATATCGGTGGTCTTCGTGCCGATCACGAACTCATGCAGTTCCATCCGCCCACGCAGATCGCCCGCATTGGCCATCAGGTAACGCAGGCCGAGCGAGGCGTGCGCGTAACGCGCATTGAGGGTCGAGAGCAGGATGGTCATCAGGTACTGGGGCGGCGATTAAGGCGGCTATGGTACGCCACAAGCCCCGGACGCCCCTCGCTCCCACAAGGTCGCAGCTAATCTTGTGGGAGCGAACCCTGTTCGCGAGTCCTTTGAAGCCGTGGCTCCCCGATCGCCGGCTTCGCCGTCAATCAGCCAGCCACGCCTCAAGCTCGGCCTCATCAAACGGCCCCAGCTTGCGCTTGAGGATCTTCCCGTCCCGCCCGATCAGCACGCTATACGGCAGCAGCTCGCGCGTATTGTCGAAATGCATTGAAGCGAACACACCCGGTTCGGTCCCGAGCAGGATCGGATAGCCCACGGACGTCGCCGTGAGATACGCACGCACCGCATCCGGCGCATCCTCGGCGATGCCGAGCACCTGCACATCGTGCGACGCAAAACGTTGCTGGGCCTGGGACAGCAATGGCATCTCCTTACGGCAGGGCCCGCACCAGGTCGCCCAGAAATTGATCAGCACCCGCTTGCCATCCCACTCGGCGAGCTTACGCGGATGACCTTCCAGATCGACCAGGGCAAGCTCCGGCCGGCGGTCGCCGACCTCGGCCACCAGTACGCCGGCAGGCGGCGGCGGATGGATCCGCCGGTGCTCGACGTACAGACCGACACCGGCGGCGATCGCCGCCAGCAACACGATCCACATATAAGAAGCACGGAACATCAGTTGGCGGCTTTCCCGGCGCGGGTGGCGAAACCCGCGGCATCCTCGAAGCCGATCAGGCGCAGGCCGCGGCGCTCCTTGCCGTCCTTGCCGAAGAAGATCGTCGCCGGCGGGCCGAACAGGGAGAAGTGCTTGAGCAGGGCCTGGTCGGTGTCGTCGTTGGCGGTCACGTCGGCTTTCAGCAGCACGTAGCCGGCCAGCGCCTGCTGCACCTCGGGCTTGGGAAAGGTCAGGTGCTCCATTTCCTTGCAGCTCACGCACCAGTCGGCATAGAAGTCGAACAGCACCGGTTTGCCGGCGGCGCTGGCTTCGGCCACGGCCTTGTCCAGGTCCTCGACGGACTTGATCGTACGGAACGGCAGTTCGGCCTGGGCGCTGGCGGCGCTACCGCCGCCAAAACCCGACAGCGGCTGCAGCAGGTCGCGTGAGCCTGCGGCCACGCCCACCAGTTGCATGATGCCGAACAGCAGGACGACGACGCCCAGCGCCTTCCACAACTTGCGCCAGCCGCTGGCGCCTTCGGCCAGGCGCTCGAGCGCGCCCATGTAGACCGCGCTGGCCATCAGCAGGACGCCGACCATCAGCATGACCCACAGCGTGTCCAGGATGCGCGATAGCATCCAGATCGCCAGGCCCAGGAAGAGCACGCCGAACACGGCCTTGACCGCGTCCATCCAGCCACCGGCGCGCGGCAGCAGCTTGCCCGCGGCGGTACCGAAGATCACCAGCGGCACGCCCATGCCAAGGCTGAGCAGGAACAGGGCGAGGCCACCGAAAACCGGATCATGCTGCTGGCCGATATAAAGCACGGCAGCCGCGAGCGGCGGGGCGACGCAGGGACCGACGATCAGTGCGGAAAGCACGCCCATCACGGCGACGCCAACCAGCGAACCGCTCTTCTGCTGGTTGCTGATGCCGACCAGGCGGTTCTGCAGCGCACTGGGCAGTTGCAGTTCGTAGAAGCCGAACATCGAGAACGAGAGCACGACGAACAGGGCGGCGAAGGACCATAGGATCCACGGTTGCTGGAACGCCGCCTGCAGGTTCGCGCCGGCCAGTCCGGCGATCACGCCGGCGATGGTGAAGACGACGCTCGATGCCAGCACGTAGACCACCGAGAGCACGAAGGCGCGCCGCGTGGACACATTGTCGCCGGCGCCGGCGATCAGCCCCGAAAGAATCGGCACCATCGGCAAGACGCACGGCGTGAAGGCGAGCAGCAAACCCGCACCGAAGAAGCCAAGCAGGGCGAGCCAGCGGCTGCTGCCACCCAGCGAACCGGCGAGGCGCTGTTCTTCGGACTGGTCGTCGGTGCTGGCCGATGGTGTGGCGGCGACGGCCACTGCCGCGCTGACCGTGGTGCCGGCCACGGCCTTGCCGCCGGCCAGGTCCAGCGTCACTTCACGGGTCATCACCGGATAGCAGATGCCGTTTTCCTGGCAGCCCTGGAAACTGGCCTGCAGGGTGACCTGCTTCGTATCACCGGTACCGGTCAGCGGCACCGGCAGTTCGACGGTGTCGAAGTAAACGATGCTGTCGCCGAAATACTGGTCGTGATGGGCTTCGCCACTCGGCCAGTCCGCTTCGCCGAGGCTGGCGCCGCTGGGGCTGGTGATCTTCAGCTCGGTCTTGTCGCGATACAGGTAATAGTTCTTCGGCATCGTCCAGCGCAGCAGGAGCTTGTCCGGCGCGGTGGCGATGGCTTCGAAGCGGTAGGCCTGCTCCGGCGGCAAGGCCTTGCCGTCCACCGCTGTGGGCTTGGCACCGCTGATCTGGCCGAGTGCCGCGCCGAGTCCACCGGCCGCGGGTGCGGCAGCGGGAATCGTCGACGGGCCGCCGATGACCAGGCTGAGCTTCTCGGTATTGGGCGGGTAGCAGATCTTCGGATCGACTTCGTGGCAGCCCTGGTACTGCACGGCGATATCCACCGTCTTCGCGCCCGCGTCAGTCAGCGTGTAGGGCAGGCTGGCATCGACACTGCCGTGGTAGATCTCCACGTCGCCGAGGTATTCGTCGTGTTTCTTCTTGCCGTCCGGCAACGCCACCTCGCCAAGCTTGAGCTTGCCCTCGTCCAGCGCCTTGATCTTGATCCGGCCGCGATAGAGGTAATAGTCCGGCGCGATCTGCCAGTGCAGTTTCACCACGCCAGGCTGGCTGGCATCGGTGGTCAGGTGGAAGGCCTCGGTGACCGGCAGCAGGTCATCGTCCTGGGCGAGCACGGGCGCGGCCAGGCCAATGAGCGACAGCGCGAGCAGCATCCGTGCAAGGCGGGGGAACAACTTCATGGCGTCTCCATGGATCCAGGACGCCGCATCGGGCGGCGCGTCGGACATTATGACCGTGCCCGGGGCTATTGGCTTACGTGCGACAAGACGACACTGGCCCTTATCCAGTCCAGATACGCTGTGTGGGCCAATCCCACGGGCAGGGCGACGATCTCGGGTAGCTCGTAAGGATGCAGCGCAAGCAATCGCGTCTTCAGCCGTTCGAAGCCCTCGGCGGTCGTCTTGATCAGGAGCAGCTCCTCGCCTTCGGTGACGACCGCGCCCTCCCATATATATGTAGAAAGCACACCGGGAATCCGGTTGACGCAGGCGGCGAGGCGTTCGCCGACCAGGGCCTGGGCGATGGCCGGCGCTGCTTCGGCCGGTGCGGTGCTGAGGACGATCACGGTGTCGGTCATGCCCGAAGTATGGAGGTTTTGCCAATGACCCCTTGAAGCCCACCGAAGCGCCGCCATCTCCCACGCAGCCGACCCCTTCCGATTCACGGGAAGTTGGGGCTAAAATTCTGGCACTCACTGCCGGCAAGTGCTAACAGTCCGGTGGTTTTACGTTAAACATCAACTACATGGTGAAATCGACATGAGCAAATTGCGCCCGTTGCACGACCGCGTCATCGTCAAGCGCCTGGAAGAAGAGCGCGTTTCGGCTGGCGGCATCGTCATCCCCGACAGCGCCACCGAGAAGCCGACCCGCGGCAAGGTGATCGCGGCCGGTAACGGCCTGGTCCTGGCCGGCGGTCAGCTGCGCGCCATGGGCGTCAAGGAAGGCGACACCGTCCTGTTCGGCAAGTACGCCGGCCAGGAAATCAAGATCGACGGCGAAGAGCTGGTTTTCCTGAAGGAAGACGACATCGTGGCGATCATCGAGGGCTGATCGGTCGACGGAAGCCAGGAGCGGTTGAGCGCGTTGTAGAAAGTTCGCGATCGCTTTTGCTTTTGGCTTCTTCCGTGCCGCCAGAGCTACGAACCCCTTACCTAATTTCAAAATTTTTCAAGGAAAAATTTTCATGGCAGCTAAAGAAGTCCGCTTCGGCGAAGACGCCCGCTCGCGCATCCTGAAGGGCGTGAACACCCTGGCCAATGCGGTCAAGGTCACCCTGGGCCCGAAGGGCCGCAATGTCGTGCTCGAGAAGAGCTTCGGTCCGCCGACGATCACCAAGGACGGCGTCTCCGTCGCCAAGGAAATCGAGCTGGCCGACAAGTACGAGAACCTCGGCGCGCAGATCGTCAAGGAAGCCGCGTCGAAGACCTCCGACGTCGCCGGTGACGGCACCACCACTGCCACCGTGCTGGCCCAGGCGTTCATCCGCGAAGGCCTCAAGGCTGTTGCCGCCGGCATCAACCCGATGGACCTGAAGCGCGGCATCGACAAGGCCGTCGCGGCCGCCGTCGGCGAGCTGAAGAAGCTCTCCAAGCCGACCATCGACGACAAGGCGATCGCCCAGGTCGGCACGATCTCGGCCAACTCCGATTCCAACATCGGCGACATCATCGCCAACGCGATGAAGAAAGTCGGCAAGGAAGGCGTGATCACGGTCGAGGAAGGCTCGGGCCTGGAGAACGAACTCGACGTCGTCGAGGGCATGCAGTTCGACCGCGGCTACCTGTCGCCGTACTTCATCAACAACCAGCAGTCGCAGCAGGTCGAGCTGGATGACCCGTACATCCTGATCCACGACAAGAAGATCTCCAACGTCCGCGAACTGCTGCCGGTGCTCGAAGCCGTCGCCAAGGCCGGCAAGCCGTTGCTGATCGTCGCCGAGGAAGTCGAAGGCGAAGCGCTGGCGACCCTGGTCGTCAACACGATCCGTGGCATCGTCAAGGTCGCCGCCGTCAAGGCGCCGGGCTTCGGCGATCGTCGCAAGGCCATCCTGGAAGACCTCGCCGTCCTGACCGGCGGCGTCGTGATTTCCGAGGAAGTCGGCCTGCAGCTGGAGAAGGCCACGATCAACGATCTGGGCCGTGCCAAGCGCGTCGTGATCACCAAGGAAAACACCACGATCATCGACGGTGCCGGCGATGCCGAGCGCATCCAGTCGCGCATCGGCCAGGTCAAGGCGCAGATCGAAGAGACCTCGTCCGATTACGATCGTGAGAAGCTGCAGGAGCGTGTTGCCAAGCTTGCCGGCGGCGTTGCCGTCATCAAGGTCGGCGCGGGCACCGAGATCGAAATGAAGGAAAAGAAGGCCCGCGTCGAAGACGCCCTGCACGCTACGCGCGCAGCCGTCGAAGAAGGCGTGGTCCCGGGCGGCGGCGTTGCCCTGATCCGTGCACTGAAGGCCGTCGAAGGCCTGAAGGGCGACAACCACGAGCAGGACCTCGGCATCGCGATCACCCGTCGCGCGCTCGAAGCCCCGCTGCGCGAGATCGTCGCCAACGCCGGTGAAGAGCCGTCGGTGGTGGTCCAGCGCGTCAAGGAAGGCACCGGCAACTTCGGCTATAACGCCGCGACCGGCGAGTACGGCGACATGGTCGAGATGGGCATCCTGGATCCGACCAAGGTGACCCGTTCGGCCCTGCAGTACGCTGCATCGGTTGCCGGCCTGGCAATCACCACCGAGGCGATCGTCGCCGAAGTGCCGAAGAAAGACGAAGGTCATTCGCACGGCGGCCAGGGTGGTGGCATGGGTGGCATGGGCGGTATGGATTTCTGATCCACTAGTCCAACGTTCCGCAAATAAAAACCCCGCCGGTAACGGCGGGGTTTTTTTGTATGTAACGCGAAAATCGAACCGGTTCGCCATGGGACCCCGGCCTGCGCCCACGTCCATGGTCGTTCGCAAACGGTCGCATCCATGCCTTCCCCGCTGCGCGGCCTGGTCGTCCCCGCCGACCTCACTGCTCAACGGGGCCCCGGGATCACGAGCCGGCTGATCGCCGTGTATCTATGGTGGCCAGCGTGGAAGGTCTGGCCTCAACGGACTCGCGAACAGGGTTCGCTCCCACAAGAGCAGGTTGCCGCGACCTGCTCTTGTGGGAGCAGCAGGTTGCCGCGACCTGCTCTTGTGGGAGCAGCAGGTTGCCGCGACCTGCTCTTGTGGGAGCAGCAGGTTGCCGCGACCTGCTCTTGTGGGA
>DASYLE010000012.1:0-55450 GCA_036009745.1 Luteibacter sp. | reverse complement strand
GTTGTCCGGCGCGGGCAAGTCGACCATGGCCAACCTGGTCGAGAAGCGCTTGCTGGCGCAGGGTTACCACACCTATCTGCTCGACGGCGACAACGTGCGCCATGGCCTCAATCGTGACCTCGGCTTCACCGATGAGGCCCGTGTGGAGAACGTCCGGCGCATGGCCGAGGTGGCGCACCTGATGGTCGATGCGGGACTGATCGTGCTGGTTTGCGCGATCTCGCCGTTCCGCCGCGAGCGGCAGTTCGCCCGCGACCGTTTCGCCGAGGGCGAGTTCGTCGAGGTATATGTCGATACACCGCTGGTGGAATGCGAGCGCCGGGACCCCAAGGGGCTGTACCGCAAGGCGCGCCGCGGCGAGATCCTGAACTTCACCGGCATCGATTCCCCGTACGAACCGCCGCTGGCCGCCGAGGAGCACCTGCGTGGCGGCGAAGGCCCGGCAGCCGGGCATGCCGCGGCGCTGGCCGATCGCCTGCTGGAGCGCATCGGGGCTTCCGGCGGCGTCGATGTACCGTCATGAAATTCAAGGTATCGTTACCGGCTTCCAACTGACCAGACCAAAGGGTATTTCGATGGGTATTCGCCGCCTTGCTCCTGTTGTCGCCATCGCCGTCTGCGCCCTGGCCGCCGCCGCGTCGGTGCCAGCGCAGACCCCTGCCGCCGCTGGTCCGACGCTTGGCGGTCCCGCCATCCAGGGCATCTGCCTGCTGTCGCGCGAGGCGATCTTCGCCCGTTCCAAGGTTGGCCTGGCCGCCAGCGCCCGCCTGGACCAGCTGGCCAAGCAGGCCGAGTCCGAGATCGCCGCCGAGCGCAAGCCGATCGATACCGACGTACAAGCGTTCCGCCAGCAGGCCGCGTCGATGAAGCCGGATGAGCGCCAGAGCCGCGACGCGGCACTCGGCCAGCGCATCCAGGCAGCCGAAGCACATCGCGAATTGCTCAGCCGCGAAATCGAGGCGACCCGGGTCAAGGCCCTGGCGCGCATCGGCGAGACGGCGCAGCCGGTCATCGCCGACGTCTACAAGACCAAGGGTTGCGGCCTGCTGCTCGACCGCGGCGCGGTACTCGGCGGCAATATGGCCAACGACCTGACCGCCGGCGTGGTCCAGGGGCTGGACGCGAAGATCACGACGATTACGTTCGAGCGTGAGAATCTGCCGGCGGGTCCGGCAGGTAAAGCTCAGTAATCGGCAACTCGCGGCCGCCAGCGCCCCTCATCGTCACCCCGGCTCAGGTTCACTGCTGTCCGGGGGAAATGACTTGCGCAGGCCGTCGTGGCCACTGCCTTGTAACCTGAGAGACCAGAGGGTGACTCGGGAACGGTACTTCTCATGTGGGCTTGACGAAATGGTGCCCGGCTCTTTGGTGGCGCTTCCGCGATCGTGTCGGCGCCTATGGCACCGGTGTTTCGCCCTCCTGCCGGAGGGCGAGTCACTTTTCTGGAATGGCCCAGAAAAGTAACCCAAAGAGGCCACCCCTATCGCGTGCCTCGCTGCGCGGGGGCGGCCGGCGGGGCCGGGGTTTGCGCACGAACATCCCTGTCCGTTCGCAAACGGTCGGCATCCATGCCTCCCCCGCTGCGCGGCCTGATCGTCCCCGCCGACCTCACTGCTCAACGGGGCCCTGGGATCACGAGCCGGCTGATCGCCGTGTATCCATGGTGGCCAGCGTGAAAGGTTTGGCCCCAAGGGACTCGCGAACAGGGTTCGCTCCCACGGGAGCAGGTTGCCGCGGATTTGTGGGAGCGAACCCTGTTCGTGCTGCTCCTTTGAGGCCGTGACTTCCCCCTCGCCGTCTTGTCTCTTGGTGGTCACGCTTTTTCCCTGGACAGCAGTGGGCGCAGGCCGGCGTCCAGTGTCCCCGGTACCCGTGCGAGCCATGCCCTCACCGGGGCGGGCTTTGGGCGGCGCTCGTCTGATGGAAGAGATCGCCACGGGGCCCCGGTCTGCGCCGGAGCGACGATGAGAGTTCCTGAAGCCTGAGAGTTTTTCCGGCCTTGCGCCAGCTTCCTTCAGCACCTAGAATGCGCTCCACTGTATTAACGCATTAGTACATTATGAAGCGACGATCGCTCGATCCCGAAACCTCGGCGGATACCGCCGAGCTCAGCCTGTGCGATGCCTTGATGGGACTGAAAAGCGTGGCGGAGATGCGCGCCTTCCTGCACGACCTGTGCACCCCGGCCGAGCTCGAAGTCATGGTCGATCGCTGGCGGGTGGTGCCGTACCTGCTCGAGGGCCTGTCCTATCGCGATATCCACGAGAAGACCTCGGTCAGCATCACCACCATCGGCCGCGTCGCGCGGTATCTCAACCAGGGCAGCGGGGGCTATATGGCCGCCGCCGCCCGTCATGCGAGCGCGCAGGCGCGCGCCGCCCGGAGTGCCAAGGCATGAAGCCTCGTGATCGCTTGCGTATCGCCATGCAGAAATCCGGCCGGCTTACCGAGCCGGCGCAGGAACTGCTGGCCCGTTGCGGGCTGAAATTCCGCCAGAGCCGCGACAAGCTGTTCTGCTTCGGCGAAGGCGAGCCGGTCGACCTGCTGCTGGTCCGCGACGACGACATCCCCGGCCTGATCGCCGAGGGCGTCTGCGACCTCGGCATCGTCGGCCGCAACGTCCTGCGCGAATTCCAGCTCAGCAACGCCGACCACGGGCCACGCCTGGACGAAATGCGCTCACTCGGCTTCGGCCAGTGCCGGCTGTCGATCGCCTTGCCGCAGGAAGACGATTACGACGCGCCGGGCCAGCTCGAGGGCAAACGCATCGCCACCTCGTATCCCGGCTTGCTCGGCGAATGGCTGCGCACGCATGCGGTCGACGCGCGGGTCGTGATGCTGGCCGGCTCGGTCGAGATCGCGCCGCGCCTGGGCACCGCCGATGCCATCTGCGACCTGGTCTCCAGTGGCGCCACCCTGGTCGCCAACCAGCTGCGCGAAGCGGTCGTGGTGATGGAGAGCGAGGCAGTGCTGGCAGGCCCGGTGGAACTGCCAGCCGACGAGCGCGGCGATATCGCCGAGCTGCTGCTGCGGCGGCTCGACGGCGTGATCCAGGTGCGCGATTCGCGGTTGCTGCTGATGCAGGCGCCGCGCGCCGCGCTGGAAGCGATTACCCGCCTGTTGCCGGGCGCGCCGACGCCCACCCTGACCCAGATCGATGGATCGCCCGACCAGGTCGTACTCCAGGCGTTGTGCGCCGGTGCGGTGAGCTGGCGTCAACTGGAGGACATGAAGCGCGCCGGCGCGCGCGACATGCTGGTCCTGCCGGTGGAGAAGATGCTGGTATGAAGCAGGCTCGTATGAAGCAGGTTGGTATGAAGCGCTACCGCTGGAGCGAACTGGACGAAGCGGGGCGGTCACACGCTTTGGCGCGACCGTCGCCGTCACGCGACGATGCCTTACGCGCGGGCGTCACGGCCATTATCGGCAAGGTACGCGCGCATGGCGACGCCGTCTTGCGTGAACTGACCGCCCGCTACGATGGTCACGACATCGCCGTGCTGCTCGTTGGTGAGGATGAATTCGTCGCCGCCGAAAGTCGTTTGTCCCCGGAACTGAAAGCAGCGATCGGCGAAGCCGCGTCGCGCATCGGCCTGTTCCATCGCGCGAGCGCACCGCAACCCGTGACGGTGGAAACGGCGCCGGGAGTGACGGTCGAGCGCGTACTGCGGGCGGTGACGCGGGTCGGCCTGTACGTTCCCGCCGGCGGTGCACCCTTGCCGTCGACGGCCCTGATGCTTGGCGTGCCCGCGGCGATCGCCGGATGCCGTGAGGTCGTGCTGTGCACGCCGGTGCAGGCCAATGGACGTTGCGATGATACGGTGCTGTACGCGGCGCGACTGACCGGCGTGCACAAGGTCTACAAGCTCGGCGGCGCGCAGGCGATCGCCGCGATGGCCTATGGCAGCGAAAGCGTCCCGCGTTGCGACAAGATCTTCGGCCCGGGCAATGCCTGGGTGACCGAAGCCAAGTTGCAGGTCGCCGGCGATCCGGATGGCGCGGCGATCGATATGCCGGCCGGTCCCTCCGAGGTGCTGGTGATCGCCGATGCCGATGCCGATCCACGCTTCGTCGCCGCCGACCTGCTGTCGCAGGCCGAACACGGTCCCGATTCGCAGGTCATCCTGCTCAGTCCGTCGGCCGCCATGCTCGATGCCGTCGAACGAGAAGTCGAGGTACAGCGGGCCACGCTCCCACGCGCGTCGATTGCCGCCGCGGCGCTGGCCGAAAGCCGGCTGATCGAAGTCGATTCGCTGGCCGAGGCCATCGCGGTCAGCAACCGCTACGCACCCGAGCACCTGATCCTCCAGGTCGCCGAGCCACGCGCACTGCTTGCCGCGGTGGAGAGCGCCGGATCGGTCTTCCTTGGCGCCTGGACGCCCGAATCGCTCGGCGACTATTGCAGCGGCAGCAATCATGTCCTGCCGACCTACGGTTATGCGCGCAGTTTCAGCGGCGTCTCCGTGGCCAGTTTCCAGAAGCAGATCACCGTGCAGGAGGCGACTGCCGAAGGGCTGCGCGGGATCGGGCCGTGTGCCGCCGTGCTTGCCTCGGCCGAGCAGCTCGAGGCGCACCGGCGAGCGGTGACCTTGCGCCTCGATGCGATGACGGAGGCGGTATGAGCGTACTCGACCTGGCGCGTGCGGAGATCCGTGCGATGGCGCCGTATTCCAGTGCGCGGATGGAGGCCAGTGGCGGCACGGTGCTATTGAACGCGAATGAATCGGCCTGGCCACCGGCCGGTGCCGACGAGGCGGCGTGGAACCGTTACCCCGATCCGCAGCCCGCGGCCCTGGTTTCCCGGCTCGCCTCGCTTTATGGCGTGGGCGATGACCAGCTCCTGGTCGGCCGCGGCAGCGACGAGGCGATCGACCTGCTGGTTCGTGCTTTCTGTCGTGCGGGCCAGGATGCGATCGTGGTCTCGCCGCCGACCTTCGGCATGTACGCGGTCAGCGCGCGCATCCAGGATGCCGCGGTGATCGAGGCGCCGCTCGATGCGGACTTCGGCCTCGACGTTGCAAGCCTGCTCGATGCGGTGACGCCCGCGGTCAAGCTCGTCTTCGTCTGCTCGCCGAACAACCCGACTGGCGGTGTCGTCGCCATCGACGTGCTGGAAACGCTGGCGAAGGCGTTGCGGGGCAGGGCGTTGCTCGTGGTCGATGAAGCCTACGGCGAATTCGCGAACACGGCGAGCGCGACCGGCCTGATCGATCGCCATGACCATGTCTGCGTCCTGCGCACCCTGTCCAAGGCCTGGGCCCTGGCCGGCGCGCGCGTTGGCAGCCTGCTGGCGAATGCCGGGGTGATCGCCTTGTTGCGGCGGATCATCGCGCCGTACCCATTGCCGACACCTTGCGTGGATGCCGCGATGGCCGCGCTGGCCGAAGAGGCGACGGCGCGGGAACGTATCGATGAGGTGCTCGCGGAGCGGGCCAGGGTGGCCTCCGCGCTGGCCCATTGCCCGGGCGTGCGCGAAGTGCTGCCGTCACGGGCCAATTTCCTCACGGTCCGTTTCGACGATGCGGGTCGTGTTTACGCGGACCTGCTCGGCAAAGGCATCGTGGTGCGCGATGTACGCCGCTACCGTGGCCTGGCCGATGCGCTGCGTATCACGATCGGGCGCGCGGAAGAAAACGACCAGATGCTGGCCACGGCATGTGCCGGGGCGATCGCATGAGCCGCAAGATCCTTTTCGTCGACCGGGACGGCTGCCTGATCGTGGAGCCACCTGACCAGCAGATCGACAGCTACGAAAAGCTGGCCCTGATGCCAGGTGTCATCGCCGCCCTGCAGCGCTTCGTCGGTGCCGGTTACGACCTCGTCATGGTGACCAACCAGGACGGGCTCGGCACGGCGAGTTTTCCCGAGGTCGATTTCGCCGGCCCGCAGCAACTGCTGCTCGACCTGCTCGCCTCGCAGGGCATCGTTTTTCGCGAGGTGCTGATCGACCGCAGCTTCCCCGTCGAGGCACGGGATACCCGCAAACCGGGCGTCGGCCTGGTCCGGCACTATCTTGCCGACGACGGCTGGAGCCGTACGCGCTCGGCGATGGTCGGCGACCGCGAGACCGACCTGGCCTTTGCCGCCAACCTTGGCGTACGTGGCTTGCGAGTCGGCGCCCTGGGCCTGTCCTGGCGCGAATTGGCTCACGTGATCCTCGATGCGCCGCGTACGGCCGAGGTTTTCCGCAAGACGAAGGAAACCTCCATCCATGTCGCCGTGAACCTCGACCGCGTCGCCGAGCCGGTCGTGCGCACGGGACTCGGGTTCTTCGACCATATGCTCGAGCAGATCGGTAAGCATGGAGGCTTCTCGCTGGACCTGGTCTGCGACGGCGATACCCAGATCGACGAGCATCATACGATCGAGGACACCGCCCTGGCCCTGGGCCAGGCCTTGCGCGACGCGCTCGGCGACAAGCGTGGCATCGGTCGCTACGGGTTTTCCCTGCCGATGGATGAAAGCGCGGCCAGCGCGACGCTGGACCTGTCCGGCCGCCCGTACTTCGTCTTCGAGGGCAATTTCCCGCGCGAGCGGGTCGGCGACGTACCGACCGAACTGGTGCCGCATTTCTTCCGCTCGCTGTGCGAGACCCTGGGCGCGAACCTGCACCTGAGCGTGCATGGCGAGAACGCGCATCACATGGTCGAGGCCTGTTTCAAGGTCGTCGCCCGCACGCTCCGGCAGGCGATCCGCCGTGAAGGCGAGGATTTGCCGAGCACCAAGGGCAGCCTCGCATGAACGTCGTCCTGGTCGATGCCGGTGGCACCAATATCGGCTCGGTGCGCTATGCACTCGAACGCCTGGGCGTGGTAGCGTCGCTGACCGCCGATGCGGAGCGCATCCGCGCGGCCAGTCACGTGATCCTGCCCGGTGTCGGCGCGGCCGGTCCCGGTATGCGCCGCCTGCGCGAGGCGGGCCTGGTCGAGGTGCTGCGTGGCCTGCGCCAGCCCGTGCTCGGCGTTTGCCTCGGCATGCAACTGCTTTGCGAGCGCTCGGAGGAGGCCGATGTCGACTGCCTCGGGGTGATTCCGTCGCGGGTGACGCGTTTTGCCGAGGCGCCCGGTATCCGCGTGCCGCATATGGGCTGGAATTCGATGCGGGTCGAGGCGGAGCATCCGCTGCTCGCCGGTCTCGACGCGGATGCCTACGCCTACTTCGTGCATAGCTACGCCGTGCCCATGGGTATCCATACCCTGGCCAGTGCCGATCACGGGGGCGCGTTTTCCGCGGTCATCGCCCGCGGCAATTTCATGGGCATGCAATTTCATCCGGAGCGCTCCGCGGCGACCGGCGCCCGACTGCTGAAGAATTTCCTCGCCTTATGAGTATGCTGATCCCCGCCATCGACCTGCGCGACGGCCGCGTCGTGCGCCTGCGCCAGGGCGACTACGCGCTGCAGACCACCTTCGAATTCAATCCGCTGCGGCTGGCCGCCAGCTACGTGACGCAGGGCGCGGGCTGGGTGCATATCGTCGACCTGGATGGCGCGCGCTCCGGCCGTTTCGAGAACCTCGACGTGATCGCCGCGATCGCCGCCAGCGGGGTCCGTGTCCAGGCCGGCGGCGGGGTACGCGACGATGCGGGACTCGCACGCCTTTTCGATGTCGGTGTGTCGCGCGTGGTGGTCGGCAGTATCGCCATCCGCGATCCGGCAACGGTCGCCCGCTGGCTGGGACGCTATGGCCCCGAACGGCTGACGCTCGCGCTGGATACGCGCTATCGCGACGGTCACTGGCAGCTGCCGAGTGCCGGTTGGATCGAGGCGGAACTGGCCACACTCGACGAACTCGCGCCCTGGTATGCGAATGCCGGCGCGCGTCATCTGCTGTGCACGGATATCGATCGCGATGGGATGATGTCCGGACCCAACCTTTCGCTCTATGCGCACCTCGCCGGGATCGCGCCGGCCTTGAAGGTGCAGGCCTCGGGCGGTGTCAGTTCGCTCGCCGACATCACCGCGCTGCGCGAAGGCGGCGTCGCCGGGATCATCCTCGGCCGCGCCCTGCTCGAAGGCGCTTTCTCGCTGGCCGATGGCATGGTGGCGGCATGCTGAGCCGGCGTATCGTGCCCTGCCTGGATGTCCGCGACGGCGAGGTGGTCAAGGGCGTGCGCTTCCGCGACCACGTCGTGGTCGGCCAGATCGTCGACCTGGCCCTGCGTTATCGCGACGAGGGTGCCGACGAACTGGTTTTCTACGACATCACGGCCAGCCCGGAAGGGCGCCGCGTGGATCGCGCCTGGGTGGAGCGGGTGGCCCGCGTCATCGATATCCCGTTCTGCGTCGCCGGTGGCATCCGCAGCGTCGGCGACGCGCGCGAGATCCTGCATGCCGGCGCGGACAAGATCTCGGTGAACTCGCCGGCGCTCGAGCGTCCCGAACTGATCGACGAGCTGGCCGAAGCCTTCGGCGTCCAGTGCGTGGTGGTCGGCATCGACAGCCTGCGCGATGCCGACGGCGAATGGCGGGTGCGCCAGTACACCGGCGACCCGGACCGCACGCTTGCCCTGGCGCGCCGCACCCTGGATTGGGTGGGCGAAGTCCAGCAGCGCGGTGCCGGCGAGATCGTACTCAACTGCATGGGCACCGACGGCGTGCGCCAGGGTTACGACCTGGACCAGTTGGGCGCGGTGCGCGCGATCTGCCGCGTGCCGCTGGTCGCTTCCGGCGGTGCCGGAAGCATGGAGCACTTTGCCGATGTCTTCCTTGAAGCCGATGTCGATGCCGCGCTGGCCGCAAGCGTATTCCATGGCGGCGCGATCGCGATCGCCGACCTGAAACATTATCTGCAAAGCCGCGATATCGAGGTGCGTCCATGACCCCGGACTGGAGCAAGGGCCTGTTGCCGGCCATCGTGCAGCACGTCGGCACCGGCGAGGTGCTGATGCTCGGCTATATGAACGAGGCTGCCTTGCAGGCGACGCTCGAGAAGGGCCAGGTCACCTTTTTCAGCCGTAGCAAGCAGCGCCTGTGGACCAAGGGCGAAAGCTCCGGGCATGTGCTGTCGCTCAGCGATATTCGCCTGGACTGTGACGCCGATACCTTCCTGGTTCGGGCGATGCCGCACGGACCGACCTGCCATGAGGGCACGTCGAGTTGCTTCGGTGACGACGTCGCGCCGGCACTGGGTTTTCTCGGTGAACTCGACGCACTCGTCGCCGGTCGCGACGCCGCACGTCCGGCGGGCAGTTACACGACCCGTCTGTTCGAGGGCGGGATCCGCCGTATGGCGCAGAAAGTGGGCGAGGAGGGCGTGGAGACCGCGCTTGCCGCGGTAGCCCAGGATGACGAAGCCCTGCTGGGCGAAGCGGCCGACCTGGTCTTCCACCTCACCGTGCTGCTACGCGCGCGCGGCCTCGGTCTGGCCGATGTCGCTAGCGTGCTGTCGCGGCGCCATCGTCCGATCGCGCCGTAACGATTGGCGCGAAGGCCGGCGCATCCGCCGGCCGGATCGTCGCCCGCCACGCGGCAAGCTTTTCGGCGATGCCGTCGCCGACGTCGATCTGCGGTTCGGAGGGAGTCAGCTTGTCGCGCTGTTCCCAGCTGGCGATCTCACCGGCGGCATCGTTGAAGGCGGCGATGAAGTCGGGCGTCTTCGCCAGGCCGTCGACCAGCCAGGCGCGACCGAAATACGTGATATCCGAATCCGAGCCGCAGCCGAATGAACTGCGGTCGCTGCGCGCCGCGGTGATCACCAGGGTGCCCGGACCGCGCAGGGCGGGGACGAAGCCACCGGAGTAACAGGCGTTGACCACGATGACTTTGGAGCGCCAGGGATGCTTTTTCAGGATCGCCGCCAGGCCATCCGGATCGAGCTGGTCCAGCGGCAAGGGGTCGATATCGACCAGCAGGGAATGGTCCTCGCCACCGTGCGTGGTGAGGTAAAGCACCAGGATGTCCTCGTCCGGATGCATTGTCCGGGCCAGCCCGTCGAGCGCGCCTTCGAGATTGGTCCAGCTGGCCAGTGGACGAGTGGTCAGCGTATCCGGATGGTTTTCCAGGACCAGGGCATGCCCGCTGGCGCCGAAGCGCTGGGCGAACAGCTTGCTCGCGTACTCCGCTTCGTTGCGGAATACGTCCTCGGCACCATCGCCGGCAAACGCGACCAGGTACAGGTTCGGTTTGCCGGGAGTGCGCGGCGACAGCGCGGCAAGCGCATCGTGGAGCATCTTCGGCTGCGCGGCCATGACCTGTTCGGGCGATGGCGCATCCGTCGGCCAATCGTCCTGGTCCGGCGGCGCGTCATCGGCGACGCTGGCGTCGCTGGCCGGTGCGCTGCTGGTGGCCGTGGTCACGGTGCCGGCATGGGCCGGTATGGCAACTGGTGGGGCGGGCGGGCGCGAACCGCCGCGTTCGATCGCGAACATCAGCGCTACGCCCGCCGCGAAGGCGATCAGGATCGGGAGAAAACGCGGCATGGCGTCAGAGCACGATCGCGTCGAAACTGGCGACCGCCGGGTGGGCCGGGGCATCGGGCACGGCTGCCGGTGGCCGGACCAGCCAGTTGGTACGCATGCCGGCCGCGCGGGCGGCGTCCAGTTCCTCGACGATGTCGGACAGGAACAGGATGTGCTCCGGATTCTGGCCGATCGCGTCGGCGATCTTCGTGTACGAGGTGCGTTCGCGTTTCGGCCCGGTTTCCGTATCGAAATAGCCGGCCAGCAATGGGGTCAGGTCGCCGGCTTCGCTATAGCCGAAAAAGAGTTTCTGCGCCGGTACCGAGCCTGACGAATAGACGTACAAGGTCACCCCGTCGGCGCGCCAGCCGCGCAGTTTCGCCGCCACTTCCGGGTACATGTGGGCGCGGTACTCGCCGCTGGCGTAGCCGTCCTGCCAGATCATCCCCTGCAAGGCCTTCAGCGCCGTCGACTTGCGGTCCTCGTCGATCCAGCGCAGCAGCAGTTCGATGACCTCCTGGCGGCTGGCCTCGACCATGCCGGCTTCGCGCGCCGCCTCATGCAGCCAGTGCTGCACCTCCGGCGTGTCGCCGTGGGTTTCGACAAAGGCAGGAAGCCGTTTGCGCGCGTACGGGAAGAGTACGTCGCGGACGAAGTCGATCGAGCTGGTGGTGCCCTCGATGTCGGTGAGGATGGCGCGGATTTCAGGCATGGATGGGCCGGCAGGGAAGGTCGGTGGATGCGCGCGCTCAGGCCTGCGCGGACGAGGTATGCGGCGCCATCCGCGGGAAGCGTTCGGCGATGTCCTTGCCGGTGAAGTTCGCCACCCAGCCTTCCTTGTTGGTGAACAGGCGGATGGCGACGAAGTAAGGCGACTCGCTCATGTCGAACCAGTGCGGCGTACCGTCGGGTACGCGGATCAGGTCGCCCTGTTCGCAAAGCACTTCATAGACCTTGCCCTGGATATGCAAGGTGAACTGCCCGGCACCGGCGACGAAGAAACGCACCTCGTCCTCGCTGTGCGTATGCTCGCTGAGGAATTTCTGGCGCAGCGCGGCGCGCTCGGGATGGTCGGGTTTCAGGCTGATGACGTCGACGGCCTGGTAGCCTCCTTCGCGCTGCAGACGCTCGATATCGCTGCGATAAGCCTCGATCACCTCGTCCTGCGTAGCGCCCGGCTCGATCGGCTTTGCCGCGGCCCACCGTTCGAAGCGGATACCGACCTTGCCCAACTCGCGGCTGATATCGGCGTGGTCGTCGTAGGTGCCAAGTGGCACGTCGTGGCGGGTGTCGTCGTAAATGCGAAGACGGCTCATGGGGATAGCCTCCTAAGGTCAAGCTCGCAACCGAGCAGGAATTCCAGCGCCTCCAGGTGGCGGCGCGTTTCGGGCATGTCACGACCCCAGGTGTAGATGCCGTGGCCGTTGATCAGGTAGGCGTACAGCGGCTTGCCGCTGTCCAGCCAGGCATCGACCTGGGCGACCAGGTCGGGCATGTGCTGGGTGTTCGGGAACACCGGGATCTCGAGCACGCTTTCATGCGTGGTGTAGCCGGCGATCGCCTTCTGCAGCTCCCAGCCCTCCAGGCGGATCACACCGTCGGCGGCGAACAGCCGCGAGGCGACGCTCTGCGTGCGCGAGTGCGTATGCAGCACGGCGGTCGCCTCGGGGAAACGTCGGTAGACCTGGGTGTGCAGGGCGGTTTCCGCCGAAGGGCGTGCGTCGGTGCCGACGGCCTGTCCGTCCAGGTCGACCAGCATGATGTCGCTGCGGATCAGCCGGCCCTTGTCACGTCCGGAAATCGTGATGGCGACATGCGCATCGTCCAGGCGCATCGAGAAGTTGCTGCTGGTCGCCGGCGTCCAGCCGAAGGCGGCAAGCTCGCGCGCGGCCTCGGCGATCATGTCGGCGCGTTCGCCGAGCAGGGTCTGGTCGATCACGGGAAATACGCTGGGCTGGCTCATTTGGACGTCCAAAACTTCGTTCGATCATACCATGCGGGCATGCCGGGAATTTTCGAAATGCGAGCCATTCTCGCAAGTCACGAATCATTCGCGCGATTGGCGTAGTATCCGCTGCGGCCCGGGTGTGCGAGGCACACCGGCAGCAAAAGACGGAGGTTCACCAATGTCGCAACATGATGAGAATAATGAGGGTCGTCGTCGCTTCCTCAAGGTAGCGGTCGGAACGGTCGCCGCCGCTGCGGTCGTTGGCGTGGTGCCGGGCATGGCCCGCGCGCAAGACCTGCCACACCTGTCCACCAGCGACCCGACCGCCGCGGCCCTGAACTACGTCGAGGACGCGAGCAAGTCGACCAACGCGAAGCACAAGGCCGGTGACGTCTGTGCCAACTGCCAGTTCTTCCAGGGCAAGGCGGGCGATGCATATGCGCCCTGCCAGCTGTTCCCCGGCAAGGCCGTGGCAAGCAAGGGCTGGTGCGTGTCGCACGCCGTGAAGGCGTAACGCGTCGCGAAACGCTGGACGAAAGACACGCGAAGGCGGCCACGTTGCCGGCCTTTTCGTTTTCGATGAAGGAGATATCGCGCGGAGCGCCGGGCGCGTCGAGCATCGACGCCACGGGACAGGAGTTGTCCCAAAAATGCTGCCCTGGCGCGTCAGGCTGAGGAGCTGACCCGCCTGACGCGCCGGGCGGCAATCCGAGGGGCCCACTGCCAAGTGATTAACCCGCGGACCCCGGATCATACTCCTCTTGACATGGCGCCAGCCAATAGGTCGCTGAGGATACCTGCTTGGCCGCTAAAAACCCTTGAATGTCATGTAGTTGTCAATGCCTTGGCAGGTTTTTTCGAGGCTTTTTACGCAAATACCCGCCGGTGGCGGGTATTTGCGTCAATACATTGAAATGTAAAGAAATAGTTGCTTCGAGTCAGCGCCGCCCTCAGGCGATCCGAAGTCGGCTGTGCTTGCGCCCATAGCCGAAGTAAATCAGCAGGCCGAGCACCGTCCAGGCGGCCATCAAGGTCCAGTTGTACCAGCTCATCGTTGCCAGCAAGGCGAGGCAACTGAGGATGCCGGCGGTGCATGTCGCGGTAGCCCAGGGCACGCGGAACGAGCGCGGGATGTCCGGCGCGGTCTTGCGCAGGATCAGCACGCCACCGCACACCGCGCAGAACGCGATCAGCGTGCCCATCGAGGTGAGATCGCCGAGCACGTTGAGCGGGAACACGGCGGCGAGCAGGGCGATGCCGACGCCGGTGATCACCGTATTGAGGTGGGGCGTGCGGTACTTCGGGTGGATCGTGGTGAAGACCTTCGGCAGCAGGCCGTCGCGGCCCATGATCATGAAGATGCGCGGCTGCGCGATGATCATCACCAGCACCACCGAGGACAGGCCGATCAGCGCACCGACTTCGACGACGCCCCGCAGCCAACCGAGTTCGGCATGGCTGCGGATCGCGGTGACCACGGGTTCGTCGGTACCCAGCTGGCCATACGGTGTCAGGCCGGTCAGCACGGCGGCCATGGCGATATAGAGCACGGTGCAGATACCGAGCGAGGCGAGCGTGCCGATCGGCATGTCGCGCTGCGGGTTCTTCGATTCCTGGGCGGCGGTCGAGGTCGCCTCGAACCCGATATAGGCGAAGAACACCAGGGCCGCACCGCGCAGCACGCCGTGCCAGCCGTATTTGTCGCCGCCCTGGCTTTCCGGGATGAACGGATGCCAGTTGGCCGGGTTCACGTAGCGTGCGCCGACCACGATCACGATCAGGATCAGTACGACCTTGAGTGCGACCATCGCCATGTTGATGCCGGTCGATTCGCGGATGCCGACATAGCAGACCCAGGTCAGCGCCATCACGATGGCGACGGCGGGCAGGTTGAACAGCGCGCCGGTGGCGACCAGATGGCCGTTAACGTAGTCCAGCGGCGCGTTGGTCAGTGCCGGCGGAATATGCAGGCCGACATGGTCGAGCAGGCTGACGAAATAGCCCGTCCAGCTCACCGCGACCGCCGAGGCCGACACGCCGTATTCAAGCACGAGGTTCCAGCCGATGAACCAGGCCGCGCCTTCGCCGAGCGTGGCATAGGCATAGGAGTAGGCACTGCCCGAAACCGGGATCAGCGAGGCGAATTCGGCGTAACACAGCGCGGTGAAGGTGCTGCAGATCGCCGCGAGGATAAATGAAAGGATGATCGCCGGACCGGCATGGTCGGCGGCGGCGACACCGGTAATGACGAAGATGCCACCACCGATGACCGCGCCGATGCCGAGCGCGGTCAGTCCCCAGGGGCCCAGGGTGCGACGCAGGGCGGGGCCATGCGCATCGTCCGGTTCGGCCTGGGGGGATTTCTTTGCGAGTAACTGCTGGAGCATGGACGACTCGATCGAGGGAAGACGCTGCGGCCGACCGCAGAAAGAAGGGCCGGCGATTGGGCCGGCCCTTGGGTCTTACGGGTTGGTCTTGCGCAGCTTACTGTGGCTGTAACCGTAGGCGAAGTAGATCACCTGGCCGATGGCGATCCAGGCCAGCATCCAGCGCCAGTGCTCGACGAAGGACTGCAGGAACAAGGCCATGCAGGCGAGCGCGCCCAGCGGGCAGACCAGCCACGGCAGGCGCACGCGGAAGGCGCGCGGCAGCGAGGGGCGGGTGTAGCGCAGGACCAGCACGCCGATGCAGACCGTGGCGAAGGCCAGCAGGGTGCCCATGGCGACCATCTCGCCGAGCACGCCGATATTGAGCATGCCACCCAGCACCGCGGCCAGCACGCCGACCACGACCGTGCCGATGTGCGGCGTGCGGAATTTCTTGTGGATGCGACCGAATACCGCCGGGATCAGGCCGTCGCGCGCCATCGAGTAGAAAATGCGTGGCTGGCCCATCAGCATCACCAGGATCACCGAGCTCAGGCCGAGCACCGCGCCGAGTACGACGATCACCTGCAGCCAGCGAAGTTGCGGGTAGCCATCGAGCGCGGTGGCGACCGGCTCGGGCGTGCCGAGCAGGCGAAAATCGGCGATGCCGGTAAGGATCGCGGCGACGATGATGTAGAGGATGGTGCAGACGATCAGCGAGCCCATGATGCCGATCGGCATGTCGCGCTGCGGGTTTTTCGCTTCGGCGGCCGCGGTGGAGACCGCGTCGAAGCCGATATAGGAGAAGAACACGATCGCGGCGCCGCGGCCGACACCGGCCCAGCCGAACTTGTCGCCACCTTCATTCGGCGGAATGAACGGATGCCAGTTGGCGACGTTGATGTATTTCGCGGCGAAGGCGATGAACAGCAGGATGACCGTGACCTTGATCGCCACGATGATCGAGTTGACGAAGGCCGACTGGGTGATGCCGACGTAGCACAGGCCGGTGATCGCGGCGATGATCGCCACCGCCGGCAGGTTGATCAACATGCCGGTGGCCTGCAGATGGCCTTCGACCACGGTGTACGGGGCGCTGGCCAGGATCTCGGGCAGGCTGATATTGACCCCGATCCAGCCGCTGATCATCGACAACAGCTTGTTGAAATAACCCGACCAGCCGGCGGCGACGGTGGCCACGGTGAACAGGTATTCGAGGACCAGGCTCCAGCCGACGAACCAGGCGACGTATTCGCCCAGCGTCGCATAGGAATAGGAATAGGCGCTGCCGGAAACCGGGAGCATCGCGGCGAACTCGGCATAGCAGAGGGCGGCGAGGGCGCAGGCGACGCCGGCGAGGACGAAGCTGATGACGATGGCGGGGCCGGCATGTTGCGCGGCAGCCTGGCCGGTGATGACGAAAATACCGGCACCGATGATGGCGCCGATGCCGAGCAGGATCAGGTGACGGGCGGTCAGCGCGCGCTTGAGCGTCGGCTCGCCGTCGATACTACCGTCGGGTACCTCACCCGCATCCACATGCGCCGCAGCCTCGATCGGGTGGGTCGCAAAAAGGTTTTTCAGCATGTTTCGCCCCTAAAGCCGTAATGTCGCTCTTTATTATTGAGACCCTGACACGGGTCACGGCAAACGGCACCGGTACCCGAGGAAGTAGACGGGGCACCATAGCCCAGCGGGGCGTAACGGTACAAGCTGCGTTGCGGGCATGACTTCTGGCGGTTTTCGCCGTGGCGAAAACGCGCTTGCCCTTCCCGGCGCCGCCGCCGGGCGCCGGGACGGGGTGATTTGGCGTCTTCCTTCAGAAGATCATCATGAAGGAGACCTGGGGCTGGACGAAGCTGCTGTTGTTGCGACCGGCCAGGCTGTAATGCACGCCCGCGATGACACCGTAGTTGCCGTTGAAGTTGTATTCGACGGCGGGGGCCACGCTGTAGACGGAGCGTGCCGGATCGCGTCGGGAAACCGCTTCGATGGCGCCGGACGGAAGGCGCTGGACACCGCGCACCCAGCTTGCCTCCTCCCGATCGTAGGCCAGGTCCATCGCCAGGACCCAGTGCTCGTCGATGCTGTATTCGGCGGCGCCGGCCAGGCCCAGCGACCGGCCGAGCTGCGCATGGCCGCGAAAGTCCTTGTTCGTCCCATAGACGCTGGAACCCCGCAGGCCGACCCGCGAAGGGGCCGGGCTATAGGCGACGCGGGTCCGCCAGCGGAGCGGCCGGTTGTTGCCGAACCAGACGAAATGCTGGGTCAGCAGGGTCAGGGTGTCGACTTCGGCCCCGTTGCCGACCCCGTTCAGGGGATTCTGTTCGAGCCTGTCGTAAGCGCCGGTCGCGAAACGGTGGCTGTACGTGACCCCGACCGCCGGGTGGGTACCGTCGGCATTGGGCGCGACGAGCATGTATTGCAGACGCAGGGTGGTATCCCCCATGCGCAGTCCATCGCTGGTATTGCCGGCGGAGGACACGCGTGCGGCACCAAGATTCATCTGCGCCTGGAACCGGGGGGTGATGCCGACAATGACCGGCACGACGGTCTGCCACAGGTGTGAACCCTCGGGTTTTTTACGCCGCTCGCCGTGCGCGTCGTAGGCTGAATGACTCGAGCCGTAAATCAGATAGGGCTGAACCATGACCACGCCAGGCGGGAGGTTCCTTGCATTGGGAGTGAGCAGGGGGCCGGTAAAGTTCACATTGGGCCGCTCGTCGGTGGCGAGTGCCTGCATCGGGATCAGGCATGGCAATAGTGCCGCCAGGAACATCCTTTTCATGGCCATTCTTCCTTATGTTTTCGGGGGGCATCGACACGTATCCCTTGCGTGCGTTGTCGATATGTCGACCCTAGGCAGGTGCCGCCTGGATGGACATAGGAAATCCCCTAAGTGCATGTCAGAATTTGTCCCTTTCGTGTAGGCATTCCCTTTCATGTCCCTGGCTGCAGAGATCGACGCTTACCGGACGGCCTGGCCGGATGACGCCGCCGTCGACCCGTTCCGCGGTTTCCTCGATGCATCGCCTGACGTATTCGAGCGCACCCGGCGCGACGGTCACTTCACCGGCTCGGCCTGGCTGGTCAGCGCCGACGGCGAGCGTGTGCTGTTGACCCATCACCGGAAGCTTGGTCGCTGGCTGCAACTGGGAGGCCACGCCGATGGCGACCCGGACCTTGCCGCGGTGGCCTTGCGCGAAGCCGAAGAGGAATCCGGGCTGGCCGGACTGGTCCTGGAGCCGGGCATCTTCGACCTCGATCGCCACCGCATTCCAGCGCGCGGCGAAGAGCCGGAACACTGGCACTACGACGTGCGCTACGTGATTCGCGCGACCGACGAGCGTTTCGCGATCAGCGAGGAGTCGCTTGCGCTGGCCTGGCGTCCGATCGCGCCGATGGCCGACGATCCGTCAGCGGATGAATCGCTACGCCGTATGGCGGGGAAGTGGCTCAGCCGCGTCCCGGATTGAGATGACCGCAGTGCTTGCAGGTGCGTGCCTCGATCGAACCGTAGAAGCGTTCGAACACCGGGGGGAAATCGCGCTCGATGCTGTCGAGGACGAAGTATTCCTCATAGAGCTTATGGTTGCAGCGTTCGCAGAACCACAGCAGCCCGTCACGCTCGCCGTCGAGCCGGCGACGCTCGATCACCAGACCGACCGAGTCGGGCATCCTTTGCGGTGAATGCGGCACGCGCGGCGGCAGGTAGAACAGTTCGCCGGCGCGAATCGGGATATCCCGCGCATGACCGTCGTCCTGCACTTTCAGCACCATCTCGCCCTCGAGCTGGTAGAAGAACTCCGGGCCCTCGTCATGGTGATAGTCGGTGCGTGCATTCGGGCCACCGACGATCATGACGATGAAGTCGCCATCGACGATGCACTTGTTGCCCACCGGCGGCTTGAGCAGGTGACGGTGTTCGTCGATCCAGCGCTTCAGGTCGATCGGTGGCAACAGGCTCATGAGCGATATCCCGGGAACTCCGTACACCTTAGCGCGACGTCCCGGCTCGCGTGAAGTGTGGAGAGTCGGCAGCGATCGTCATCCCGGCGCGGGCCAGGGCTGGTGGCGGCCAGGCACATGGCCGCCGACGCCGCTGGACCCCGTCTCGCCGGGGGTGACGATCGACGCCATGCCACTCAGGGCATCAGTACCTTGTCGACCACATGGATCACACCGTTAGATTGCATGACGTCGGCGATGGTGACGTCCGCGGCATTGCCTTTACTGTCGACGACCTCGATCCTGCCGGCCATCTGCTTGACGGTCAGCGGTTCGCCCTGGACCGTGGTCAGGGATGCGGTTCCGTTGCCTTTGGCCACGGCGTCGGTCAGGTCCTTCGCGGTGTAGCGACCCGCAACGACGTGATAGGTCAGGATCTTGGTCAGGGTTGCCTTGTTTTCGGGTTTTACAAGGTTGTCGACGGTGCCGGCGGGCAACGCAGCGAAGGCTTCGTTGGTCGGTGCGAAGACGGTAAACGGACCGGTGCCGGACAAGGTGTCGACGAGGCCGGCGGCTTTCACCGCGGCGACCAGGGTCGTGTGGTCCTTCGAATTGACGGCGTTCTGCACGATATTGCGGTTCGGATACATCGCTGCGCCGCCGACCATGACGGTCTTGGCGCCATCCATCGAACCGGCCATGACCGGGGCAACGGTACCGATGGCGACGATCAGCGAAAGTGCGGCACAGAGCGAGCGCATACGGCGGGTTTCGAGCTTCATGATGGAACTCCTGGCGATTTGCCCCACAAGCGGGGTCAAGGAGTCATACGAAGCGATTCGTCTTCCGGATGCATCGCGCGCGGTGACCGCTCAGGTGCCGGAAATCTGGCCTTTGGCAACGACCGGTCCGGTCGGCTGTCCGGTGGGCGATCCACCGGGCGGCTCGAGCGAAACGGCGAGCAGGTCGTCGGGGCCCATTTTCTTCACCAATGACGGCGAGAGGCTGATCGTGGTGGGTCGATCGGCAGCGACCACGCCGAGCGAGAGCGGCTTTTCGCCGGGTGCGATCATCCACAACTCCGGTACGCGGCCGGACGAGGCGTTCGCCGCGATCGGCACGAGCACGACGCGCGCGTTAGCCAGGTCGACCGTGGCCACATAGCCGGACTGGCCATCGGCGGCGGTGATGGTGGACACCATATAGCCGCTGGGTGCCGGGGTCGCGGGCCGGCCCGATTGCAAAAGCACGACCAGCAGGCAGGCGGCCGCGACCAGTGCACCGCCGCCGATCCAGCGCCAGAAAGCAAGGCTGTCGAGGAAGCCCCCACGGTCGTTCAGGCGGACACCTCCCAGTGAAGGGCGCGTGTTCGTCGCGCTGAGAACGCGTTCCCAGACATGGCGCGGGGGTTCGACTGGCGCGATGTCCCCTGCGAGCGGCGCGAGCCTTCCCTGCCAGGCGGCGATCGCCGTGGCCAGTTCAGGTTCGCGAGCGGCGCGACGTTCCACGGCGCGGCGCGTGTCCGCGTCGAGCACGCCAAGGACGTACTCGGCGGCGAGCAGGTCGGCGGGGCTCTGCGAGGGAGGGATGGTATTCATCGTTCGAGGCACGCCTTCAGCTGCGCCAGGCCCCGCCGGATCCAGCTTTTCATCGTGCCCAGGGGCACGGCCCAGCGTTCGGCCAGTTCGTTGTGCGTCGATCCATCCATGAAGGCCTGACGGATCGCCGCGCGCTGCCTGTCTTCCAGCGTGGCCAGGCAGCTGTCGAGGCGACGACGGTCGTCGCTGGTTTCGGCCAGGTCGGCGACTGAAGGGGTCTCGTCGACCAGGGGCGTGGTGTCGTCAAGTGGCGTGTTGCGGCGATCGCGTTTGTGCGTGCGCAAGCGATCGATCGCCTTGCTGCGTGCGATGGCGATCAGCCAGCCGATCGGGTTCGGCTGGGTGGTGTCGTATGTCGATGCACGGTTCCAGATCGTCACGTAAATGTCCTGCAGCACGTCCTCCGCGTCGCTGCGTTGCGGCAGCATGCGTACGCAGATGCCGAACAGCCGTGCCGAGGTCTGCCGGTACAGTCGCGCGAAGGCGTCGCCGTCGCCACGGGCGACGGCGACCAGTGTAGGACCCAGGTCATCACCGCTCGCGTCGCTTGGCGTCATGCTTTCCATACGTTCCCAGGGCGGCGATGGATGCATTGTCGGCCTGCCGCATGCAGGCCGGGTGAAGACGCGGCGATCAGACCTCGAGCGTGGCCAGGTCGCCCTTGTCCTCGAGCCACTGCTTGCGGTCGCCGGCGCGCTTCTTCGCCAGCAACATATCCATCAGCTTGTGGGTGCCATCCTCGGCCTCGATGGTCAGCTGGACCAGGCGACGCGTGTCGGGGTGGATGGTCGACTCGCGCAACTGCGGCGCGTTCATCTCGCCCAGGCCCTTGAAGCGGGTGACGCTGACCGCGCCCTTCATCTTCTCCCGCTCGATGCGCTCGAGCATGGAGCGCTTTTCGTTCTCGTCCAGGCAATAGAACACCTGCTTGCCGACATCGACGCGGAACAGCGGCGGCATCGCGACGAAGACGTGGCCCTCGCGGACCAGGGAGGGAAAGTGACGAAGGAACAGGGCGGAAAGCAGGGTGGCGATGTGCAAGCCGTCCGAATCGGCATCGGCGAGGATGACCACCTTGCCGTAGCGCAGGCCGGAAAGATCGTCCTTGCCCGGGTCGCAACCGATCGCGATGGCGAGGTTATGCACTTCCTCCGAGGCGAGCACCGAGCCGGACTCGACTTCCCAGGTGTTCAGGATCTTGCCGCGCAACGGCATGATCGCCTGGAACTCCTTGTCGCGCGCCTGCTTGGCCGAGCCGCCGGCCGAGTCGCCCTCGACCAGGAACAGCTCGGTGCGGCTGAGGTCGGTCGCGGTGCAGTCGGCGAGTTTGCCGGGCAGGGCCGGACCCTGGGTGATCTTCTTGCGGATGACCTGTTTGGCGGCCTTCATGCGCGCGCTGGCACGCTCGATCGCCAGCTGTGCGATGCGCTCGCCGAGGTCGACATGCTGGTTCAGCCACAGGCTGAAGGCGTCGTGGATGACGTTTTCGACAAAGCCGGCCGCGTTGCGCGAGGACAGTCGCTCCTTGGTCTGGCCGGCGAACTGCGGATCCTGCAGCTTGATGCTGAGAACAAAGGCCAGCCGTTCCCAGACGTCCTCCGGAGCGAGCTTCACGCCGCGCGGCAGCAGGTTGCGCAGGTCGCAGAACTCGCGGATGGCATTGGTCAGGCCAGAGCGCAGGCCGTTGACGTGGGTGCCGCCCTGCGCGGTGGGAATCAGGTTGACGTAGCTTTCCTGGACCAGCTCGCCTTCCGGTAGCCAGGCCAGTGCGACGTCGAGCGCCTCGGTCTGGCGCGAAAGATGATTGATGAACAAGTCGGCCGGCAAGGACTCGGCACCTTCGAGCGCACCGCGCAGGTAATCGGGCAGGCCGTCCTCGTAATACCACTCGACGGTTTCGCCGCTGGCCTCGTCGAGCAGGCGCACGGTCAGGCCGGCGCAGAGCACGGCCTTGGCGCGCAACAGGTGCTTGAGCTTGGAAAGCAGGAACTTCGGGGTGTCGAAATATTTCGGATCCGGCCAGAAGCGCAGGGTGGTACCGGTCTTCTTCTTCGGCACGGTGCCGATCACTTCCAGGTCGCTGACCCGGTCGCCGTTGGCGAAGCCCATGCGGTATTCCGAGCCGTCGCGCCGGATGGTCACGTCGACGCGGGTCGAGAGCGCGTTGACCACCGACACGCCGACGCCATGCAGGCCGCCGGAGAAGGCGTAGTTCTTGTTCGAGAACTTGCCGCCCGCGTGCAGCCTGGTGAGGATCAGTTCGACGCCGGCGACGCCTTCCTCCGGATGGATGTCCACCGGCATGCCGCGACCGTCGTCGGCCACCTCGACCGAGCCATCGGTGTGGACGATCACCTCGATCACCTTGGCGTGGCCGGCCAGGGCCTCGTCGACCGAGTTGTCGATCACTTCCTGGGCCAGGTGGTTCGGGCGCGTGGTGTCCGTATACATGCCCGGACGGCGCTTGACCGGGTCCAGGCCAGTGAGAACTTCGATATCGGCGGCGTTGTAGCGTGTATTCATCGTTTATCGCAGGTGGCTTAAGCGGTGCAGGATGGGCGTGGGGCGCGGCGCGGTCAATCTACCGCGACCGTGTATCGGATCGTGCGACTGGGACGGCTCCTACAACGGCGCGCAGTGCGCTTCGAGCCAGGCACGGTCGGCGACGTCGAGCAGGGGCGACAGCGCGGCGCGGACAGTCGCGTGGTAGTCGTCCAGCCAGGCGCGTTCGGAAGGTTCGAGCAGACGCGAGTCGAAAACCCGGCGGTCGAAGGGGCAGAGGGTCAGGGTTTCGAAGGCGAGGAAGTCGCCGAACTCGGTGCTGTCGGCCTGGGTCACCACGGCGAGATTCTCGTGACGGATACCGTGCCGTTCCGGCTTGTACAGGCCCGGCTCGATCGAGGTGATCATGCCCGGCTCCAGCGGCACCAGGGGGGCGCCGGATACCGGTGGCCGGATCCCGTGCGGGCCCTCGTGGACATTGAGGAAGTAGCCGACGCCGTGACCGGTGCCGTGGCCGAAGTCCATGCCGGCGGCCCAGAGCGGCGCGCGAGCCAATGCGTCGAGCTGCGGACCGCTGGCGCCCTTCGGGAAGCGGGCGCGGCTGAGGCCGATCATGCCCTTGAGGACCAGGGTCGCGTCGCGGCGTGCCTCGTCGCCCACCGGTCCGAGCGCCAGTACGCGGGTGATATCGGTGGTGCCGCCCAGGTACTGGCCGCCGGAGTCGATCAACAGCAGTCCGTGGGCGGCCAGCGCGCTGTGCTGCTCGGGCGTGGCGCGGTAATGCGGCAGGGCGCCATTGGCCTGGTAGCCGGCGATGGTCGCGAAGCTTTCGCCGACAAAGCCGCTCTGCGCCGAACGGGCTTCGAGCAGCAGGGTATCGACATCGAGTTCGGTCAACGGCTCGCCGGCGGCAAGCCGCACCTCGATCTGGCGAAAGGCGTGGACCAGGGCGGCGCCGTCGCGGCGCATCGCGTCGCGGATGTGTTCCAGTTCGCCGACGGTCTTGCGCGCTTTCAACAGGGTGGACGGGTTCGCGCCGCGGATGACCCTGACCTTGGCGGAAATGGCCTCGGCGAGAGCGGCCACCACGCGGTTCGGGTCGAGCAGGAGGCTGCTGCCGTCGGCAAGCGCGGCCAGCGCCGAGGCGGCGGTGGCATAGTCGGCGACCGTGATGTCGTCGGCGGCGAGCGTTTGCAACAGTGCCGGATCGAGTTTGGCGTGGTCGACGAACAGCGTCGCGCCGCGCTCCTCGACCAGCATATGGGCGAGGAAGACCGGGTTGTACTCGACGTCGCTGCCACGCAGGTTGGTCAGCCAGGCGATATCGTCCAGGCTGGAAAGCCAGTGCCGGTCGGCGCCGACGCGCTTCATCGCGGTGCGCACATGACGCAGCTTGTCGGCGCGCGGGCTGCCGGCGAACGGCGCCAGGTGTTCGAAAACCGGCTTGCCGGGCAGCGGCGGACGATCGGTCCAGGCTTCGCCAGGCAGGTCGAGGTCGGTGCGCAGGTAGGCATCGATGCCTTCAAGACGCCGGGCCAGCTGTTCGCGCGAGGCCACGGCGAGGCTGTCACCGGCCACGGCGACGACATCGCCCGCGGAAAGGCGCCCGGCCAGCCATTCGACGTGCTCGGCGGTATGCGGCACGCCGAGCTTGACCAGTTCGGCACCGCTACCCTTGAGCTGCCGGGTGGCCTGGGCGAAGTAGCGCGAATCGGTCCACACCCCGGCGAAATCGGCGGTGACCACCAGGGTGCCGGCCGAGCCGGTGAAGCCGGAAAGCCATTGCCGGGCCTGCCAATGCCCGGGCAGGTACTCGGACAGGTGCGGATCGGCGCTGGGGACGATGCAGGCGGCGACGCCGCGGCGGCGCATGGCCTCGCGCAGGGCGGCAAGGCGGGAAGCAGGGGCGGTAGCGGTCATTCGCACATGGTAGAGGCCGGCCGCGCGCCGTGCCATTCATGTTCGATGAACAAAGTCCTCGCCCCTCGACCCGACACCCGCTAAAATGCCGATTTCCAGCACGGCTGTTGCGCATGACTCCCCTGATTTTCGTCACCGGCGGTGTGGTGTCCTCCCTCGGGAAAGGCATCGCAGCGGCGTCCCTTGCGTCGATTCTGGAGGCGCGCGGGCTCACCGTCACCATGATGAAGCTCGATCCGTACATCAACGTGGATCCGGGCACCATGAGCCCCTTCCAGCACGGTGAGGTCTATGTCACCGACGATGGCGCCGAGACCGACCTGGACCTGGGACATTACGAGCGCTTCATCCATACCCGGCTGACCGGCAAGAATTCGATCACCGCCGGCAAGGTCTACGAGTCGGTGATCCGCAAGGAGCGCCGGGGCGACTATCTTGGCGCCACCGTGCAGGTCATCCCGCACATCACCGACGAAATCAAGCACGCCATCCACGAGGCGACCCGCGGCTACGACGTGGCCCTGGTGGAAATCGGCGGCACCGTCGGCGACATCGAGTCGCTGCCTTTCCTTGAAGCCATTCGTCAGTTGCGCATCGAGCACGGTCCGGAAAAGTGCCTGTTCATGCACCTGACCCTGGTCCCGTATATCAAGGCCGCCGGCGAGATCAAGACCAAGCCGACCCAGCATTCGGTCAAGGAACTGCGCTCGATCGGTATCCAGCCGGACGTGTTGCTTTGCCGATGCGAGCGGCCGTTGCCGGAAGGCGAGCGGCAGAAGATCGCCCTGTTCACCAACGTGCCGCAGAACGCGGTCATCAGCACCATCGACGTCGACGTCATCTACAAGCTGCCGCAGTGGCTGCATGAGCAGGGCCTGGACGACCTGGTCGTGCGCAAGCTCGGCCTGGACGCCGGTCCCGTCGACTTGTCCGGCTGGAAGCGCACGGTCGAGGCCGTCGAGCATCCGACCGACGAGATCACGATCGCCATCGTCGGCAAGTACGTCGAGCACAAGGACGCCTACAAGTCCCTCGGCGAGGCGCTGCGCCACGGCGGCATCAAGCAGTCGACCCGGGTCAACCTGCACTGGGTCGATTCCGAAGAGGTCGAGGCCAAGGGCGCGCGTAACGTGCTCGGCGGCGTCGACGCCATCCTCGTTCCCGGCGGCTTCGGCAAGCGCGGCTTCGAGGGCAAGGTGCTCGCCGCGCAATACGCGCGCGAGCAGGGCGTGCCTTATTTTGGCATCTGCTACGGCATGCATGCGGCGGTGGTCGAGTTCGCGCGCAATATCGCCGGGCTGAAGGACGCCGATTCCAGCGAGAACGATCGCAATACGCATGATCCGGTGATCGCGCTGATCACCGAATGGACCACCTCGGCGGGCGAAGTCGAGCAGCGCAGCGAGCGCTCGGACCTCGGCGGCACGATGCGCCTGGGCGCGCAGGAATGCCGGCTGAAGGCCGGCACCCTGGCCCGCCAGCTGTACGGCGAGGAAGTCATTCGCGAACGTCATCGCCACCGTTACGAATTCAACAACCGTTACCGGCAGACCTTCGAGGACCTCGGCCTCGTCGTCTCCGGCAAGTCGATGGACGACCTGCTGGTCGAGATCGTCGAACTGCCGCAGCAGAAACATCCGTGGTTCCTCGGTTGCCAGGCGCATCCGGAATTCACCTCGACACCGCGTGACGGCCATCCGCTGTTCATTGGCTTCGTCCGCGCCGCGCGCGAATACAAGGCGGTCCGCGATGGCGAGCCGCTGGCCTCGAAGGAGTCGGTGGCATGAAGCTTTGCGGATTCGAGGTTGGCCTGGACCAGCCGCTGTTCCTGATCGCCGGTCCCTGCGTGATCGAGTCGATGCAACTGCAACTGGACACCGCCGGTACGCTGAAGGAAATCACCAGCCGGCTGGGCATCAACTTCATCTTCAAGTCCAGCTTCGACAAGGCCAACCGGTCCTCGGACAAGAGCTTCCGCGGTCCGGGCCTTGAGGAAGGACTGAAGGTGCTTGCGGCGGTCAAGTCGCAGATCGGCGTGCCGGTGCTGACCGATGTGCACGAATACACGCCGATGAACGAAGTCGCCGCCGTCGTCGACGTGCTGCAGACCCCGGCCTTCCTTTGCCGCCAGACCGACTTCATCCAGAACGTGGCCCGTGCCGGCAAGCCGGTGAACATCAAGAAGGGTCAGTTCCTCGCGCCCTGGGACATGAAGAACGTGGTCGAGAAGGCCCGTGATGTCGGCAATAACGACATCATGGTCTGCGAGCGTGGAGCCAGCTTCGGTTACAACAACCTGGTCTCCGATATGCGTTCGCTGTCGGTGATGCGCGAGACGAACTGTCCCGTTGTGTTCGACGCGACCCATTCGGTGCAGTTGCCGGGCGGGCAGGGCACCACCTCCGGTGGCCAGCGCGAATTCGTGCCGGTGCTGGCGCGCGCGGCGGTTGCCGTCGGTGTCGCCGGCCTCTTCGCCGAAACCCATCCGGATCCATCCAAGGCGCTCAGCGACGGCCCGAATGCGTGGCCACTGGCGCAGATGGAAGAGCTGCTGGAGACGCTGATGGAGCTCGACCAGGTGGTGAAGCGTCGCGGCTTCCGGGACCACGCGTGAGGCGTGCGGGTGTTTTCCTGCTGGCCCATGGACTGGCGCTGATGGCGCTGCCGGCCTTCGCGCAATCGTCGGCGCCGGATCAATACGCGCCGCTCGACCATAAGGAATGGCAGCAGCTGTCGGACGACTATCGCCAGCTGGCCGATTGCGAGGACCGCTACATGACCGGCGCCGGCATCAACGGCGACAAGCTCGGCCAGCGCCTGGCGAAACTGGGCAAGGTAGCCGAGATCCGCGATACGGCCATCCGCCTGCTCGACGCGCAATCGCCGTGGCGCAAGTCGCTGGTAACCAGTTACCCGGCCGATCCGGACGTCGCCACCAAGGCGCTGATGGCGCTGATGATGGACGGCAACCAGGCCGACCGGACCCGCACCGAGGCGCTTACCCGCACCGGTTACGCACGTTATTACACCTCGCTGGCCACCGACGGCCAGTGCAAGGCCAGCGATCGCTTCGTCACCTTGTTGAAGAAGAGCGCCGGATAAGCTTTTGCAGTCGACGTCATCCATCTAACGCCATGGGATCCGCATGACCACCGATATCACCCGCATCCACGCCCGCGAAATCCTCGATTCCCGCGGTAACCCGACCCTCGAAGCCGAAGTCACCCTGGCGGACGGGTCGTTCGGCCGCGCCGCCGTACCGAGCGGCGCATCGACCGGTTCGCGCGAAGCGGTGGAACTGCGCGATGGCGACACGTCGCGTTACCAGGGCAAGGGCGTGAAGAACGCGGTGAACAACGTCAATACGGCGATTGCCGGTGCGTTGAAGGGCTTCGACGCCGTCGACCAGGCGGGGCTGGATAAGAAACTGATCGAACTGGACGGCACGCCAAACAAGGGACGCCTCGGTGCCAATGCACTGCTCGGCGTTTCCATGGCGGCCGCGCATGCCGCCGCCGCCTCGCGCGGCCAGGCCCTGTGGCAGTACCTGTCGAACGGCAAGCCCGGCGCGTTGCCGGTGCCGATGATGAACATCATCAACGGCGGTGCCCACGCGGACAATAACGTCGACGTGCAGGAATTCATGGTCCTGCCGGTCGGCTCGGCCAACTTTGCCGAGGCGCTGCGCGCCGGCGCGGAAATTTTCCATGCCCTGAAGTCGGTGCTGAAGGGCCGTGGCCTGAGCACCTCCGTCGGCGACGAAGGCGGCTTCGCGCCGAACCTGCGTTCGAACGTCGAGGCGCTGGACACCATCCTCGAGGCCGTCGGCATTGCCGGCTACAAGGTGGGCAGTGAGATCCTGCTTGGCCTCGACGTCGCCAGCAGCGAGTTCTTCAAGAACGGCAAGTACGATCTCGCAGGCGAAGGCCACGTATACGATTCGGCCCAATTCGTCGACCTGCTGGCCAGTTGGGCGAAGCAGTACCCGATCGTCTCGATCGAGGACGGCATGGCCGAAGGCGACTGGGATGGCTGGAAGCTGCTCACCGAGAAGATCGGCAAGGATATCCAACTGGTCGGCGACGACCTGTTCGTGACCAATCCGGCGATCTTCCAGGAAGGCATCGACAAGCACATCGCCAACGCGATCCTGATCAAGGTCAACCAGATCGGCACGCTTTCCGAAACGCTGGAAGCCGTCGCCATGGCCGACCGCGCGAAGTACGCCGCGGTGATCTCGCACCGTTCGGGCGAAACCGAGGACACCACGATCGCCGATATCGCCGTAGCCACCACGGCCACGCAGATCAAGACCGGTTCGCTCTGCCGTACCGATCGCGTCGCGAAGTACAACCAGTTGCTGCGCATCGAGGAAGCGCTGGGCTCGGCGGCGCGTTATGCCGGACGTAGCGCCTTCGTCAGTCTCGCCAAGCTTCCTGGCTGAGCGACGACACGATGCTGCGCTGGGTCGGACTTGTCCTGATCATCCTGCTGATCGTCCTGCAACTGAAGTTGTGGGTCGGCAACGGCAGCATGCATGAGGTCGAGACCATGCGCGCCGGGGTCAAGGCGCAGGCCGAGGAGAACGCCGGCCTGCAGAAGCGCAACCAGGCATTGAGCGCCGATGTCGAGGATCTCAAGCACGGCGAGCAGGCCACCGAAGCGCGTGCGCGTTCGGAACTCGGCCTGATCAAGCCGGGCGAGACGTTCTACCAGGTAGTCGAGCCGGCGGGCGCGGCAAGCGTGCCGACGCCACCGCCGGTCACCGCCGACGGCGGCAACTGAGATGGGCGGCCTGTGGTGTGTCGTCCCGGCAGCCGGGCGCGGCAGCCGCGTCGGCGGCGATCGGCCCAAGCAGTACCAGATGCTGGGCGATCGGCCGTTGATCATGCATACACTGGAGCGGCTCGCTTCGCATACGTCGATCGCCGGTCTGCTTGTTGTGCTCGGTCCGCTGGACGCGGACTGGCCGGGACTGGACAGCTTGCACGGCAAGCCGGTCTTATCGGCAGCCGGCGGTGCGGAGCGTAGCGATTCGGTGCTGGCCGGACTGGCCGCCTTGCCTGCCGAGGTGGGGGACGATGCCTTCGTCCTGGTCCACGACGCGGCACGGCCCTGTGTGCGCCAGGCCGATATCGCCCGGCTGATTGAACAGGCGGGCGCCGTCGATGGTGGCTTGCTCGGGGCGCCGTTGCGCGACACGCTCAAGCGCGCCGACACCGATGGGCGTAGTGTCGCCACCGAACCGCGTGAACAACGCTGGCGCGCATTCACGCCACAGATGTTCCGTCGCGCGCAACTCGCCGCGGCGCTGGCCGATGCCCGGAAAAAGGGCGTGGCGGTCAGCGACGAGGCCATGGCCATGGAACTGGCTGGATTCGCGCCCCTGCTGGTCGAGGGCGCGGAGGACAATATCAAGGTAACGACGCCGGCCGACTTCGCCCTGGCCGAGTTCCTGCTCGAGAGGACTTCGTGATGCGTATTGGCCAGGGATTCGACGTGCATGCCTTCGGCATGGGCGACCATGTGATGCTCGGTGGCGTGAAGGTGCCGCATACGCAGGGCCTGCTCGCCCATTCGGACGGCGATGTCGTGCTGCATGCGCTGTGCGACGCGCTGCTCGGCGCGCTGGCGTTGGGCGATATCGGTAAGCATTTTCCGCCTTCCGATGAAACCTGGCGTGGCGCGGACAGCCGCCGTTTCGTCCGCGCGGTGGCGGCGATGCTGGCCGAGCGCGGCTATGCCCTCGGCAATGCCGATCTCACCGTCATCTGCGAAGCGCCGAAGGTCGGCCCCCATGCGGATGCCATGCGCGCGATGATCGCCGCCGACCTCGGCAGCGAGATGGACCGCATCAGCATCAAGGCAACCACGACCGAGACCCTGGGCTTTACCGGTCGCCGGGAAGGTATTGCCGCGCTGGCTACCGTGCTCCTGGTGCGGACATGAACGAGGTCGAGGCCCGCGCCTCGACGCCACGGCTGCACGACCGCCTCGAACGAATTGTCGACCTGCTGCGGCGTCGCGACGATTTCGTCCAGCGCGGTGACGACGATGCGCTGACCCGGGTAAGCGCCGAACTTCAGGCCGAACTCGATGCACTGCATCCGGCCGACATGGCCGACGTACTCGAATCCCTGCCGTTCGACGATCGCCTGGCGGTCTGGCAACTGATCAAGGCCGATCGCGACGGCGAGATCCTGCTCGAAGTCTCCGATTCGGTGCGCGAGACCCTGATCGCCGATATGGACGATCGCGAAATCCTCGCCGCCGTCGAGCCGCTGGACGCCGACGAACTGGCCGACCTGGTCGACGACCTGCCGACCGAAGTCCTGCCGGAACTGATGGCAAGCCTCGACGCCGAGCAGCGCGAGCGCGTGCAGTCCGCGCTGTCCTACGAGGACGACCAGGTCGGCGCGCTGATGGACTTCGAGATGGTCACCATCCGCGAGGACATCAGCCTGGAGACGGTGCTGCGCTACCTGCGTCGGTTCGAGGAACTGCCGGCGCAGACCGACAAGCTGTTCGTGGTCAACGCGGAGCATGTGCTGACCGGCGTGCTGCCCCTGCACTGGCTGCTGGTCAATTCGCCCGACCGCATGGTCCGCGACATCATGGCGCCGGACGTGAATACCTTCCGTCCCGAGGACGATGCCTACGAGGTCGCCCAGGCTTTCGAGCGCTATGACCTGGTCACCGCGCCGGTGGTCGATGAGGCCGGGCACCTGATCGGTCGCATCGCGGTCGATGCGATGGTCGACCTGATCCGTGAGGAAAGCGAGGCCGAGACGCTCTCGCGCGGCGGCCTGCGCGAGGAGGAAGACATCTTCGCCTCGGTCTGGAAATCGATTCGCAATCGTTGGGCCTGGCTGGCGGTCAACTTGGTCACCGCCTTTATCGCCTCACGGGTGATTGGCCTCTTCGAGCATTCCATCGAGAAGCTGGTCGCGCTCGCTGCGCTGATGCCGATCGTCGCCGGCATCGGCGGCAACTCGGGCAACCAGACCATCACCATGATCGTGCGAGCGATGGCGCTGGAACAGGTCGGAGTCGCCAGCATGCGCCGCCTGTGGCGCAAGGAGCTCGGTGTCGCCCTGGTCAACGGCGTAGTCTGGGGTGGCGTCATCGGCATCATCGCCTGGCTGCTTTATGACAATCCCGCGCTGGGTATGGTGATGACCCTGGCGATGACCTTGAACCTGCTGCTGGCCGCTTTCATGGGCGTCGGCATTCCGATGCTGATGGTAAAGGCCGGCCGCGATCCGGCGCTGGGTTCCAGCGTACTGATCACGGCGATGACCGATAGCGGCGGATTCTTCATCTTCCTCGGCCTGGCGACCGTCTTCCTGCTTTGATCTTTTTTGCTTTGAGAAACCCCCATGTCCGACAACGAACTTCCTTACGCCCACGGCGGCCCGGTGCTGAAGGCCAGATTGCGTGCCGCGCCGGAGGATTTCTTTGTCGAGGAGGTCCTCGGTTACGAGGCCGACGGCGAGGGCGAACATGCCTTGCTGATCGTCGAGAAGCGTGGCGCCAACACCGAATGGGTCGCGCGCGAACTGGCGAAGTTCGCCGGCACCGCGCCGAACAATGTCGGTTTCGCTGGCATGAAGGACCGTCATGCGGTGACTCGCCAGGCGTTTACCGTGCAGTTGCCAGGCAAGGCCGATCCGGACTGGTCGACGTTTCCGCATGCCGATGTGAAAGTCCTTTCCAGTGTGCGGCACAAGCGCAAGATCAAGCGCGGCGCGCTGGCCGGCAACCGTTTCGTGCTGGTGTTGCGCGATGCCGAGGGCGATCGTGAGGCGGTGGCATCGCGACTCGAGGCGATCGCCAGCCGCGGTGTGCCGAATTACTTCGGCGAGCAGCGCTTCGGTTTCGGTGGCGCCAACGTCGAGCAGGCGAAGGCGATGTTCGCCGGCCGCCGGGTCGATCGCGACAAGCGCTCGATCCTGCTTTCCGCGGCGCGCTCGCATGTGTTCAACAGTGTGCTCGCCGAGCGCGTGGCGATGGATCGCTGGGACGCACCGCTGGACGGTGAGATATGGTCGTTGAACGGATCGCGTTCGTGGTTCGGCCCGGAACCTTTCAACGATGTGCTCGCCGAACGCCTCGGGCGCAAGGATATCCATCCTTCCGGTCCGCTATGGGGGCGGGGTGAAACGCCGGCGGCTGACGCGGTCGCCGAGATCGAGAATCGCATCGCCGGCGAGAACGCCGACATCGCCGCCGGTCTGGCCGATGCGCGCATGGATCAGGAACGCCGGCCGCTGCGTCTGGTGCCGTCCGGGCTTGCCTGGCGTTGGCTGGATGATGGCGCGCTGGAAGTCGCCTTTGGCCTGCCCTCGGGCGCCTATGCGACGACGGTGATCCGCGAGCTGGCCCGGACCGACTGAGTCAGCCTTTCAGGAGGACGACGACGGCGCCGGTGCCACCCTGCATCGGCCGCGCAGAGGCAAAGGCGACGACGTCGTCGCGGCGGCGGAGCAGGCGGTCGGTCAGTCCCTTGAGTACCGGACCGGTGGCTTTCGAACGCAGGCCCTTGCCATGGATGATGCGCACACAGCGGATGCCTTCGTGGTGGCAGGCGGCCAGGAACTCGGCGATGGTCATCTGCGCGGCCGCGGCGTTCATCTGGTGCAGGTCGACATCGGCCTGCACGCTGAACTGGCCGCGTTTGAGCTGCTTGAGCAGCTTCGGCGGATAGCCGTCGCGCAGGTAGGAAAGCTCTTCGCCGACCTCGAGATCGGCCGGATCGAAATCCAGGGTGAGCAGTTGCTTTGGCACGGCCGCTTCGTCGGCGTCGCGCATATACGGATGCGGTTCCGGTTTCGGCCGCTCCGGCGGGGCCTGCACGGCTTCGATCGGGCGCACGTCGCCAATCGCCTCGCGAAACAGCCGGGCGTCGTCTTCGTCGACCTGGATGGGGGCTCGGCGCTTCATCCAGGCATCCTACAATGACTTCATACGATGAATACCGTCGCCCGCTCCGGTAGACTCCAGAGGTTGGGCACGGCCGGGGACGCGATGTCGTATCGCGTCCCCGGACGGGCCCGGTAAGGGCGGGCGCGGCGGTTGAAGCCGCGGTCGCAACAGCTTTTAGATGGGGCAAGATGCGAGTTCTGGTAAGCAATGACGATGGCGTGGACGCGCCGGGTATCCGCGTTCTGGCCGAGCGTCTGGCGGCAGTGGGCGAAGTAACCGTGGTCGCGCCGGATCGTGACCGTTCGGGCGCGAGCAACTCGCTGACCCTGGACAACCCGATCCGCGTGCTGCGCATGGACAACGGCTATTACCGTGTTGCCGGCACCCCGACCGATTGTGTCCACCTGGCGCTGGCCGGCATGCTCGAGGTCGATCCGGATATCGTCGTTTCCGGCATCAACAACTCGGCGAACCTCGGCGATGACGTGATCTATTCCGGCACCGTGTCGGCGGCGATGGAAGGCCGTTTCCTCGGCTACCCGGCGATCGCCGTGTCGCTGGTCAGCAAGGAACATGTCGGTGCGCATTACGATTCGGCGGCTCATGCGGTCGTCATGCTGATGCAGCAGTTGCTGGTCGATCCGTTGCCGGCGGACACGATCCTCAATGTCAACGTGCCGGACCTGCCGTGGGCGCAGATCAAGGGCTTCGAGGTCACCCGCCTGGGCAAGCGCCATCGTTCGGCGCCATGCATCAAACAGACCGACCCGCGTGGCCGCACCATCTGGTGGATCGGCCCGGCCGGCGAGATCGACGATGCGGGCCCGGGCACGGATTTCGACGCCGTGCGGCGCGGTTTCGTCTCGGTGACGCCGATCCATGTCGACCTGACCCGGTTCCAGGCGCTGGACAAGGTCAGCAGTTGGATGCTCGCGCTGTCCGAAAAGATGGCCGATGGCGTGGAGGTGAGCTGATGGCCAACCTCCATTCACTCCCGGCATCCGCCCTGCGTGGCGAAGGCATGACCTCGCAGCGCGCGCGCGACCGGCTGGTGACGAAGCTCAAGGAAGAGGGTATCGCCGATACGCGCGTGCTCGAGGTGATCCGTCATCTCGCGCGGCATCATTTCATCGACCAGGCGTTGCATTCGCGGGCGTATGAAAACACCGCCTTGCCGATCGGCCATGGCCAGACGATCTCGCAGCCGTGGATCGTCGCGCGCATGACCGAGGCGCTGATCGAGGATGGCGTACCGGAGCGCGTGCTGGAAATCGGCACCGGTTCGGGCTACCAGGCCGCGGTACTCGCCGCCCTGGTGCCGCAGGTGTTTACCGTCGAGCGGATCGAGGAGTTGCTGCGTCAGGCGCGCCGTCGTTTCCGCCAGCTTGGTATCGAGAACCTGCGTTCGCGCCATGACGACGGCAAGCTCGGCTGGCCCGACGAGGCGCCGTTCGACGCGATCATCCTTACCGCAGCGGGCGACCGCATTCCCAACCAGTTGCTCGACCAGCTCAAACCCGGCGGCATCCTCGTCGCGCCCGTCGGCTCGCCGAGCAAGCAGACCCTGGTCCGCCTGCGCAAGGACGGCCAGGGCGAGATGAGTCGCGAGGATCTGGGCGCGGTCAGTTTCGTTCCCCTGCTCGGCGGCATTGGCTGATGGGCCCCCACTTCGGAAGGACCCGCTGAATGCGGCTTTTTGGAAACCTTTACGAGCGTGCCATCCAATGGGCTCGCCATCCCCTCGCGGTGCGTTACCTGGCAGGTTTGAGCTTTGTCGAGGCATTCATCTTCCCGGTCATGCCGGAAGTGATGCTGGCCCCGATGATGCTGGCCAAACCGGACAAGGCCTTCCGCTACGCCAACATCAGCCTGCTGTTTTCCCTGCTCGGGTCGCTGGTCGGCTATGCGCTCGGCCACTACGCCTTCCAGGCGCTCTCGCCGCTGCTCGATTCGCTGCACCTGCTGGCGCCGATCAATGCCGGCGTGGAGAACCTGCGCCAGCAGATGAACCAGCATTGGCTCGGGCTGCTTGTCGTACTCGCGCTGGCCGCCCTGCAGCCGGTGGTGCCGATGAAGTTCGTGACCTGGGCGTCAGGCATCGTCGGCGTACCGGTGGTGCCGTTCCTGGTCTGCATGCTGGTCGGCCGCGGCAAGCGCGTATGGCTGCTGGCCCTGCTGATCAGGATCTTCGGCGAGCGCGCTGAACGCATGTTGCACAAACATATCGAATGGATCGGTTGGGCTGCTATCGTCGCGCTCGTGGTGCTCGGCGTCTGGTGGTTCCTGTTGCGATGAAAGGAAGTCAACGATGCGCGTGATCGGGTGGATTCGCCCCTGGGTCAGGACAATGCGCTGGCCGCTGCTTGCGCTGGCGGCACTGGTCGTCGCCGCCTGCGGTACGACGCGTAGCTCCGTCGTCGTCCAGCGCACCGGCAGCTATGAGCCGGAGCGCGCCGTGCGCGCACCGCCGCCCGGCGGCAGCTACCAGGTCAGCAAGGGCGACACCCTTTACAGCATCGCTTTTCGCAACAAGGTCGATTTCCGGGATCTGGCCCGGTGGAACGGGATCGATGCGCCGTACACGATCTGGCCCGGTCAGAACCTGCGGCTTTCGCCGCCGGGCGGCGAGCGGGTCAACCCGGCAACGACCAATCCGGCCGTGGTGGCCGCGATCGCCAAGGCCAGCAAGCCGGCCGCCGGTCCTGTCCATGCCGTTACCGCGCCACCCGTCGCGCCAGCGTTTGAGACGGTGAAGGGCGCGGATGCGGACGACCATCCAGCGCCGGCCCAGTCCACGGCATCCATGCCCGCGTCCCCCGCGACCGTCGTGGTGGCCGGTGCACCGCCGATCGCCGTGACGCCCGGGCCGATCGCGACCCCGGCGCCGGCCATCGCTTCGGCGCCAGTCACGGCCGCGCCCGCGGCACCGATCGCCGCTGGCGCGATGCGCCAGGCCGGCGGTATCGCCTGGCGCTGGCCGGCCGACGGCTCGCTGATCAAGAAATTCCAGGCCGGCGATGCGATCCCCGGTATCGAGATCGCGGGCAAGAGCGGCGATCCCGTCCGCTCGACCGCCGACGGTGTCGTCGTCTACAGCGGCAATGGCCTGGTCGGTTATGGCGAACTGGTGATCATCAAGCACAGCGACAGTTTCCTGTCCGCCTATGGTCACAACCGCAAACGCCTGGTGAAAGAAGGCGAAAAGGTGAAGGCGGGGCAGGTGATCGCCGAGATGGGATCGAGTGGCGCGTCGCGCGACGAACTGCAATTCCAGATCCGCCGCGACGGCAATCCGGTCGACCCTCTGCAATACCTGCCGGCGCGCTAGCCGGGAAGGATGAAGGCCGCGACCACGTGCCGGCCTTCGCCGGCCAGCAGGCTGTACGTCCGCGCGGCGGCCGCATTGGTCATCACCTCGATACCGATGCCCAGGCGCAGGAAGCTGGCCATGACCGCGGCCGGCGGGAAGACCTGGCGCTCACCGGTGCCCAACAGGACCACCTCGGGCTTCAGTTCCAGCAGGGCGGCGACCGCGGCGTCGCTGAGCTCGCGCGCGGCCGTGGCCGGCCAGTGTTCGACCAGCCGGTCCGGGGCAAGCAGGAAGCTGGCGGTCACCTCGCGGTCGACGACGGTGATCCGGTCGGGGGCGACGCGGCGGACGAACAGGTATTCACCCGGATGTTCGAACGACAGTTCCATGGCGGCTTCCGGCTCAGCGCGGCAGCGCGAGCTTCGGGTCCTTGGTATTGCGCAGGAACAGGACGGCGACATGGCCGATCTGCTGGATCACTTCGGCGCCGGTACCCTGGGTGAGCACCTCCACCTGCTGCTGGCGCTCGTCACGGTCGCCGCCGGAGAGCTTTACCTTGACCAGTTCATGGTGGCCGAGGGCGAGCCCGAGCTCTTTCACCACGGCATCGGTCGCGCCCTTGTTGCCGAGCAGGATGACGGGCCCGAGATCGTGGGCGAGGCTGCGCAGGTAGCGGCGCTGGGTAGGGGAGAGCGGCATGCGTTCAGTTTCGATTCGCGGAGGGGGGATGGCAAAGGGTATCATGGCCCCCCTGGACTCCCTATCTATGGCTATCGCCGATCATGGCTCGCAGCAAGACTAGTTCCCGCTGGCTGCGGGAGCATTTCGACGATGTTTACGTCAAGCGTGCCCACGCCGAGGGATTGCGTTCGCGCGCGATTTTCAAGCTGGAAGAGCTGATCGACCGTGATCGCATCATCAAGCCAGGCATGGTCGTGGTCGACTTGGGCGCCGCCCCGGGCGGCTGGTCCCAGCTGGCCCGCCAGCGGCTCGGCGACACCGGAAAAGTGATCGCGCTGGATATCCTGCCCATGGACGGCCTGGCCGGCGTCGACTTCATGCAGGGCGATTTTCGCGAGGAAACCGTGCTTCGCGAGTTCGAACAGAAGCTCGAAGGCGCCAAGGTCGATCTTGTCCTGTCCGATATGGCCCCCAATATGAGCGGTGTAGCCCTGGCCGACCAGATCCGTGCAATGGACCTGTGCGAGCTGGCGCTCGATTTCAGCCGGCAATGGCTGAAGCCGGACGGGGCATTCCTGGTCAAGCTTTTCCAGGGTGCCGGCTTTGATGAGTACTTACGCACCTTGCGCGCGCAATTCATGCGCGTGACTATGCGTAAACCGAAGGCCTCCCGCGCCCGTTCGCGGGAGGTTTATGCGCTGGCGGTGGGGCTGAAAACCCCCGGTCGGCAACCAGGCGAGAACCGCGCATGAACGAAATGGCAAAAAATCTGTTGCTCTGGCTGATCATCGCGGTGGTTCTCCTCACCGTGTTCCAGAGCTTCAACCCGCGCGGCGGTTCGTCGCAGGACATGTCCTATACGAACTTCACCCAGCAGGTCGATAACGGCAACGTCGGCACCGGCACGATCACGGCGACCTCGCCGGCGACGATCACCGGCAAGCTGAAGGACGGCTCGGCCTATCGCACCGTGGTGCCGAACATCGGCGTGGTGACCAGCGATCTGGTGAAGAACCTCAACGCCAAGGGCGCGGACGTCCGCCAGGAACCGGCCGACAACGGTTTCTCGCTGCTGGGCCTGTTGATCAACTGGCTGCCGATCATCATCTTCGTCGCGGTCCTGATCTGGTTCATGCGCCAGATGCAGCAGGGCGGCGGCGGTCGCGGCGCGATGAGCTTCGGCCGTTCGCGTGCGAAGCTGCAGGGCGAGGACCAGGTCAAGGTCAACTTCACCGATGTCGCCGGTTGCGACGAGGCGAAGGAGGAGGTCGGCGAACTGGTCGAGTTCCTCCGCGACCCGGGCAAGTTCCAGAAGCTCGGTGGCAAGATCCCGCGCGGCGTGCTGATGGTCGGTCCCCCGGGTACCGGCAAGACCCTGCTCGCCAAGGCGATCGCCGGCGAGGCCAAGGTGCCGTTCTTCTCGATCTCCGGTTCCGATTTCGTCGAGATGTTCGTCGGCGTCGGCGCCAGCCGCGTGCGCGACATGTTCGAGCAGGCGAAGAAGCACGCACCCTGCATCATCTTCATCGACGAGATCGACGCCGTCGGCCGCCATCGTGGCGCCGGCATGGGCGGCGGTCACGACGAGCGCGAGCAGACCCTCAACCAGCTGCTGGTCGAGATGGACGGTTTCGAAGGCACCGAAGGCATCATCGTGATCGCCGCGACCAACCGTCCCGATGTGCTCGATCCCGCGCTGCTGCGTCCGGGCCGTTTCGATCGCCAGGTGATGGTCGGCCTGCCGGACGTCCGCGGCCGTGAGCAGATCCTCAAGGTGCATATGCGCAAGGTGCCGACCGCGACCGACGTCGAACCGATGACGATCGCCCGTGGCACGCCCGGCTTCTCCGGTGCGGACCTGGCCAACCTGGTCAACGAGGCCGCCCTGTTCGCCGCGCGCGAGAACGCCCGCGAAGTGCGCATGAGTCACCTGGACCGTGCGCGCGACAAGATCCTGATGGGTGCCGAGCGGCGCTCGATGGCGATGAGCGAGGACGAGAAGAAGCTGACCGCGTACCACGAGGCCGGTCACGCCATCATTGGCCGGCTGATGCCCGAGCACGATCCGGTCTACAAGGTCACCATCATCCCGCGCGGTCGCGCCCTGGGCGTAACCATGTACCTGCCGGAAGGTGACAGGTACAGCATGAACAAGGTCGCGATCGAGTCGCAGCTGTGCTCGTTGTACGGTGGCCGCGTTGCCGAGGAACTGATCTTCGGCCACGACAAGGTCACCACTGGCGCATCGAACGACATCGAGCGTGCGACCAAGATGGCGCGCAATATGGCGACCAAATGGGGCCTCTCTGACGAACTCGGTCCGGTGACGTACGGCGAGGAAGAGGATGAGGTCTTCATCGGTCGTTCGGTGACGCAGCACAAGAGCGTCTCCAACGAGACGGCGCGCAAGATCGACGAGGTCGTGCGCACCATCCTCGATCGCGCGTACGCGCGCAGCAAGGCCTTGCTGACCGAGAACCTCGACAAGCTGCACATCATGGCCGACACGCTGCTGCAGTACGAGACGATCGATGCGCGCCAGATCGACGACATCATGAACGATCGCGTGCCGGGTCCCCCGGCCGACTGGACCAAGCCGGGCTCCACGCCGCCACCTCCGCCGCCGCCACGTGGCGACGCGGGCTCGGCGACCGACAAGGTCGGCAATCCCGCGCCGCAGCTCTGAGCGACGTACAGCGGTAACGAAAGAGGCGGCCACATTGGCCGCCTCTTTATTTGTGCTTTTGACGAGGGCGAATGGGATTTCAGGGAAGAGATTTCACTTTGTGTGATTTTTTTTGACGAAAAGTGTTGACGCCCACGTCCATAATCTGAATAATTCCGCTTCTTGATTCACCGCCGACACAATGCAGCAACGTTGAAGCAGTGAAGCAAACCGTTTTGTGTGCGCCCGTAGCTCAGTTGGATAGAGTACCAGGCTACGAACTTGGTGGTCGGGAGTTCGAATCTCTCCGGGCGCACCATTTACAAGCAGTCGAACGGGAACAACGGCGACTGCGTTTTTGAATCCGGTGAAAACCGCATCGAAAACACAAGTGATACGAAGTGTGGTGTGTTCCATGCGGATTGACGGGACTGAATATCACCCGTAACATTCAAAGGCTTCGAAGCGCGAAATGCGGGACGAGGTTTTCTGGAATCGGGGTATAGTTCAGTCTGGTAGAGCGCCAGCTTTGGGAGCTGGATGTCGTGGGTTCGAATCCCTCTGCCCCGACCAACGTGGCGTTCTACTTGCGGTGCCTGCGCCCGTAGCTCAACCGGATAGAGCATCGGCCTTCTAAGCCGACGGTTGCAGGTTCGAGTCCTGTCGGGCGCGCCAGAAACAGGTTTTATGGTGGGCGTAGCTCAGCTGGTTAGAGTACCGGATTGTGATTCCGGATGTCGTGGGTTCGAGTCCCATCGTCCACCCCACTTGAAAAGTTAAAAGGGCCGTTAGCTCAGTTGGTAGAGCAGTTGACTCTTAATCAATTGGTCGAAAGTTCGAATCTTTCACGGCCCACCAACTTGGAAAAGGACCCGGGAAACCGGGTCCTTTTTTTTTGCCTCCCCATCGCCCGACGGGAGATGGGCCGAAGGCGGACCCGCTCCTGACGGGAGGGGTGAAAAAGCTCACCGTCACACGGAATCCGGACTTTGGATGGCATCATCCGCCGGAAAAGGCGGATTTTTGCGTCCGTGAAGCGTGCGACGGCGCCTCTGGCGTCTTGTGCCCGGGCTGTCCGCGCCCGTAAAATGGTCCGCTTTCGTGCAAGGGAATCATCGACTTGGCGCCGGTTCCCGCATGGTCGGGGCAGGGGCTTCGGGGATGCCCTTCACGATGCGAGAGTGGCGGAATTGGTAGACGCACCAGATTTAGGTTCTGGCGGGGTAACCCGTGGGGGTTCGAGTCCCCCCTTTCGCACCAAATCCAACGAGTTCGGTACGGCGGCCGATTGCCGCCATCGCGCCCAATCAACGGCGGTTTCAGGAGTGGTCATGCAGGTTTCGGTTGAGAACGTCGGCAAGCTCGAGCGCAAGCTCACGGTGAAAATCCCGGCCGAGCGCCTTGATGCGCAGGTCAGCGAACGGATCGCGGAAATGGGGCGCACGGTGCGCCTGAAGGGGTTCCGCCCGGGCAAGGTGCCGCTCACCGTGATCAAGCAGCGCTTCGGCGCGCAGGTCCACGGCGAGGCGCTGTCCGACCTGATCGGTACCAGCCTGCGCGAGGCGGTGGAGCAGGAAAAGCTCCGTCCGATTGCCAACCCGTCGATCGAGACCACCGGTGCGCCGGAAGACGGCCAGATCGCCTACACGGCCACCTTCGAGATCATGCCGGAGTTCCCGGCCATCGACGTCAGTGGGCTGGAGATCGCCCGCCCGGTCGCCGTGGTCGGTGACGAGGACATCGAGAAGATGATCGAAACCCTGCGCATGCAGCGTCGCAGCTTCGACGAAGTCGAGCGCGCCTCGAAAGACGGCGATTTCGTGATGTTCGAGTACTCGGCCGAAACCGAAGGCTACCGTTTCCCGGCCGAAGGCCTGGAGCGTGCAGGCAGCGTGCTCGGCTCGGGCACCCTGTTCAAGGCCCTGGACGAGGCCCTCTCCGGCCGCAGCGCCAACGACGACGTCGTCGCCGATATCGAATTTCCCACCGATTTCCGCAATACCGACCTGGCCGGCAAGACCGCCAAGGTCACCCTCAAGGTGATCAAGGTGCAGGAGCCGAACCTGCCGGCGGTCGACGCCGAGTTCGTGCGTACCTTCGGTGTCGTCGATGGCGAACTGGAATCGTTCAAGAAGGAAGTCCGCGCCAATCTGGAGCGCGAGCTGAAGGCCACCCTGATGGCCCGCCTGAAGTCCGAAGTGGCCGAAAAGCTGGCCGGTGCCTACCCGGAACTGGACGTGCCGAACCTGATGGTCCAGGGCGAAGCCCGCTCGATGGCGGCCGGTAACACCCCGCGCGGCCAGGAGCCGGCCCCGCAACTGGTCGCCGCGGCCGAGCCGTTCGCCCGCAAGCGCGTCGCCGCGGCCCTGCTGATGGGTGAAATCGCCCGCAAGAACGACATCCGGGTCGATCGCAAGCGCATGGCCGAAATGCTGACCGCGATTGCTTCCACCTATGAAGAACCGGAAAAGGTCATTGAACTCTATAACGGTGATCCCCAACTGATGTCTGGGCTGCAGAACCGCGTGATGGAAGACCAGGTGGCCGAGTGGGTGGCGGACAACGCCAAGACCACCGACCAGAACCTGAGCTTCGACGAGGTGATGCGTCCGGTCGGCGCCTGATACGCTGATCAAGACTTTTAGGGCACATCCGGGAGCGAGCGACATGTCCACGATCCAGAATCTCAATTTGGTGCCCATCGTCGTCGAGCAGACCGCGCGCGGCGAGCGCTCGTACGACATCTACTCGCGCCTGCTCAAGGAGCGGGTGATCTTCCTGGTCGGCCCGGTGGACGACTACATGGCCAATGTGGTCGTGGCCCAGTTGCTGTTCCTTGAGTCGGAAAATCCGGACAAGGACATCAACCTGTACATCAACAGCCCGGGCGGTTCGGTCACGGCCGGTCTGGCGATCTACGACACCATGCAGTTCCTGAAGCCGGACGTCAGCACCATGTGCATCGGCCAGGCGGCCAGCATGGGCGCGCTCCTGCTCGCCGCGGGCGCCGCCGGCAAGCGTTATTCGCTGCCGCACTCGCGGATCATGATCCACCAGCCCTGGGCTGGCGGCATTTCGGGCCAGGCCACGGACATCGAGATTCACGCCCGTGAAATCCTGACCATGCGCGAGCGCCTGAACGCGATCCTGGCCCAGCACACGGGCAAGCCGATCGACGACATCGCCCACGACACCGAGCGCGACCGGTTCATGAGCGGCGCCGAGGCCCAGGCCTATGGCCTGATCGATTCGGTGCTCGAAAAGCGCCCGGTCGAGACCATCAAATCGGCCTGATTCCCGCTACCGCGGCATCGCCTCCGCCCCTGAGACCCGGGTGCGGAGTGCTGTGCTATTCTCGGGGCGCACCTGGATTCACAGTAGGACCTACAGCATGAGCGACGAGCGGCAGGGCCGTTCCAACGACAGCGGCAAGATTCTTTACTGCTCTTTCTGCGGCAAGAGCCAGCATGAAGTGCGCAAGCTGATCGCAGGTCCCAGCGTATTCATCTGTGATGAATGCGTGGAGCTTTGCAACGACATCATCCGCGAGGAGCTGGAAGAGAAGGCCGCGTCCGGCCGCACCCAGCTTCCGAAGCCGCGCGAAATCATGGAAGCGCTCGACCAGTACGTGGTCGGCCAGACCCGTGCGAAAAAGGCGTTGTCGGTTGCCGTATACAACCATTACAAGCGGATGGAGTCGCGTCAGAAGAGCGACGACGTCGAGCTTGGCAAGTCCAACATCCTGCTGATCGGTCCGACCGGTTCGGGCAAGACGCTGCTGGCCGAAACGCTGGCGCGCCTGCTCAATGTGCCGTTCACCATCGCCGATGCCACCACGCTGACCGAAGCCGGTTACGTGGGCGAGGATGTCGAGAACATTATCCAGAAGCTGTTGCAGAAGTGCGACTACGACGTGGAGAAGGCGCAGTCGGGCATCGTCTATATCGATGAGATCGACAAGATTTCGCGCAAGAGCGAAAACCCGTCGATCACCCGCGACGTCTCCGGCGAAGGCGTGCAGCAGGCGCTGCTGAAGCTGATCGAAGGCACCCTGGCCTCGGTACCGCCGCAGGGCGGGCGCAAGCATCCGCAGCAGGAATTCCTGCAGGTGGACACGCGCAATATCCTGTTCATCTGCGGCGGCGCGTTCTCCGGCCTGGAAAAAGTGATCCAGCAGCGTTCCGAGACCACCGGCATTGGTTTCGGCGCCGAGGTGCGCAGCAAGGAGCGCACCGAGAACGTCGGCAAGCTATTGTCCGAGGTGGAGCCGGCCGATCTGGTCCGTTTCGGCCTGATTCCGGAATTCGTCGGACGTCTGCCGGTCGTGGCGACGCTGGACGAACTGGACGAGCCGGCCCTGGTGCAGATCCTCACCGAGCCGAAGAACGCGGTGACCAAGCAGTTCAAGAAGCTGTTCGACATGGAAGGCGCGGAACTGGAGTTCCGTCCCGAGGCGCTCGCCGCCATCGCCCGTCGCGCGCTCAAGCGCAAGACCGGCGCGCGTGGCCTGCGCACCATCCTCGAGCAGGTGTTGCTGGACACGATGTACGAGCTGCCGTCGCTGGAGCACGTGAGCAAGGTCGTGGTCGACGACGCGGTCATCGATGGGCATGCCGAGCCGTACCTGATCTACCGCGGCAACCTGCAACAGCAGCGCGCGGTGGGTGAGGGTGGCAACGACGCCGCCTGAGTTCGAAAGCTCTTGCGTGTCATTCACGGCCCCGGGAGCAGTCCCGGGGCCGTTTTCGTTGGGCCCGACGCCCTTGACGGCCCCGTCCATCGCCACCACTTGACGTATATGTGGCTCCGGCGCAGTGTCGGAGCGAAGCCCCCAATTCATTGCCCCAGGGAAACTCAATGGCGAAGAACCAGCCTGTAATTGCCAGCGGCGCCACATTGGACCCGCTCCCGGTTCTGCCCCTGCGCGACGTGGTGGTCTATCCGCACATGGTCATCCCGCTCTTCGTCGGGCGTGACAAGTCCATGCGGGCACTCGAGCAGGCGATGGAAGGCGAGCGGCAGATCCTGCTGGTCGCGCAGAAAAGTCCCGATATCGACGATCCGGCCATCGACGACCTGCATACGGTCGGCACGCTTGCCGGCGTGCTGCAGTTGCTCAAACTACCCGACGGCACGGTGAAGGTGCTGGTCGAGGGGCAGGCGCGCGTGCAGATCGATTCGTACAAGGACGAGGCCGGCATGCTCAGCGCGCAGGCGCACGTGGTCGAGCCGATCTACAGCACCAATGAGCGTGAGCTCGATGTCGTGTCGCGTTCGCTGGTGTCGCTGTTCGAGCAACTGGTGAAGCAGAGCCGCAAGCTGCCGCCGGAAATCCTGGCGACGCTCTCGGGCATCGACGATCCGTCGCGCCTGGCCGATTCGATCGCCGCGCACCTGTCGGTGCGCATGGGCGACAAGCAGAAAGTGCTCGAGACCGCCGACGTCGGCCAGCGTCTTGAATTGCTGATCGGCCTGGTCGATGGCGAGATGGACTTGCAGCAGGTCGAGAAGCGCATCCGCGGCCGGGTCAAGTCGCAGATGGAGAAGAGCCAGCGCGAGTACTACCTCAACGAGCAGATGAAGGCGATCCAGAAGGAGCTCGGCGAAGGCGAAGAGGGCACCAACGAGATCGAGGATCTGCAGAAGAAGATCGACGGCGCGGGCATGCCCAAGCCGGTGCTCACGAAAGCGCGCCAGGAATTCAACAAGCTCAAGCAGATGTCGCCGATGTCGGCCGAAGCCACCGTCGTGCGCAACTATCTCGACTGGCTGGTCGGCGTACCGTGGAAGAAGCGCAGCAAGATCCGCAAGGATCTCGCACTCGCCCAGCAAGTGCTCGATGCCGATCACTTCGGCCTGGAGAAGGTGAAGGAACGCATCCTCGAGTACCTCGCGGTGCAGCAGCGCGTGAACACGATGAAGGGCCCGATCCTTTGCCTGGTCGGTCCGCCCGGCGTGGGCAAGACATCGCTCGGCCAGTCGATCGCCAAGGCGACCAATCGCAAGTTCGTCCGCATGAGCCTCGGCGGCGTGCGTGACGAGGCGGAAATCCGTGGTCATCGTCGTACCTATATCGGTTCGATGCCGGGTCGCATCGTGCAGAACCTGACCAAGATCGGCGCGAAGAACCCGCTGTTCGTGCTGGATGAGATCGACAAGATGTCGATGGACTTCCGCGGCGATCCCTCGTCGGCCTTGCTCGAAGTGCTCGATCCGGAGCAGAACCACGCGTTCAACGATCACTACCTCGAGGTCGACCTCGACCTTTCGGAAGTGATGTGGATCGCGACGGCCAATTCGCTGAACATCCCCGGTCCGTTGCTCGACCGCATGGAAGTGATCCGCATCCCGGGCTACACCGAGGACGAGAAGCTTGCGATCGCCGAGCGTTACCTGCTGCCCAAGCAGCTGAAGGCGAACGGCATGAAGGTCGAGGAGCTCAGCGTCGATGAAAGCGCGCTGCGCGATATCGTGCGCTACTACACGCGCGAGTCCGGCGTGCGCAACCTCGAGCGCGAGATTTCCAAGATCTGCCGCAAGGTGGTCAAGGAAATCACCCTCGGCACCGTCCCGGCGAAGGCCAAGGTGAAGGCGGTCAAGGCGACCGCGAAGACCGCCAGGGCCAAGGTGCTCCAGACCGGTCGCGTGCACGTGGATTCGGACAACCTGGACCATTACCTGGGCGTGCGTCGCTTCGACTTCGGTCGTGCGGAGCGCCAGAACGAGGTGGGCCTGGTCACAGGTCTGGCCTGGACGCAGGTGGGTGGCGACCTGCTCAGCATCGAAGCGTCGGTGGTTCCGGGCAAGGGTCGCCTGGTCCATACCGGTACGCTCGGCGACGTCATGAAGGAGTCGATCCAGGCGGCGCTCAGCGTGGTACGTGCCCGTGTGGACGCGCTCGGCATCGATCCGGAGTTCCACCAGAAGTTCGATATCCATATCCATGTTCCCGAGGGCGCCACGCCCAAGGACGGTCCGAGCGCTGGCATTGCCATGTGCACGGCCCTCGTCTCGGCGCTGACCAAGGTGCCGGTGCGTTCGGATGTGGCGATGACCGGCGAGATCACCCTCCGTGGCCGCGTGTTGCCGATCGGTGGGTTGAAGGAAAAACTGCTGGCGGCCCATCGTGGCGGCATCACCACGGTGATCATTCCAGAGGAAAACAAGAAGGATCTGGTCGATATTCCGGAAAACATCACCGGGCAGCTGCAGATCCATCCGGTTCGCTGGATCGACGAAGTGCTCGATCTTGCCCTCGAGCGTCCACTCAGTCCGAACAAGGTCAAGGACGGCGAGCCGGAGAAAGTCGAGGTGGCCCACGAGGAAGGCAAGGGCGACGGTAATGGCACGCCTTCGCTGACGCATTGATTAGTCAGGCAATAATGCCCGTCGCCGACTGAAGTCGGATGACGCGGGTGGGAAACGCGCGGCGCTTTACCGGCCGCGCGTTTCTGTTTTTCGCGGTTGACTGATTTCAATTTTTCATTGCGGTTTCTTGCGTCGCCGCTACCTCTTCGAACGACATAAGGCAAGTGCGCGGTGTGTCATGCATACGGGCTGAAAGCCTTGGTATTGCTTGTATTGCGGAGGTTGGGGGGCACTGGTATAAAGGCGGCACCGCAATCCGCCTGCCATGACTGGAGGCACGGCGATAGCGGGGTCGCGGGACGGCAACCCGGCGGAGGACATTGCATCCGCCGCCCAGTGGCGTCGTCTCGTCCCAGACTGAATCATGCGGGTCGAATAACCGTTTAAGGGAGTGTCGAATAATGAATAAATCCGAACTTATCGCTGCTGTCGCTGAGACCGCCGAACTGTCCAAGGCCGATGCCGGCCGTGCACTCGAGGCCCTCATCGAGGCAGTGAAGAAGACGCTGAAGAAGGGCGACGACGTGTCGCTGGTCGGCTTTGGCACCTTCACCGTGCGCAAGCGCGCCGCTCGTACCGGCCGCAATCCGCGTACGAACGAGGAAATCAAGATCAAGGCGTCCAAGGTCCCGGCATTCAAGGCTGGCAAGGCGCTCAAGGATCACCTAAACTAATTCGCTTTCCCGTCTGACGGGTGCTTAGCTCAGCGGTAGAGCGTCGCCTTTACACGGCGCTGGTCGGGGGTTCGATCCCCTCAGCACCCACCAACGGACGCGGAGTGGTAGTTCAGTCGGTTAGAATGCTGGCCTGTCACGCCGGAGGTCGCGGGTTCGAGTCCCGTCCACTCCGCCATAGTCTGTAAAGGCGCCCGTGTGGCGCCTTTACTTTGTATACGCCTGGTGTCGCCGCCAGGCCCCTGAAGAACGCGGATCGCCCCATGCTGAATTCACTGCGTAACAAGCTCTCCGGATGGCCGTCCATCGTCGTTTTGGGCGTGTGCGTCTTCGCCGTGTCGTTCTTCGGCATCGAGTCGTACTTCATGAGCCATGTCGACACCTTCGTCGCCAAGGTCGGCGACCATGAAATTTCGCAGCAGGATTTCCAGGCCCGGGTGAACGACCTGCGCCAGCAGGCGATGCAGCAGCAGGGCGAACAGTTCGACTCGAGCTATTTCGAGAAGCCCGAGATCAAGCGCCAGGTGCTCGACTCGATGGTCAGCCAGCAGGTCCTGCAGCAGGCCAATACCGATCTGGGGCTCGTGGTACCCAACGAGGTCGTCCGCGATTCGATCGCCGCGCAGCAGAGCTTCCAGGTCAATGGCCAGTTCAATCCCGATGCCTATCGCGCGATCCTTGCCGGACAGGGCATGACGCCGGGCATGTTCGAATCGCGTGTGCGTTCGGACCTTGCCATCCAGCTGTTGCCCGAGGCGATCACGGCCAGCACGCTTGTCACCGACGCCGATCTGGACCGTTACCTCAAGTTGCGTTTCCAGCAGCGCGACCTTCGCTATGCCGTGCTGCCACGTCCCGCGCTCACCGATGCGACGGTTGCCGATGCGGACATCGATGCGTATTACAAGTCGCACGTGGCCGACTTCATGACGCCCGAGCAGGTCTCGGTGCAGTACCTTGAAGTCGACGGTTCCAAGCTGCAGGTCGCCGAGCAGCCGGACGAAAAGACCCTGCGCGACCAGTACGAAAAGCAGAAGCAGTTGTACGTGCAGCCGGAACAGCGCGAGGTCTCGCACATCCTGGTCAACGTGCCGAAGAATGCAACGCCCGAGCAGCAGAAGGCCGCGCTCGACAAGGCAACCAGGCTTGCCGCCGAGGCAACGCCGGAGAACTTCGCCAAGCTCGCCGAAGCGAATTCGGACGATCTGGGTTCCAAGCGCCAGGGCGGCGACCTTGGCTGGCTGGAGAAGGGCGTGGCCAACGCCGCGTTCGACAATGCCCTGTTCTCGATGAACAAGGGTGAGATCTCCAAGCCGGTGCTCTCCCCTGACGAGGGATATCACATCCTCTGGTTGCGCGATGCACGCAGCGGCAGCGCCAAGCCGTTCGAAGAAGTTCGCTCGGCGATCGCCGCCGACTGGCAGAAGAACGAGCGCGTGCGCCTGTACAACGAAGAGGCTGGCAAGCTCGCCGATGCGGCCGACAAGAATGCCGGTTCGCTCGAGCCGGTAGCCAAGGAACTGAACCTGCCGTTGCTGACGGAGCAGGCGTTCGGTCGCACCGGTGGCCAGGGCCTCGCCGGCAACGCGAAATTCATCACCGCGGCGTTCTCCGACGACGTGCTCGCCCAAGGCAACAACTCGGCGTTGATTGAAGTCGAGCCGACCCATGCCGTGGTCATCCACCTGCTCAAGCACACCGCAGCTGCGCCGAAGACCCTGGCCGATGTGCGGGATACGGTGCGCCAGCGCATCCTCGACGAACGCGCCGATGCGCAGGCGAAGAAGCATGCCGATGAATTGCTCGCCGAACTGCAGAAGGGCGGCGATTTCGCCGCCATCGCTGCCCAGGCGAATTCCCAGCTGAAGACCGTCGCCCTCGAGCGCGGTAAGCCCGATCCGACGACGCCGCAGCCGATCCTGGTGCAGGCTTTCCTGCTGCCACATCCGGCGGATGGCAAGCCGGCCTGGGCGACCGTGCCAATGGAGTCGGGGTCCTATGCCCTGGTCGCCGTGGACAAGGTGACCGACGGCGATACGACCAAGATCCCGACCGATCAGCGCCAGGCCCTGCGTGGCCAGATGGCCGATGCGATGGGTACCGGTGCGACGATGGAATTCATCGAGGCACTGAAGAAAAAGACCAAGATCCAGATCGCCGCCGACCGGCTCTGATTGATCGGTGGTGAAGCAAAAGGCCGCGCAACCGCGCGGCCTTTTGTTTTGATCCATTTGCGATAACCGCAGGCGATGAGCGACGATTTTCGCTATGACTACATGCCGGTCATGCCAACAACGTTGTAGCCAGCATCCACATGCACGATCTCGCCGGTGATCCCGGACGCCAGGTCCGAGCAAAGAAAAGCGCCGACATTGCCGACCTCCTCCTGCGTGACGCTCCGCCGCAGCGGTGCATGCTCCTCGACATGCTCGAGCATCTTGCGGAAATCGGCGACGCCCGCCGCAGCCAGGGTCTTGATCGGCCCGGCCGAGATAGCATTCACCCGCGTGCCTTCGGGGCCAAGGTTATAGGCGAGGTAGCGCACGTTGGCCTCGAGGCTCGCCTTGGCCAGTCCCATCACGTTGTAGCTGGCCAGGGCGCGTTCGGCGCCAAGGTAGCTCAGGGTGAGGATCGCACCGCATCGATCCCGCATCAGTGGCCGCGCGGCTTTCGACAGCGCGGCCAGGCTGTAACTGGAAATATCGTGCGCGATGGCGAAATTCTCCCGGGTGAGGTTGTCCAGGAACTGGCCCTGGATCGCCTCGCGCGGGGCGAAGCCTACCGAATGGACCAGGATGTCCAGCCCATCCCAGTGCTCGCCCAGTCGCACGAATACCTGTTCGATATCGGCATCGACAGCGACATCGCAGGGCATCACGATGTTCGAGCCGAACTGGTTGGCCGCCTCCTCGACGCGATCCTTCAACCGTTCGTTCTGGTAGGTGAAGGCCAGTTGCGCGCCCTCGCGGTGCATGGCGCTGGCGATACCCCAGGCGATCGAGCGCTGGCTGGCGATACCGACGATCAACGCGCGCTTGCCGTGCAGGAATCCCATGCGGCCTCCGGAATGACGTGGCTGCGCCAGTGTAGGAGCATCGTCCGCTGCTTTCACGCGGCGGCGCGGCGAATCACCGTCCCTGGAGGATCAGTACCTGGCCGGGTTTCAGCTTCGCGGAGCGCAGGTCGTTCCATTGCATCAGCTGCTTCACGCTCACCGAATGGCTGCTGGCGATCGAGGAAAGCGTGTCGCCGTTGCGCACCTTGTAGCGCTCGCCTTGCGCCGGGGCCTTCTCAGGCGGGTCATCCGTGGCCAGCTTGGTCGGCGTCGCCGTGCTGGTTGGCTCGTTGCCGGTGAGGCTGGCCAGGCTGTAGGTGGTTGCCGCCGAGCTCGGCAGCATCAGCGAGTCCGACACGGTGGCCTGCGACGTGCGGTAGGCAGGGTTGAGATTGCGCAAGGTGTCGACGCTCAGGCCGGATTGCTGCGCCGCCTGGTTCATGGTCTGGGGATGATCGACCGCGACAACCTGCAGGGTCTTCGCCGGTGCCTCGCCAGGCAGGTCGACATTGAAGCGCGCCGGATCGCGAATGACGCAGGCGATCGCCAGCAGTTTGGTCAGGTGTTCGCGGGTCACCGCCTTCATCGGGATCCGCGGTATGGCCGGATCCGCCGGCGGCATGCCTTTCGTATCGAGGGTCTTGCGCAGGCCGAACTCGCCCGCGTTATAGGCGATATCGACCAGCCGCCAGTCATTGAGGTCGTCGTGGTACTTGCGCAGCATACCCATCACCGCCTTGGTCGACAGCGCGATATCCAGGCGCTCGTCATAGCTCTTGGTGACCTTCAGGCCAAGCGTATGCGCGGTCTGCGGCATGATCTGCCACATGCCCGCCGGCTGGTTGCGTCCGCCGGGTACGTGCCGGTACTGGCTCTCCACCCAGGGCAGCAGGGCGAACTCGCCGGCGACGCCTTCCTTCATCGCCGCGGCATGGGCGTAGGAGACCAGCGGCAGCACCTCGTTGATCTGCTGCTCGAAGCGATTGGGAATACGTGTATAGGTATGCGCCCACTGGGCGATCGACGGGTCGGCATCGCAATCGTCCATCGCGAAGCTGGCGCGCATCGTCGCCCAGAAATCGGCGGTAGGTGCGATATGCGCGGTCGAGGGCAAGGTGGACACATCCTCGACCTGCGGTTTGGGCGGGGTCACCACGGGCGGCGCCGGTGCCGGTCGGGTCGGGACGGTACAGGCGCTGAGCAGGATCGGCAGCAGCAGGGGCAGGCGTCGAAGGATGGTGGTCATCCGCGAAACGTATCCTTGGCGGCGCGCAGGGCGGCGAAGCGTTGTTCGCGGGTGTCCTGGGCGCCGTGTTGCCGGGTCCAGGCAACGACGTCGGGCGCGTCGACGCGCAGGAAGGGATTGGCCTCGCGTTCGTCGCGCATCGTGCGCGGTAGGCTCGGCCGCCCCACGGCACGCAGCTCCGTCACCTCCTGCGCGCGTCGAGCCAGGGCGTCGTTCCCGGGTTCGATCGTCGCCGCGAAGCGTGCATTGGCCGCGGTGTATTCGTGGGCGCAGCAGACCAGGGTCGGGTCAGGCAGCGCGGCCAGGCGATCGAGCGAATGGAGCATCTGTGCGGGCGTGCCTTCGAAAAGTCGCCCGCAGCCGAGGCTGAACAGCGTATCGCCGCAGAACACCACGCCTTCGCCGGCAAAGGCGATATGGCTGGTCGTATGCCCGGGTACCGCGATGACCTCGAAATGCATGGCCGGCGAGGCGATATCGACGCGCTCGCCGTCGACGACGCGGCGGGTGGCCAGCGGAATGCGTGGATCGACCGGCGCCACCACGGGTACGTCGCGACCCTGGAGTAGCGCCTGGACGCCGCCGATATGGTCGTTGTGGTGATGGGTGAGCAGGATGGCCCGAAGCTGCCAGCCGCGTTCGGCGAGGGCGGCTTCGACCGGAGCGGCCTCGCCCGGGTCGACGACGAGGGCATTGCCCTCGGCATCGGCGGCCAGCCAGATGTAATTGTCGGCAAGCGCCGGTATCGGAACGAGTTGCAACGGAAAACTCCAGGCTGCAGGGCCATCCTGGCCACCAACGTCGGGATTCGGGCGGATGCATCGCGAGCGACGCCGGAATATATCAGCGGCTCCTGGACTGCTCGTTATGCACTCGTTAACGCATGCGCATTGGGCGCGCGGCCACTACACTGCGGTTTTGTTTCCTGTCCCGCAGCCCGGTATGCCGAACCTCGCCCATGATGTCTATGCCAGCGCGCCCATGCGGGCCTTGCTGCGCGACGAGGTCGCCGCCATGGCGACCGAGCTCGCACGCTGCACGGGCGAGCATGCGCTGCATGTGGCGGTCACCGGTAAGGAGGCCTTGCCGCCCTTGCCCCTGCTCGGTCACTGGGCTTCGCTGAGGGTGCGCGGTCGGGCGATTACCGGTGACGTGCGCGCCAGCGCGGGATCGCCGCTACCGTTCGCGGACGATGCCTTCGGTGTCGTCCTGCTCGGTCATGCGCTCGAAGTGGTGCGCAAGCCGGAGCAACTCCTGGCTGAAGCGATTCGCGTGCTGGAGCCTGGCGGCATGCTGGCGATTACTGGCATCCATCCCCTGGGTGCCTGGGTTCCCTGGCTCTTCTGGCGCACGCGCCCACCCCAACTGGTCTGGCCATGGTGGCTGGAGCGGAAACTGGCCGGCGAAGACGTCGAGCCGGTATCGCTGCGTCGCGTGGGAAGCGCGTGGCCGGACGCCTCGGCCGGCACCTCCGGGGTTTCCTGGTTCGGCGGCGGTTATGTCCTGCTCGCGCGCAAGAAACGTGTTTCACAGATACCCTTGCGCGTCCGTTCCGCGCCCGCGCCGACTTCGCTGCAAGGGTCGCTTGCCTCCGGCGCGCGACGGGCCGGCCCGCACTGACTCAAACGACAGGAACGCATGAACGACGTAGTGGAAGCATTTACCGATGGCGCCTGCCTCGGCAACCCCGGCCCCGGCGGCTGGGCCGCGTTGCTGCGCATGCGCGGCACCGAAAGGATGGTGGCCGGCGGCGAAGCGGATACGACCAACAACCGCATGGAGCTGATGGCCGCGATCGGCGCGCTCGAAGCGCTGACACGGCCATGCCAGGTCAAGCTGACCACCGACTCGCGCTACGTCATGCAAGGCATCGAGGAATGGGTGCCGAAGTGGCGGAAGAACGGCTGGAAGACCGCCGATAAGAAACCGGTGAAGAACCAGGACCTGTGGATCCGCCTGTCCGATGCCGTTGCCCCGCACCAGGTGACCTGGCAGTGGGTCAAGGGCCACGCCGGCCATGTCGAGAACGAGCGGGTCGACGTGGCCGCGCGCGACCAGGCGCTGGCCTACCAGGCCAAGGGCAGGGCGGCATGAGGCAGATCGTTCTCGATACGGAAACCACCGGCCTCGAGGCGCATAACGGCCACCGCCTGATCGAAATCGGCGCGGTCGAACTGATCGAGCGGCGGCCCAGCGGCAAGACCTTCCACACCTACCTCAATCCGGAACGGGCGATCGACGAGGGCGCGCGCGCCGTCACCGGCATCGAGGACGAGTTCCTGCTCGACAAGCCGAAGTTCGCCGACGTCGTCGACGATTTCCTCGCCTTCGTCGCCGGCGCCGAACTGATCATCCACAACGCGAGCTTCGACATCGGCTTCCTCGACGCGGAGCTGAAGCGCGCCGGCGAACAGTACGGACGCATGCACGACCATGCCTCGGTACTGGACACCCTGCTGATGGCGCGCGAGCGTTATCCAGGCCAGCGCAACAGCCTCGATGCGCTGTGCAAACGCCTCGGCGTGGACAACACCCACCGCGACCTCCATGGCGGCCTGCTCGACGCGCAGCTGCTGGCCGAGGTCTACCTGTCGATGACCACCGGCCAGGGCGGCCTGGACCTCGCCTTCGAACAGGAAGCGACGCCCTCGGCCGATGCCTTGCTGGCCTCGATCACCGTTACCGCCCGCCCTCGCGTGCTGCGCGCCTCGGAGGCTGAACTCGCCGCGCACATGGCCAGGCTGGATGCACTGGACAAGGCGGCCGGTACGAGCATCTGGCGGAAGATGGAAGCGTAGGGGCACAGCAAAAGAAAACGCCCCTTTCGGGGCGTTTACTTTTGCTGC
>DASYLE010000011.1:0-4411 GCA_036009745.1 Luteibacter sp. | reverse complement strand
GAGTTCCTGAAGACCTTCCCGAACAACGAGGGCAACCTCGAGTGGGCGGCGGAACTCGGCCGCAAGCGCCAGAAGTGGTCGCCGAACATCAAGGCCTACCGCGAGGCGATCGACGCCGAGCAGGAAAAGCTCGCCTTCATCGAGCGCACCCTGTACCTGCCGCTGACCGACATCAAGGACATCAACCGCGCGATGTCGATCGGCGAGGCCAAGGCTCGCCGCGCCAAGAAGGAAATGGTCGAGGCCAACCTGCGCCTGGTCATCTCCATCGCCAAGAAGTACACCAACCGCGGCCTGCAGTTCCTCGACCTCATCCAGGAAGGCAACATCGGCCTGATGAAGGCCGTGGACAAGTTCGAGTACCGCCGCGGCTACAAGTTCTCCACGTACGCCACGTGGTGGATCCGCCAGGCCATCACCCGTTCGATCGCCGATCAGGCGCGCACCATCCGTATCCCGGTGCACATGATCGAGACGATCAACAAGCTGAACCGCATCTCCCGCCAGATGCTCCAGCAGTTCGGCCGCGAGCCGACGCCGGAAGAGCTGGCCAAGGAAATGGAGATGCCCGAGGACAAGATCCGCAAGGTCCTGAAGATCGCGAAGGAGCCGATCTCCATGGAAACCCCGATCGGCGACGATGAAGATTCGCATCTCGGCGACTTCATCGAAGATACCAACGCCAGCTCGCCCGTCGAGTCGGCCACGGAAACCGGCCTGATGGAAACCGTGCGCGACGTCCTCGCCGGCCTCACCCCGCGGGAAGCGAAGGTGCTGCGCATGCGCTTCGGCATCGACATGAACACGGATCACACGCTGGAAGAAGTCGGCAAGCAGTTCGACGTCACCCGCGAGCGCATCCGCCAGATCGAAGCGAAGGCCCTGCGCAAGCTGCGTCACCCGAGCCGCTCGGAAACCCTGCGCTCGTTCCTCGATATCGACTGATACTGATCCCGGGCAACAAGCGATGAGACAACGCCCGCGAAAGCGGGCGTTGTCGTTTCAGCCTACTGGTGATGCACCGGCGGCCGATGGACCACCTGGTGTCGCGGCGGCGGCGCATGGTGCACCACCCGATGCGGCACCGGCGCGTGCCGCACGGGCGCGTGGTGAACAGCCGCGCGATGCACCGGCGCATGGTGCGCGACGACCTTATGCGGCGGCTCAGGCTGCGCCATCGCGGGCACGGCGGCAGCGGCCAGGGTTAGTGCTACAGCAAGGAACAGACGCTTCATAAGACTCCTCTGGGGATGGCGGGCACACACAGCATGCCTGATCTCCATGAACCGCAGGAGTCCGCCAACGAACGCCCGGACCCATCGTCGTTTTCTCACCCATTGGTTACACTTGGCACCCGCGCGGGCCCATAGCTCAATGGTTAGAGCAGAGGACTCATAATCCTTTGGTTCCAGGTTCGAGTCCTGGTGGGCCCACCACGGTTGCGCCGTCGCACCACGTCATCGCGCGATCCGGCAAAGTTTGGCCACTGAGATGGGGGCGCCGACTGCTCGGCTGGCGGCAGTTGCCCGATGGGCGCTGGCCAACCCGTTTCAACCGGACGCAAACGGCCGCTTCATGGCGGACATTTTCAGCAGTCGACCTGGCGCTTTTGGCCGGTCAGCGACCGATCCCAGTCCTGCATGCCACATCACATCGCGCGAAACCGATGGCGGAACGCGTCGCTCACGCGAAGGGGCCCGGTCATGCCATGGAGCCAGACCAGCAAGCGACCATCGCCATCTGGCTTGACCTGCCGGATCGCCGACACGCGAACGATGGCGTTGCGGTGAATCCTCCAGAAGACTTCCGGATCGAGCTTGAGCGTCAGCTCTTTCAGTGGCGTCCGGATGAATGCGGCATCGGTAGCGGTGACTACGCGGGTGTACTTTTCCTCGGACTGGAAAAGAATGACGTCGTCGATGGGGATCATCCGGACGGTATCGCCGATGCTGGCGGTAATCCAGGTGATTTTTTCCGCTTGCGTCAGCCGGCCGGCGAGGCTGTCGATCAATGCCGTCAGCTCGATTTGCGTTGCAGGCTGGCGGCTGCGCAGACGTGCCACCGTTTCGGTGAGGCGATCGGTGCGGATCGGTTTCAGCAGGTAGTCGATGGCGCCAGCGTCGAAGGCTTTCACCGCGAATTCGTCATGAGCGGTGATGAAGACGACCTGGGCTGGACTTCCGGCCTGCCGTGCCACCTCGAGGCCTCCAAGTCCCGGCATGCGGATGTCGAGGAAGGCAACGTCCGGTTTCTTCGATGTCCACGCATCGAGCGCGCTGATGCCATTCTCGCATTCCGCGATGACGATCAGTTCCGGCCACAGGGTTGCCAGCATGCCGCGCAGCTCCGTTCGCTGCGGTTCCTCGTCTTCGGCGATGAGGGCCGTGACAGGTGCGGTCATGGGAACGTGAGCGGAATGCGGATGCGTGCGCTCACGCCGCCTCCGGCGCGTGATGCGATGTCGAAGCGCGCGCGTGTTCCGAAACGGTCGCGGAGCTGGGCGCGAACATTCGCCAGACCCAGGCCGGGCGTGGTGCCCGGCTGTAATCCCCGCCCATCGTCCTCGACGCTCACGCTCAGGAATCCATCTCCGGTGCCCGCGATGATCGCGATCATGCCGGGGCCGGGTTTCGGCTCGATGCCGTGGGTCATCGCGTTCTCCACCAGCGTCAGCAGGATCAAGGCGGGGAACGGCAGAGCCCTGACTTCGTCACTCGCATCGACGTGAACCCCGATGCGGCCGGCCGTACGGACATTCATGATCTCAAGATAGCCCAGGCAAAGATCGATCTGGCGACCGAGCGTGGCTTCCTCGATGCCTGTTGTTCGGATGCGCGGCAACGCGACGCGCAGAAACGCCGCAAGCGCGTCGATGGTTCTCGCCGCGCGCTCGGGTTCGCTGGCGATCAGTGACCGCACCGACGCCAGTGTATTGAACAGAAAATGCGGTTCGACCTGCGCCTGCAGGATGGCCAGTCGCATGTCGGCCGCGTTCCGTTCCGCGCGCAGGCTTTCGATCTGCCGACCGGCTGCGTACTGGGCGATGCGTCGCTGTTCGCCGAGATAGTAGATGGCTGCGAAGCCGCCACCCGCGACGATCAGTACAAAGACGGATGCGTCGATGGTGGCGGCGAGAAAGTTTGAAACGGCCTGTCCGAGCAGGTTGGGTCCCATGGGGCGCCCGGCATAGGCCTGCATGAGATGAGCGTGATAGGCGCCCGCCCAGTCCAGGGCGATAACCCCGATCCAGAGCCCGAACAGGATCGCCAGCAGTACCAGCACACGCTCCACGACGAGCGGCAGACGCCAATGCCGGATCAACGTGGCGAGCAAGGGGCCGGCCGAGACGGCGATCAGCGATGCGATGCAAGCCCTGAGTGCCAGCCCAGGCCAGTCACCCCAGGCACCCATGGCTGACGCATGCCAGGTGGCATACGTGCAACCGGCGAGGGCCGCCAGCGGCCAAAACACGCCTCCCCGGCGCAGCAACCAGGGCCAGGTGAAGGCGCGGAAGTTCTGGTAGAGCGTCCAGCTACCGAGGTCCGACAGCACGCTTCGCGGCAGTCGGGCATGCAAGTCGTCGTCGGGCAGATCCATGCGCGACACGTTAGCAAAGCGCGCGTAGTCGCGCACACGAACCATCCGCGCCTGGACCGTTTCATCGCATCGCCGACCGGTTCCGTCGCAAGCCCATCCCGCCGCACTCCTGCGTGCCCTATATCTGCCGCACACACGACATCGGGAGAAACCATGCAGATCAAGATTCTGGCGAAGGCGGTCGTTGCGCTTGCGATCCTCGGCGGGTCTGCAACCCTGCCGTACCGTGCGCACGCGCAGGCCACGGCGCAAGCCGAGCCATGGGTATCCACGGCGTGGCTGGAAAGTCATCTGCACGACCCGAACCTCGTGCTCCTGCAGGTCGGCGAAGCGTCGCAGTACACATCCGCGCACATTCCCGGCGCGCGCTTCGTCCGCCTTGCCGATGTCGCCGCCACGTCAGGCGAACTTTCGCTGGAGATGCCAACAGCGCCGGCATTGCGCCAGCGACTGCTGGACCTCGGCATCTCGGACAGCTCCCGGGTCGTGGTGTACTTCGGCGACGATCAGGTCTCCGTGTCGACGCGGGTATGGTTCACGCTGCAATCGGCCGGGCTGGGAGCGCATGCCGACCTGCTCGACGGCGGCATGCCGAAGTGGCGCCGCGAGGGTCGCGCCCTGACCGACCGGGCCACCGCAGCCACACCGCCGGGAAAGCTGACGCCCCTCAACCTTCAGCCAACCATCGTCGATGCCGCGTTCGTGCGCGCGCACGCCCGGCAACCGGGTTACGTGCTCATCGACGCGCGTGCCGCGATGTACTACGACGGCCTCGAAGAGAGCGGAGCCGATGGCCACCACCGCCGCGGCCATA
>DASYLE010000010.1:0-76571 GCA_036009745.1 Luteibacter sp. | reverse complement strand
TTTCCGGTGTGGTCGCGTCGCTGACCTCTCCGGTAGTCTAGCCATCGTTCGTCAATCATCCACGAGTATCTTGCATGATCCGGTTTCGCCTCCTTCTCCTCGGCAGCGTGCTTGCCATCCTTGCTGCCTGTGCGACGCCGCCGCGTCATGCGGCAACCGCGCCCACCTCGCTGAAGATCGCCACCTGGAACATGGAGCATCTGGCCGAAACCGATGGCCTGGGCTGCCGTCCGCGCACCGAGGCCGACTATGCCGCGATGCGTCAGTACGCCGACCAGTTGCACGCGGACGTGATCGCCTTCGAGGAAGTCGAGACAGCCGCTGCCGCCGCGCGCGTATTCACCCCGGACAAGTACGTCATCGCCTTCTCCGAGCGTCCGGACAGTGGCCGGCATGACCTCTGCGGCAAGGACGACGATGGGCGTCGTATTCGCAAGCAGGACGTCGGCTTCGCCATCCGCAAGGGCATCCCCTTCGAGCGCCACCCGGACGTGCGCGAGATCGGTGTAGGCAACCCGGACCTGCGCTGGGGTGTCGATATCACGGTGAAGGGCCCGCAGCCGGTGCGCCTGCTCGGCATCCATCTGAAGAGCGGCTGCTTCAAGGGCGACCAGGGCAATGTCTGCGCGACCCTGCTAAGGCAAGTGCCCTTCCTGCAGCAATGGGTGGCCGCGCGTGAAAGCGAAGAGGCTGCCTACGCCATCCTCGGCGACTGGAACCGCCGGATCGCGCTGCCGGACGACCAGGTCTGGGCCAGCCTGCGCGCCAGCGTGCCCGATGGAGTGAACCTGGTCGATGCCGCCAACGGCGCGCGCGCGACCTGCGAGAAGCGGTTTCCGGATTTCATCGACCACATCGTCCTGAGTCCGCGGGCAGCGGTGCGGAAGGTCGACGGATCGTTCCAGGAATTCACCTATGGCGTGCCGGAAGACCAGCATCCGTCCGACCATTGTCCGGTAGCGGTAAGCCTGCACGGATGAGCGACGCGCCGGCGCCATGGTTCCTGTACCTGATCGAGTGCCGCAACGGCGCGTACTACGCGGGCATCACCAACGATGTCGATGCCCGCTACGCGACCCATGTCGCCGGGCGTGGCGCCCGGTATACAAAGGCCAATCCGCCATTGCGACTGCTCGGCGCGAAGGCCTATCCAGACCGTTCCGCCGCGGCGCGCGCGGAATGGGCGATCAGGCAGCTGCCGCGCGAGCGCAAGCTCGCCTTCCTGGCGGGCTGATCAGGTCGCGGCGACGAGACGCAGCAAGGTGATTTCCGACGGCACGCCGAAGCGGTTCGGCGGTCCCCAGTAGCCGGTGCCGCGATTCGTGTAGATCAGCAGCTGGCGCAGGCGATCCAGGCCTTGCACGAAGGGCTGCTGCATCGGCACGAACAGGCCCCAGGGCAGGAACTGGCCGGCATGGGTATGGCCGGAGAGCTGCAGATCGAAACCCGCGTCCGCCGCGCCATTCGCGCTGCGCGGCTGGTGCGCGAGCAGGATGCGCACGCCGGCATCGGCCGGTGCGCCGGCGATCGCCGCATGCGCATCGCTGGCCTGCGCGGGCGAGAACTGCCCGGCACTGAAATCGGTGACCCCGCCGACGACGACACCGTGTCCGGCATGGTCGAGCACGACATGTTCGTTGGCCAGCACGCGCACCTTCAACGATGGCAATGCCGCCATCCAGGCGTCGGCGCCGTGGTAGTACTCGTGGTTGCCGGTAACGAAGAAACTGCCATGCCGCGAGCGCAGGTCGGCCAGTGGCGCGACCTCGCCGATCAACCGGTCGACCGGGCCATCGACCAGGTCGCCGGTGATCGCGACCATGTCGGCATCCAGTGCATTCACCTCGGCGACGACACTGCGCAGGTAGTCGCTCTTGATCGTCGGGCCGATATGGATATCGCTGATCTGCGCGATGGTGAAGCCGGCGAGCGCGGCGGGCAGGCCGGCGATCGGCACCTCGACATGGGTGATCTCCGGCGTGCGCCGTGCCTGGAGCAGGCCGACCAGGGTGACCAGCAAGGCAATGGCGACCACTGTCGCCGCCGATGCAGCGGCCAGCATGGGCCAAGGATCGGTGGCCGGTCGAAGCCAGTGCAGGACCGCCGAGGCACCCAGCACCAGGTCGCGCAGCACGGTCAGCAGGAACAGGCTGGAGAACAGGCCGAGGAAGAGGTAGCCGATCCAGGCCAGGGCGTCGCCCCAGTCGTTGTGCGCGAGCTGTCGGATGAGTAAGGCCGTCGTCACGGTCAGAGCCACCGAGGCGAGCACCAGCAACCCGACGACGATAGCGAGCCAGGGCCAGATCGCGAGGTCCGGCACGAGACGCCAGCCGATATAGGCATGCAGGGCGATCAGCAGGTAGAGGATGAACTTTGGCATTCATGGCTTATGGGGCCTGGCCGGCCGTTTATCCATCCCTGCAGCGGCGATTGCGGCGACCGGGTCGCCTGTCTAGACTCGACGAGCCGCGGGGGGCGGCATGGGCGGGAAGCGACATGGCAGGCAGATGGGATAGCGGGGCGGTGCCCTGAGCATGGATGACGGATTTCCCGTAGCACCGACCGTTCCGCCGGATCTGCCGCCGCCCCTGCCTTCGCCGGCTTTGGTGCCGCCGCGACCGCGGGGCAATTATCTGCTCCGCCACTGGCGGGGCGAACTGCCGTTATGGCAGGCGTACTGGATCAACCTGGGTGCCGTCGGCGCGCTGCTGCGCGTCCTCGATGCGCCGTTATTGCAATTCCTCATTGGCGTGCAGCGGCCGATGTCGCGCATCCTCTTGCTGCTCGTCATAGGACTCTTCCTGGGCCTCATGCTGGTCTGGCAGATGGTCGGCGTCTGGCGTTCGGCCAGTCGCCGCGACGATGGTTGGGCGGTGCTGGCCAAGGTGATCGTCGTGGTCAACATCCTGGCCGCCCTCTACATCGCGACCATCTACGCCGGAGCCATCGGCAAGCTCGTGCACCTCGATAGTGCGCTCAGTCGTTTCGACGACTATACGGTGACCGCCTCGGCCGATGGCGGGGCGATTGACGTGAAGGGCTTTATCGGCCTCGGTATCACCGAGAAGGTCACCCAGGCCCTGGCCACCCATCCCCACGCGAAGCTGCTGCGCATCGACAGCCCGGGTGGAAGTGTCGAAGAGGGCTTCGCGCTGCAGGATTTGCTCAAGGGACGCAGCGACCTCGCGATCGAGGCGTCGGGCGTATGCGCCAGCGCCTGCACCATCGCCTTCATCGGCGCGGACAGCCGGTTGCTGGCACCTGGCGGACGCCTGGGTTTCCATCACTTCCGGGAAATGTTCAACGGGTCGGAGCCTTCCGGCGAACTGGACAAGGATGAGGAAAAGGTCCGGGCGCGGTTGCGGGAACTCGGCGCCTCCGCCGATTTCGTCACCCTGGCTTTCACTTACTCGGGAGACCACCTGTACCTGCCCGATATGGTGGCCTCGATGCAGAACGGCATTGTCACCGGCCTGATGGTGGACAACCATCCGGCAAAGCGCGGCGAATGGGTCACGGCGACCCACCTGGCCGAACTCGGCGCGGATCCGAAGACGGCGCCGCTGGTCGCCACGGCGGGGCGGATCCGCACGTGGATGCCCGATATCTATGCGAAATGGATCGCCGATAACGAAACGGCCGCCACCAAGACCACGCAGGAGGCACGACGGGATGCCTACGCGGACACGATATGGTGGATGCTCGACCGTGTGCGCGAGCGCGCCATCAAGACCGGGTCCGACGACGGCATCGTCGCCTATGCCAGGGTTCGCATCGGGATACTGACGTTGTTGCGCGACAGGCTCTCGCCCCTGCAATGCGGGAAAAGCCTGCTCGGCGAGTCGTTCGAGCTCGGCGATTACCGGCGCGAGTACTTCGAGCTCAACGACCGCTCTTTCCTGGCATTGCAATCGGGTTTGCCGCGAACGGCATTGTCCGCGAGCGAATGGCGTGCCGCCCGGCTTACCCTGGCGACGGCGCGAGCAGGATTGCCGGAAGTCGCGTCCACCGGCAAGCGCCTCGATCATGCGCAATACGCGACGATCTGCGAACGCGGAATGACCACCTTACGGCGCCTCGTGGCCTTGCCGCCGGCCGAGGGAGGGGCCGCGCTGCGCGCGTATCTCTGACGAAAGGAGGCGGAGGAGGGGTAACCTACGGAGCTGCACCTCCGGAAGCCCGTATGTTCCGAACCATTTCGCGAGCCCTGCTCGCCGGCATCTTCCTCGCCCCAGCCGTCAACGCGCTCGCGGCCGACCTCACCGTCGGGCAGCCTCGCGTGGAATCCACCCGCGAGCCCATGGCGATCGACGCGACGCGTCCGCGCTTCTCGTGGATTGTCGAGAGCGATAAGCCCGGCACGACGCAGCTTGCCTACCGCATCCGTGTTTCCGAGGGCGATCGCGAGGTCTGGGACAGCGGCCGGATCGTATCGCCCCGGTCCTTTGGCATCGAATACGCCGGTCCGCCCCTGCATTCGGCGACACGGTACCAATGGACGGCGACCGTCGAGACTTCGGCCGGCAGAGCGACGACCCAATCATGGTTCGCGACCGGCCTGCTCGATGCGTCCGCCTGGGGGAAGTCCGCATGGATCGGCAAAGGCGAAGATGCCACGCGTGCGGCACCCTTGTTGCGCAAGGTGTTCCATGTCGGCAAGGACCTGCGCTCGGCAACGCTGTTCGTCGCTGCGGGCGGTTATGCGGACGCCTCGATCAATGGCCGGCCGGTCAGCGACGCGGTGCTTTCGCCCGGCTTCACCGACTACGACAAGCGTGTGCAGTACGTCGCCGACGACATTACCGGGCTGTTGAAGCGGGACGCCGATAACGCCATCGGCATGCAACTGGGCCGCGGTTTCTACGGCATGACCAATCCGGATGTATGGCACTGGGAACGTGCGCCATGGCATGGCGAGCCGCGCGTGCGCGCGGTGCTTCGCCTGGACTATGCCGATGGCCACAGCGAGGATGTGGTCACCGATCGACGCTGGAAGCTGTTCGATGGTCCCACCACGCTGGACGACCTCTACGGTGGCGAAGCCTACGATGCGCGTCTCGCACAACCGGGTTTCGACACGGTTGGCTTTGACGACCGCACCTGGCGCGAGGCTGTTGCGCTTCCCGCGCCGAAAGGCACGCTCGTGGCGCAGGGGCAGCAGGCCATTCGCGTGGTCCAGGACATGCCCGCCGTCGCCGTGACCGAGCCGAAGCCTGGCATCTTCGTCTACGAATTTCCGCGGGTGATTGCCGGCTGGGCGACGATTGCCGCGCAAGGGCCGGCCGGCAAGACCATCGTCGTGCATTACGGTGAAAAGCTGCTGCCGGACGGCACGGTCGACGCGCGCGACGAGCATCATTATTTCAAGGAGGGTTTCCAGACCGACCGCTTCACGCTTGCCGGCAAAGGCCTTGAAACCTGGCATGCGCGTTTCTCTTACAAGGGGTTTCGCTACGTGCAGGTCGAAGGCTGGCCGGAGGGAAAACCGTCCATGGACGCAGTCGTCGCGCAGCTGGTACATAGCGATACCGCGGTGATCGGCCACTTTGCCAGCGCCAGTCCCTTGCTCAACTGGATTCACACAGCCGCCGTCGACACCATGCTGAACAATCTGTACGGCATTCCCACCGATACGCCGATGTACGAGAAGAACGGCTGGACGGGCGATGGCATGCTTGGCGCGGAGATGTTCCTGCGCAACCTCGACAGCGGCGAACTGCTGGCCAAGTGGGTGCAGGATATCGAGGACACGCGCACCCCTGACGGCGCGCCCTTGCTGATCGCACCGAACCCGGGCTGGGGCAAGGTCCGCGCGCCGACCTGGCATGCGGCCTACGTGCTGGTGCCCTGGGCCCTGTACATGTACCGCGGCGACCGCCGTGTGCTGGCCGACCACGTCGAGGGCATGGCGAAGTACGTCGCGATGGAGGACGCGCGCTCGCCGGGTGGGATCGCGGACACCGAACTGGGCGACTGGGTGAGTCCGGAAACCGATCCCGGCGGCGAGAATGCGCCGGAGGACAAACGCGTCGCCGCGACTGCTTACCTTTATCGCATGGCCACCGTGATGGCCGATGTCGAACGCGCGCTCGGCGACGAAGCCGGGGCGAAACGATTCGATGCGGTGGCCGCGCGCGTACGCACGGCTTTCAATGCAACGTTCTACGACGCGGCCCGTGGCCTCTATCGCGGCAAAGGCGACCAGGGCTATCGGCAGGCGCACAACCTGCTGGCGCTGGCGTTCGGCCTGGCACCGGAGCAGGACCGCGAGCGGATCGCCGCCGGCATCGCCGCGGACGTTCTTGCGCGGGACAACCATCTCGATACCGGCGCGTTGGCAACGAAGATCCTGTTGCCCGTGCTTACCGACAGCGGCTATGCCGACCTGGCATGGAAGGTGGCGACGCAGACGACGTTTCCGAGCTGGGGATTCTGGCGGGCAAACGGTGCGACGAGCCTGTGGGAGCACTGGAAACTCGCCTCCCGCTCGCGCGGCCACTATTTCCTTGGCACCATCGACGACTGGCTTTACGAAGACGTCGCCGGCCTGCGGCCGCTGGCACCCGGCTGGCAGCGCATCGAGTTCAAACCGGCGCTGACCGCGTGGCTGGACCACGCTTCGGCCAGCACGATCACCCCCTACGGCGAAGCGGCCGTGGACTGGAAGCACGAGGACGGTTCACTGCTGATCGATGTGCGCGTGCCAGTCGGCGCGACCGCCGTCGTGCACTTGCCGACGCGCAATGCGCACGCCGTTATCCCGGCCACGACGTTGTCCCCATGCGGCGATATGCTCTGCACGGACGTCGACTCCGGCCACTACCGTTTCCAGGTCCGGCCATGAGCGAATCCTGCGCCTTCTGCGCGATCGTCGCCGGCACGACCTCACTGCTCAATGGGGCCCCGGGAACGCGAGCCGGCTGATCGCCGGTGGCCAGCGTGAGAGGTGTGGCCTCAAAGGACTCGCGAACAGGGTTCGCTCCCACAGGAGCAGGTTGCCGCGACCTTGTGGGAGCGAACCCTGTTCGCGAGTCCTTTCGGGCCGTGACTTCCCGGTCACTGTCTTGCTCTTGGTGGTCATGCTTTTTTCCCCCGGACAGCAGTGGGCCTGCGCCGGGGTGACGTGAGGGGCCAGGTGTCGCCCCTTGCTCTGTGCTCTTCGCCTCTGCTCTTGCTCGTCATACCAGCGCAGGCTGGTATCCAGTGGCCTCGGTGGTCGGTTATCGCCACCGGAACCCTGCCTGCGCCGGAATGATGCGGAGGGAGCGGCAAGAGGTTCGCTTATCCGGGCCTGGAGCCATCGGCTCAGGAAATTCTCCACGCGCTTTCGATACTCTGCCGTTGCATGCCCGCCTCCCACAGGCCTATAAGCCGCAGGTAGCCAACAGCATGAAAAGCGCGAGGGCGCGAGGGTAATTCACATGGACTTGCACGGGAGCCCTTTCATTGGCGTCCCGCGCGAGTTTCAGCCGTGCGAGTGGCGCCCGGCGGCCCTGGACATGGCGTTACAGGGCTGCGTGGGCGAACACTCTCGGCGGTTCTTTACGACCATTCGGCGTGGAAGCTGCCCTTGGCGTCGATTCGCTCGAAGGTGTGGGCGCCGAAGAAGTCGCGCTGGGCCTGGAGCAGGTTGGCTGGCAGGCGTGCCGCGCGGTAGCCGTCGTAGTAGGCGATGGCCGAGGCGAAGGTCGGGATCGAAATGCCGGCGTTCACCGCCGTGGATACGACTTCGCGCAGTGCCGACTGGTAATTCTTCGCGATATCGCTGAAGTAGGGATCGAGCAGCAGGTTGGCGATGTCGGCGTCCTTCTTGTACGCGTCCATGATCTTTTGCAGGAAGCGCGCGCGGATGATGCAGCCGGCGCGGAAGATCTTCGCGATCGAGCCGTAGTCCAGGCGCCAGTCGTACTCGGCGGACGCGGCGCGCAGCTGGGCGAAGCCTTGTGCATAGGACACCAGTTTGCTGAAGTACAGCGCGCGACGGACCGATTCGATGAAGCCTTCGCGGTCGCCGGTGAATTTGTGTTCGGGCGGCCCGGCGAGCCGCTTGCTGGCGGCGACACGTTCGTCCTTGAGCGAGGAGAGGATGCGGGCGAACACCGACTCGGTAATCAATGGCAGAGGGATACCGAGGTCGAGCGCGCTCTGGCTGGTCCATTTGCCGGTGCCTTTTTGCGCGGCGCGATCGAGGATCACGTCGACCAGGTCCTTGCCGGTCTTGTCGTCTTTCTTGCGGAAGATCTTCGCGGTGATATCGATCAGGTAACTGTCCAGCTCGCCTTCGTTCCAGTCGGTATAGACCCTGGCCAGTTCTTCATTGGACAGGCCAAGCACGCCTTGCAGCACGGCATAGCTTTCCGAGATCAGCTGCATGTCGCCGTACTCGATGCCGTTGTGCACCATCTTCACGTAGTGACCCGCGCCATCGGGACCGATATAGGTGACGCAGGGTTCGCCATCGGGTGCCTTGGCGGCGATCTCGAGCAGGATCGGTGCGACCAGGTCATAGGCGTCCTTCGGGCCGCCGGGCATGATCGATGGGCCTTTGAGCGCGCCTTCCTCACCGCCGGAAACGCCGGTGCCAATGAAATGGAGGCCGGCGTCGGCCAGTTCCTTGTTGCGGCGGATGGTGTCCTTGAAGAAGGTATTGCCGCCATCGATGAGGATATCGCCCTTGTCGAGCAGGGGTTTGAGCTCCTCGATTACCGCGTCGGTGCCGGCGCCGGCCTTGACCATCAGCAGGATGCGCCGCGGCTTTTCCAGCGAATCGACGAAATCCTCGATCGTATAGGCCGGGACCAGCTTCGCCTTCGGATTCTCGGCGACGACCTCGTCGGTTTTCTCGCGGCTGCGATTGAAGATCGATACAGCGTGGCCGCGGCTCTCGATGTTGAGGGCCAGGTTGCGGCCCATGACGGCCATGCCGACGACACCGATGGATTGCTTTGCCATGAGGGGACTCCCGAGCGGACGAATATCCTCGATCTTGCGCTACGGAAGCTTTTTTCAATGTGAAGCCGTGGACCTCAATGCGGCGTTAGAGTGCGCGCGAAGAAGGCGGTCGCAGCGTCGATGGCCTGCTTGTGCGTGGCGTCCTGCGAGACGGTGTCCGCGCACAACGCGACCAGGGCGCGGCCGGCGTCGGTGCAGGTGGCGAGGAAGTCGTAGTGGCCGACCCTGGGCAGCACTTTCAGGGTGGCGCCGGGAATCAGTTTGGCCGCAACGAGGCCGTTGGTCGCCGGCGGCGCGACCGGGTCGGCGTCACCCAGGACAATCTCCACCGGCGCGCGCATGTGCCGCAGGCTGTCCGGGTCCAGCGCCTGGACCAGACCGGGGGCGATGGCGAAGACCGCCCTGACCTGGGCAATCGAATGATCGTCGCCGGCATGTTTTTCCATGGCGGCCATTTCCGGGGTGGCGAACACGGCGGAGCGCTTGCTTGCATCGAGTTCGAGTGCCTCCTTCTGCGGGAGGCAGATCGGATCTTTCGGCGTCGTTTTGCAGAAGCGATCGAAACGGGCAACGTCGATGCGGGCGCCGGCTTCGACCAGCGAGGTGAAACCGCCGGCGGAGAACCCGGCCGCGCCGACGCGGCCGAGGTCCAGGTGAGGCTCGATGGACGGGTCCTTGCCGATGGCGCCGAGGGCGGCGCGCAGGTCCTCGGGGCGTTCCCACCATAACGCCGCGCCGGCGGCGGTCATCGTATCCATGCCGTTATTGCCTGGGTGGTCGACCGCGATCACCACATAGCCGGCCCGCGCCATCGCGGTACCGAACCAGGCCATCATCCGTGCGCTGCCACCGAAACCGTGCGAGACCAGCAGGACCGGGTGCCGCTTCGTATCGAAAGGGGCGTCTGCCGCGGCATTGCCCGCATCGAACAACGGTTTGTCGGGAGGACCAACCAGGAGCGGCTCCTCCGTGGCGCTGTCGGCCGCGGGATACCAGACGGTGATGCGCAAGTCCGGCCGACTCTCCGCATCGCGCACGCTGGCGGTAGGTGTGGTGGCCCGCCGGTGCAGCTCGCCGACCTTGCCCGCCTGCACCGTTCCGGCCGTGCAGGCCAGGCCAGCGACCAATACGTATTTGCCCCAAACCATGCGCTTCCCCACCCGCCCCGATGAGGCATGACCATAGTCGAGGCCGGCGGATCGGACAACGTCACCTTTGGCATGCACGGCGGCGTGGGGTACGCTCGGGCAGATTTTCGTTCCCGACCAGTACGGATGCCGCTCCAAACTGGCCGGTGCAGTATTTACAACCATAAGAACAGGGGAACCCGCACGTGAGCGCAGACCTGCCGAGCGTTACCGAACCGCGCACCGAATTGACCGTCCGTGGACTGGTCCTTGGCGTCCTGATCACCCTGGTGTTCACCGCCGCGAACGTCTTCTTCGGCCTGAAGGCCGGCCTCACCTTCGCCACGTCGATCCCAGCGGCAGTGATCTCGATGGCGATCCTGCGCAATCTGCGCGGCGCGACCGTCCAGGAAAACAATATCGTACAGACGGTCGCCTCCGCGGCCGGCACCTTGTCCTCAATCATCTTCGTCCTGCCCGGCCTGATCATGATCGGCTGGTGGACCGGCTTTTCGTACTGGACCTCGTTCGCCATCTGCGCGCTCGGCGGCATCCTCGGCGTGATGTATTCGATCCCGTTGCGTCGTGCCCTGGTGACCAATTCGGATCTTCCTTATCCCGAAGGCGTGGCCTGTGCCGAGGTGCTGAAGGTCGGCGCGACCAGTACCGACGCCGCCGGCGTGGTCACCTCGGAGGAATCGAGCAAGGAAGGCCTGCTTGCGGTCATCGTCGGTTCGATCGTCTCCGCCGCGTTCGCCGTGGTCGTCGCCACCCAGGTCTTCGCCAGCGACATCGCGCGTTATTTCGGTATCGGCAACAAGGGCAGTTACACCGGTTTCGACTTCAGCCTGTCGTTCGCGCTGTTCGCGGTCGGCCACCTGGTCGGCCTGTGGGTCGGCATCGCGATGCTGGTCGGCGCGGTAATCGCCTGGGGCGGCATCGTTCCGTACTACACGTCGCTCAGCCACGCCGTCGGTACGGCATCGGATATCGCCCAGGCCGCATGGAGCGGGCAGGTGCGCTTTATCGGTGCCGGCATGATCGGCGTCTCGGCAGTCTGGACCCTGGCCAAGCTGGTCAAGCCGGTCATCAGCGGTCTCGCCGCGGCGATGGCGGCCTCGCGCGTGCGCAAGGCCGGCAACGCGGCAAGCCTGCCGCGTACCGAGCAGGACATCCCGATCGGCCTGGTCGGCATCATCAGCCTGCTGTGCCTGATTCCGATCACCTGGCTGCTGCGCGATTTCAGCGTGACCAGCGGGCTGGGTTCGCACGCATGGCTGCTGGCGATCGGCGGCCTGGTCTACGTGGTGGTGATGAGCTTCCTGGTCTCGGCGGTTTGCGGTTATATGGCCGGCCTGATCGGTTCGTCGAACAGCCCGCTGTCCGGCGTCGGCATCCTCGTTGCGATCGGTGCGGCGATGCTGCTGGTGTTCGGCGTGCAGCCGTTGATGCCGGCGGATGCGGGCAAGGCCCTGGTCGCCTTCGCGCTGTTCACCACGGCGGTGGTCTTCGCCGTGGCGACGATCGCCAACAACAATCTGCAGGACCTGAAAACCGGCCAGCTGGTCGATGCCACTCCCTGGAAACAGCAGGTCGCGCTGATCGTCGGTGTGATCGCCGGCGCGGCGGTGATTCCGCCGGTGCTCGACCTGGTCAACCAGGCCTACGGCTTCGCCGGCGCTCCCGGCGTCGATCCGGCGCGTGCGCTACCCGCGCCGCAGGCGGCGTTGATCTCGGCGCTGGCGCAGGGCGTGATCCAGAACAATCTCGACTGGGGCCTGCTCGCTATCGGCGCGGTGCTCGGTATCGGCATCATCATCCTCGACGAAGTGCTCTCGCGCGTGTCGCCCATACGCCTGCCGCCGCTCGCGGTCGGCCTCGGCATCTACCTGCCTTCGTCGACGACCCTGATGATCGTGGTTGGCGCCGTGGTCGGCTGGTATTTCGACAAGCGCGCGGATCGCACGCCACGTGCCGGGCAGACCAAGCAGCTTGGTGTGCTGCTCGCCTCGGGCCTGATCGTCGGCGAGAGCCTGGTGGGCGTGGCCTTGTCCGCACTGGTGGTGTTTTCCGGGAAGGGCACGCCACTGGCCCTGGTCGGCCCGGATTTCGCCGATGCGGCGATGTGGATCGGCGGCATTGCCTTCATCGCCGTGGTCACCGTGCTGTACATCTGGATCGCCCGCCTGGGTCGCCGCGCGCCGACGCCTGCGTGACCGTGTAAGAGCCGGCTGATTCCCTAGGGTCGCCAGCGTGAAAGGTCTGGCCACAAAGGACTCGCGAACAGGGTTCGCTCCCACAAGGTCGTTGCAACCTGCTCCTGTGGGAGCGAACCCTGTTCGCGAGTCCTTCGGGGCCGTGACTTCCCGATCACCGTCTTGCTCTTGGTGTCATGCTTTTTTCCCCGGACAGCAGTGAGCGAAGGCTGGGAGCTGGTGAAGGCATCGCGCGAAGCGCATCCATTTAAGTAATTCGACTTAGCTGCCCCTGCGTGCATTTACGCTTCCGGCATACGTAAGCGGGCGTCATCCTGCTGCACAGGTGTCCTGTGGAGTCGGAACATGGACGAGGGCGTGCTTCCTTCCTGGAACGATGGCTCGATACGTACGGCCATCGTCGATTTCGTCACGAAAGTGACGAAGCAAGGCAGTGCGGATTTCGTGCCGCCGCCCGAGCGCATCGCCGTTTTCGACAACGACGGCACGCTGTGGGCCGAATGGCCTCTGTTCGTGCAGATTTACTTCGCGCTCGATCGTCTCGGCGAACTGGCCAATGCCGATCCCTCGATGCGCGACAAGCAGCCCTACAAGGCCTTCCTCGAGCATGACCTGAAGACCATCGCGAACTTCTCGAGGAAGGACGCGCTCTTGCCGGCGATGGCGACACACGCGGGCGTTACCGAAGAAGACTTCGCAGCGACAGTCGATCGCTGGTTCGCCTCGGCGAAGCATCCGAAGCTCGGTCGCGCTTTCACCGACTGTGCTTACCGTCCACAGCGCGAATTGCTGGATTACCTGCGCGCCAACGGTTTCAAGACCTTTATCGTGACCGGCGGCGGCGTCGATTTCGTGCGGCGCATCGCCGGACAGCTTTATGGCGTCCCGCCCGAACAGGTGGTGGGTTCGAGCCTGAAGGCGCACTTCGAAACCTTTGGCGGGACGGTCACCGTGCGCAAGCTCGCCGAGATCGGCAGCTTCGATGACCGCGAGGAAAAGGTGGTCAACATCGTGTTGCATATCGGTCGGCGCCCGATCTTTGCTTTCGGCAATTCCGACGGCGACCTGGCCATGCTGCGTTACACGCTGGCAGGCGAGGGGGCCCGGCTCGGCATGCTCCTGCATCACGACGATGCCGAGCGCGAATTCGCCTACGACCGCGCCTTCCGTGTGAGTCCGCTCGGCGAGGCATTGGACCAGGCCGCCGCGTTGGGGATCCAGGTGGTCGGCATGAAGGAGAACTGGAAAACGATTTTCTAGTCCGGGAGAACCTGATGAGAACGACCCGGTTGGTTCGCATCGTGCTGGCGCTCGGCCTGGTGGGCACGGCACCGGGTGTCCTGGCGCAGGACGCCGATGACGGCAAGAAACATCCGTTTCGCGATCCCGAGGACCAGCAGTTCGACGTTTCGCGCTGGCTGCTGCAACGGCATGGCTTCCTGCCGGTGCCGATCGTCATCACCGAGCCGGCGGTCGGCTATGGCGGTGGCGTGGCCCTGGTCTACTTCCAGCCGAACAAGGACACCGGCGCCACCGACGCGGATGGCAAGCCTGTTCACACGGCACCGAATATCTACGGCGGCGGTGCGTTCGCCACCGAGAACGGCAGCAAAGGCGCCGGCCTCGGCGGCGAGTTCCATTTCGCTGACGACACCTGGCGTTATCGGGGTTTCATCGGCAAGGCGTCGATGAACCTGGACTTCTATTCGCAGGGACTGATCCTGCCCGCGCACAAGGTCGGCTACAACCTCGATGGTGTCTTTACCCTGCAGCAGGTGTTCCGCCGCATCGGCGATACCCGGGCTTATGTCGCGGCACGCTGGATATACATGGATATCGACAGCCGCCTCAACATCGAATCGGACAAGGTCGACTTCAAGCCCCGTGATTTTGCCAAGCGCTCCTCCGGCCTCGGCCTTGCCCTGGAGTACGACACGCGGGACAACACGCTGACGCCGTCGCGAGGGTATTTCGGCATGATCGAGGGAACGGCGTACAAGCCGGCCTTCGGCAGCGACAACACGTACGAGAGCTATCGCGGCCACGCCTATGGCTACTGGCCGCTGTCCGATCGATGGATGCTCGCCGGACGTGTCGATGCCCGCGCGGTACGTGGCGACGTGCCGTTCTACCAGCTGCCGTCGATCGACCTGCGCGGTATTTCATACGGCCGCTACCAGGACCTCAATGTCGGCATGCTCGAGGCGGAGATTCGCTGGATGGCGACGCCCCGCTGGGGACTGGTTGGCTTCGGCGGCGTGGGTCGCTCCTGGGGCAGACGCACGGACTTCGGCGATGCGGACAACCGCTTCGCCAAGGGTGTCGGCTTCCGCTACCTGATTGCCCGCGCGCTTGGGCTGCAGGTCGGCATTGACTATGCCTGGGGCCCGGACGACCGCGCCTTTTACATCCAGGTCGGCAGCGCCTGGCGTTGAATCGATCCAAGTAAACGGTTACACGACCATCAGGTGTGCGATATCCCGCATATCGAGAAAAAGTCGCATGCCGTACCGCCATACGCTGCGGTATATTCGCGCCGCTTCGTCGCGATCGGGGTCGTGGCGACAAAGGGTGAGGGGAGTTATGGATCACATGTCGATCGCCGCGCGCGAGGGCTTGCGGCGTGAGTTTCATTGGTTGCTGGGCAAGCTCGCGGCGGTGCAGCCGACCATCCAGATGGTCGTCGGCCATGGCGTGAACATGGCCCATGCGATGTTTTGCCAGGCCTATCCGACCAGTGAATGCTTCCAGCAGCTGACGCCGGCGGAGCGCCATGCCTATATCCGGGCGATCAGCGATGCGGAGGATCGCTTCCGCGAGGATGTCGACCCGCATATCGCGATCGGCTATGCGCTGTTCAAGATGTGGGTTGGCGCACTGGCCGCGGGCGACCAGGAACTGATGGGCGAATTTCGCATCGCCCTGCTGCCGTTCCGCGACAAGGGTTACCGGCTGCCGTTGACCTCGGTCTGACCGGTCAGATCCCGGCGTACCACTCGTAGCCCTGGTCCTCCCAGTAACCACCGCGACCGCCGGCGATGGAGCCGAAGTCGCGCACCAGTTCGATCCGCTGCAGGTACTTGGCATGCTTGTAGCCAAGTTGGCGCTCGTCGCGCAGGCGCAATGGCGCGCCATTGGCGACGGGAAGCGGTTTGTCGTTCAACGCGTAGGCCAGCAAGGTCTGCGGGTGATGGGCCTCGTCCATGTCGATGCTTTCGTAGTACGGGACATCGGCTTCCATCTCGTCGAAACAATGGAAGACGACGTAGCGCGCGCCAGTTTGCGCACCGACGTGGTCGAGGACGCGGCCGAGCGGCGTACCTTGCCATTTGCCGATCACGCTCCAGCCCTCGACGCAGTCGTGGCGGGTGATCTGGGTGCGCATGCCGAGGGCCTTCAACTCGTCGATCGACAGGGATGACGGCCGATCGACCAGGCCGTCCACCTGCAGGCGATAGTCGCGGAACTCATTTCCCATCAAGGCCTGGTATTCGTCGGTGTCCGGCATCGTGCTGCCGTTGGGCCGGAAAACCGGGGAAATGTCGCTTTCCGCGTATTCCCTGGCGAGTGCGCTGGAAGGCGAAAGAAACTTCTGCACGCGGCGGGTGACGCCCTCGGCGCTCTCGAGCACGCGTGCGCCGGACGCGCTCTGGGAGATGCGGTCGCAGCCGGCGAGGACGGCGCCGGCGATGCCCATCAGCGCGGCGCGCAGGAAGAAGCGGCGGTCAGTCATCGGAAGGCTCCTGCTTGCGCACGGTGATGCGGTATCTGCCGGTGATCATGCCGCGCAGCTGGTTGACCGGACCGGTGATCAGTACCTCGAACACGTGGACGAGGACGAAGGCGACGAAGCCACAGGCGATCAGGAAATGGATGGAGCGCGCCGATTGTCGTCCACCGACCGCGTCGACCATCCACCCGAGCACCGCATCCATGCGCGGCGACATGGCCAGGCCCATCAGCACGATGCCGCCGCCGAAGACGAAGATCGCGACCAGGTAGGCGATCCGCTGCAGCACGTTATAGCGCAGCGCTTCCTCCCCTTCGGGGTGGCGCAAACGCAGATGATCGAGGATCGAATGGCCGATACCGCGCCAGTCGCGACGGGTCGGCACGAGGTCGCGGGAAAGATGACGGCTGAAGAGCGAGTAGCCGACGTAGCAGAGGCCGTTGATCACGAACAGCCAGGCGAAAAAGAAGTGCCAGCGACGGCCCATTGCCAGCCAGCCGGGACCCGGCACGGTGGCCCAGGCAGGAAAACCGCGGACACGCGGCACACCGGCGACCTTCGACACACCGAGCACACCGGTGGTATCGAACTCATGGCCGGCCAGACGGGTGACGCCGGTCAGCTGGCCGGTGGCGGTCCGTTGCGCGCCCAACGACAGCCAGGCGGTACGATCGTCGCTGGCCTTGCCCCAGCTCAGGGAGGGATGGGCGTTGAAGATCTGCAATCCGCTCATCAGGAGCAGGGTGAGGCAGAGCACGTTGATCCAGTGCATCAGCCGTACGGGCCAGCGATGGCGGCGGACGACGACCGTATGGACGGGGGACCGGGCGGGTTCAGCGATGGCGGTATCGATGGCGTTCATGGACGTACCTCACGATAAAACCGGTGGCAACTGTCTGGGAAGCCTCTTTAGAGAGAACCTGGGCCCGCCGGTTTGCTTTCATGGTCCCTGCCGGGCCGCGTGATGCAGTGCAACAGCGCCGTCATCTGCGGGCACGCCTCACTGAGTTAAGCTTGGGCCAGCGTGCCCATGGTTGCATGTCCCGTGTTATTTCCCCTCAGGAGTCGTCGATGAGCCAGCGTTTTCCGTTTTCCTTCCGCCGCCTGCTGGGCGGCGCCGCCCTGTTGCTCGCCCTGATCGTGCCCGCCTGGGCCCAGGCGCAGGGCAACCCCGCCAATGGCCTGCCCGAGGCCGACAAGCAGGCAATCCAGAAATACAGCCTTAATGACGACGTCTTCAATCGCATGGTCGACGTCACCAAGGAAGCGCGTGCGGCGGGCATCAAGCCTGACCAGCGCAATACCGACTTCAGCCAGGTACATAACCTGGACGACCTCGCCAAGCTGGTTGTCGGCGCCGATCCGCGGATCGAACCGCTGATCAAGAAGCACGGCTTCACCCCGCGCGACTTCCTGCTCGCCAACATGGCCCTGACCAATGCGGCCATGGCCTCGCAGGCGAAGAGCAATCCGGAAATGGCCAAGTACATCGACCAGTCCAAGATCAATACCGCCAACGTGGCGTTCTTTGAATCGCACCAGCAGCAGATCACCGCGCTGATGCAGCAGGCATCTGCGGACAAGTAAAACACCGTTCCCCGGAGCCGTTATGCTGGCCCGGTTCGGCTTCGGGGATCGTTCATGTATACGCTTTACTACTCGCCGGGCACGGCCAGCATGGTCGTGCATCTCGCCCTGCTGGAAATCGGCGCGCCGCATCGGCTGGTACTGGTCGATTTCGACCGCGACGCCCAGCACGACGAGGCATATCTCGCGCTCAATCCCCTGGGCAGGGTGCCGGTGCTGCTGGTCGATGGCGAGCCTGTCACCGAGTCGGCGGCGTTGCTCTTGTTGCTCGCGGAGCGTCACCCCGAGGCGGGGCTGGCGCCGGCTCCCGGCTCGCCGGGCCGGGGTGCATGGTTGCAATGGGTCGTATACCTGGCCAATACGGTGACGGCGACCTACCGCGCCTGGTTTTATCCGGATTACCGCGACATGCCGGATCATCCGCCGGAAGCGCGCGAGTCCCTGCAACGGCAGATCGAGGCCGCCTGGGATCTGCTCGATGCTCATCTCGTGGCCAATGGCCCCTACATGCTCGGTGAGACCTTCTCGGGTCTCGACCTGCAGCTGACCATGCTGATGCGCTGGTCGCGCAAGATGCCGAGGCAGGCGACTGAATGGCCAGCGCTCAAGGCGCTGGCCGATCGCATCCGCGCACGACCCAGCTGGAAAAAGCTCTACGAGATCGAGGGGCTTGCCGAGTGGTACTGAAGCATCACGCCGGTACCGCGACGAAGCGCATCGCCACCGCGTTCATGCAGTAGCGCAGGCCGGTCGGGCGAGGGCCGTCGTCGAAGACGTGGCCGAGGTGGGCATCGCAGCGCGGGCAGGTGATTTCGGTGCGATCCATGAACAGGCTGGTGTCTTCCCGCTGGGCCACGTTGCGCTTCGATATCGGCTGCCAGAAGCTCGGCCAGCCGGTACCGGATTCGAACTTGGTGGCCGAATCGAATAGCGCCGTATCGCAGCCGATGCAGCGATAGAGGCCGTTTTCATGGCGGTCCCAGCCAGGGCCGGTATAGGCGCGTTCGGTGCCGGCCTGGCGGGTGACGTAGTAAGACATCTCGCCGAGCTTCTTTCGCCAATCCGCATCGCTCATCGTCACTTTGGGCTCGCGGCAGGTGCCCAGCGACTTTTTATGGTCGTCGAAGCAGTCCAGCAGCACATCGCCGCCCGCCACAGCGGGCTTTGCCGGCGGATTGTCAGCGAGCAGCGAGCCGGCGAAAGGCGCCGCCACCGCCACCGCGCCGGCGGCCGCGAACAGCCGAAGGAAACGCCGCCGGCCCTGGCTGTCGCTATACGGAGCTTTCATTCACGGTCCTCCGGGAGGGAAATCGACGGGCCGCATGACGGGCCCGTCGATATAGACCGGCGAAGGCCACGAAAACTGACAAGCGGGAGAGGTTTCCCCCTAGTCGACGTAGTGGCAACGCCGCTCGGTCGTCGTATAGCTCTTCTTGTCCTGCTGGTTCTTCTGGATGCGATTGCCGGCATAGCCGCCGCCGACCGCGCCGGCGACCGTGGCCAGGGTCTTGCCCTTGCCGCCGCCGACCTGGTTGCCGAGCACGCCACCGGCGACCGCACCGATCGCGGTACCGGCGATCTGGTGGTTGTCCTTCGAATCGTTATGGTTGACCTCGACGTCTTCGCAGACCTGGCGCCGGCCGTCGCTGTCGCGGGTCTGCGCCTGCAGGCCGGTACCGGCCAGTGTCGTCGCCGCCAGGGCGAAGATAAGGACGATGGGCTTGTTCATGGCGGTTCCTCGCGGTGTACGTAGGACTGAGGGATACCCCCGCTCGCGTGATGGCCGGGTCAAACTTTCAACCGCGGTTTGCCATCGCTTCATCCCGGGTCATGGCATAGGCGCGCGGGCGTATCGGCACGCCACGCGACTCGGCCGCCGCCTCGGTCAGTTCGGCGCCGAGCAGCAGGATCAGTGCCGAGTAATAGACCCAGACCAGCAGGACGACCACGCTGCCCGCCGGTCCATACGCGCCACCGACATTGCTGTGTTCCAGGTAAATGGCGATGCAGAACTTGCCGACCACGAACAGTACCGAGGTCAGCAATGCGCCGATCAGGGCGTCGCGCCAGTGGATGATCGCATCGGGAAGCACTTTGAAGATCGCACCGAAGATCACCACGAAGATCGATAGCGCGACCACCGCCTCGACGACCTGCCAGGCGATCGTGCCACCACGCACGAAGATGGCGATCACCGCGCTTGCCGAGAAGGAAATGATAAGCAGGAAAGCCAGCGACAGCAGCAGCCCGAGCGCATGCATGCGTGCGCGCAACCAGCCAAGTACCGCCTGGCCCGGACGTGGCTGCAACCCCCAGACGCGGTTGATCGCACCCTGCAACTGGGCAAAGACCGCCGAGGCGCCGATCACGGTGACGCCCAGGCCGATGAGGCCAGCCATGCTGCCGACGCCGGGGCGCTCGCTGGCGTTGGCAATGACCAGCTTCACCGCATCGCCGGCACGCTCGCCGACCAGCTTGTTCAGCGTGTCGATGAGCTGGCCCTGGTATTCGGGGCTCAGCGATGAGGCGATCCATAACAGCAGGACCAGCAGGGGCGCGAAGGACAGCGCCGAATAGAAGGCCAGCGCCGCGGCGCGGGTCATCAGTTCGTCGTCGCTGAAACCCGCCGCCGTGCGCCGTACCACCTTTATCGCAATCCCGACCCGACGATGCATATCGCCTCCTGCCCATGGTCCCCGCCAGAGAATGTGCCCATCGGCGTGCGAAGACAATGTCTTGATCCGGTCTTGATATCGCCCCGCGCAAACACAGCACCGTCTTTAGATCGTCGTTTCTAGCATTCGCATCAGTTCTGAACCGACACGCGGCGACTCGCCGGGGTGTCCATACATGCGGATGAAAACGATGAAAGCGTCACTCTTGTTCGTGCTTGCCGCCACCGCGGCTTTCGGCGGCAACGCCATGGCCTCTGCCCAGGACAACCCGGCCACGCCGCCGGCGCCGGATTGGCAGGTTGCCTACAACGTCGGCGCGCAGTCCGATTACATTTTTCGCGGCATCAGCCAGACCAACCAGAAGTCTTCCGGTTTCGCCGGTGTCGACGCCACGTACAAGAGCCAGCTCTATGTGGGTGCATGGACGAGCAATGTGGACTTCAGTCCTTCGGGCGATGCCTCGACCGAACAGGAATATGATCTTTACGGCGGCTGGCGGCCGACCATCGCCGGTTTCAATGTCGATCTCGGCTATATCTACTACGGCTATACGCACCAGCCACACGGACTGCGCGAGTCGTATTCGGAGCTATACCTGAAGGTCTCGCACGCCATCGGCCCAGTGACCCTCGGTGTCGCCGCATACGACTCGCCGGATTTCCCGGGCATCACCGGTCGTGCCGATTACTACGAGGCAAATATCGCCTATGCCTTCAATCCGGCCTGGGCGATCTCCGGCGCGGTCGGGCGCCAGTTCGAGTCGAACGCGCTGGTGACGGGCGACGGCCGCCAGGCGGATTTCAACTACAGCACGTGGAACGCCGGCATGACCTACATGATCAACGACCATGTCTCGCTGGACCTGCGCTACTGGGATACCGACCAGCATGCCACCGGCGAGATTTATCACTCGCATGTGGTCGCGGCCCTGAAGGCGATGTTCTAGGGAGCCTCTGATCTATTCCGCGCAGTAACGGCCCCAACATATTGTTTTTTTATTAAATGATGGGGTGATGTCCAGAAGGCCCGCCACCGGCATCATGCCGCCTGCGTGGAATAGATCAGAGGCTCCCTAGGCGATGCCGGCCAGACGATATCCGACCTGCAGTTCGGTGATCAGGTGCTTCGGGCGGGTCGGGTCGTCCTCGAGTTTCTGCCGCAGGTTGGCCATGTAGACACGCACGTAATGTGGCCGGTCGGCATAGCCCGGTCCCCAGACATCGAGCAGCAACTGCCGATAAGTGACGACCTTGCCGTGGCCGCGGATCAGGGCGGCCAGGAGGCGAAATTCGATCGGTGTCAGATGCACGGCTTCGCCGGCACGACTGACCTCGTAGGTGGCCAGATCGACGCGGATCGTGCCGAAGACCATTACCGAGGCGGCGCCTCCGGTGGCGACGATGCTCGCGCGGCGCAGCATGGCACGCACGCGCGCGACCAGTTCCGGTACGCCGAAGGGCTTCACCAGGTAATCGTCGGCGCCGGCTTCGAAGGCGTCGACTTTCTCCTGTTCATGCTCGCGGGCGGAAAGCACGATGACCGGGGCGGTCGACCAGCCGCGCAGTTCGCGTATCAGGGTCTTTCCGTCCCCATCGGGCAAGCCGAGGTCGACGATGACCAGTTGCGGCTGCCGGCTGGCAGCATCGATGCGTCCCTGCATGGCGTCACCGGCCTCGAACACGAGCATGCCTTCGCGTTCGAGCGCCATGCGAACGAAACGACGGATATCCGCTTCGTCCTCGACGACCAGGATCCTCGGCTTGCTCATATCGCACTCTCGTCTTCGATGGTCGGCGGTGTGCCGAGCGGCAGATGGATTTCGAAACGGGCACCGTGCGGCTGTCGTTGTGTGGCCGCGATCGTGCCGCCGTGCGCGGCGACGATGCTGCGGCACAGGGCCAGCCCCAGGCCGACGCCGGGGATCGCCGATTCCCTGACGCCGCGCGTGAACGGCTCGAATAGTGTTTGCGGATGGATGTCGGCAGGCAGGCCCGGGCCGTCGTCTTCGATCCACAGATGCATCGTTTCACCCATCGCGGCGGCGCGAATCCAGATCGTCGCCCGAGGCGCCGTATATTTCACGGCGTTGTCCAGCAGGTTGACCAGCACGCGTTCGAACAACCGGGCGTCGAGCTCGACCAGGGGCAGGTCGGCGGCGAGCTCTGTATGCAGATGGTGCTTACCGGGCATCGTACCCATGCTACCCATGCCGCCGAGCGCGCTGCCGACGATCTCACCGAGCGAATGCCACTGCCGGTCGAGATGCACGCCGTCGCTCTGCATCCGCGCCAGGTCGAGCAGGTTGGTGACCAGGCGGTGAAGCTGCTCGGACTGGTGGCGGATGGCGCGCGCGAGTTCGCCGCGCTCGCCTGCGTCCAGGCCTGTCGTTGTCTCCAGGGTTTCGGCAAGGCCGCTGATCGCGGTGAGTGGCGTCTTCAGGTCGTGGGAAACAGCGGCCAGAAGGGCATTTCGCAGTTGTTCGCCTTCCATGCGTACCAAGGTGTCCTTGGCGACGTCGACAAAGTGCACCCGCTCGAGCGCGAGCGCGATGAGCGCGCAGCAGGCATCGAGCAGGCGGCGATCGTCGGGATCGGAGAGTGCACCGCCCCGCGGCTGCAGGGCCAGCACGCCGCGCGTGCGCAAAGGCGCCCGAAGCGGCAGGTAAAGCGCGCTTGCGCCCCCCAGTGTCGGCGTGCCGAGGCCGGCCGGCTGCACATGTTCATAAACCCATTGCGCGACGCTGGTGTCGACGAAGTCGGCCTGCCCTTCGCCGATCCGTTCGTCGGCATCGGGCAGCAACAGCACGCCGCGGGAGGCGAACAGTGGCGCGATGCCCTCCGTGAACACCGTCTGGATCTGTCCGTGCCGGGTCGCGGCCGACAAGTCGCGCGCGACCCGTGCCAGGGCGGTGGCACGTCGTTCGCCCGCCGTCGCCGTGGTCGCTTCGGAGCGTAGCCGCGCCGCGAGCTGTCCGGTAACCAGGGCGACGATCAGCATCAGCACGAAAGTGAAAATGTACTGCGTATCGGAGACATGGAAGGACCATACCGGCGGCACGAAGAAGAAATCGAAGCTCGCCACGCTGAGCAGGGCAGCCAGGGCGCCGGCGGCGCGGCCCCAGCGCAGCGCGACCAGGACCACGGTCAGGAGGAACAGCATGACGACGTTGGAAAGATCGAATACGCGCAGCAACAGGGCGGCGACGGCCGTGGTCAGGCCGCAGGCGAGCGTCGCCAGGACCAGCGCGGCGGCGCGCGATCCGGCAGGCACATTCATGCGTGGCTCGTGTGTCCGCGCCCCGGTCAAGGCCGTGTGGATCAGGACCAGGCCCAGCTCGGGATGGGCCTCGGTGATCCGGTCGGCCAGGCGCTTTCGCCATGGTGGTTGCCAGCGACGTTCGCCGTGGCCGAGCACGAGTCTTGTGGCGTTGCGTGCACGCGCGTAGTCGAGCAGGGTTTGCGAAACGTCCTCGCCGGGTATGTTCGCGAACTCGGCGCCCTGGCTTTCGGCCAGCTTCACCAGGCGGAGCAGCATTTCGCGGCTTTCCGGGCCGCGGCCGTCGCGCGGGTCGTCGATATGCACCACGATCCAGTCTGCCTGCAGGCGCTGGGCAAGCCGGGATCCTTCGCGTATCAGCCGTTCGTGGGAGAGTTCGGCGCGCACGCAGACCAGGAGCCGCTCGTGCGTCGGCCAGACAGTGTCGATGGCATGGCGTGTCCTGTAGCTGCGCAAGTCCACGTCGACCCGGTCGGCAAGCCGTCGCAGGGCGAGTTCGCGTAACGCGACCAGGTTGCCTTCGCGGAAGAAATTGCTGCTGGCGTACTCGGCGGCCGCGGCAAGATAGACCTTGCCCGCCCTGAGTCGGCCCAGCAGGTCCTCCGGCGGAATATCGACCAGCACGACGTCGTCGGCATTGTCGAAAACCCTGTCCGGCACGGTTTCCCGCACGCGGATGCCGGTGATACCGCCGACGACGTCGTTGAGGCTTTCCAGTTGCTGGATATTGAGCGTGGTGTAGACGTCGATGCCAGCGCGAAGCAGTTCATCGACATCCTGCCAGCGCCTGGCATGACGGCTGCCAGGTGCGTTGGCGTGGGCCAGTTCGTCGACCAGGACCAGGGCGGGTCGCGCGGCAAGTGCGCCATCGAGGTCGAATTCGCGCAGCGTATGGCCCTGATAGGGGATATGGCGAAGCGGCAGTCGTGGCAGGTCTTCGGTCAGTTCGCGGGTTTCATCGCGACCATGCGTTTCCACGATGCCGATGCCGACGGCGATGCCCTGGGCTTGTCGCTGGCGCGCCGCCTGCAACATGGCATAGGTCTTGCCGACTCCGGCGCAGGCGCCAAGGAAGATCCTGAGCCTGCCGCGCGCCGGCTGCTGGGTTTCGGCCGCGATGGCCTGCAGCAGTCGATCCGGATGCAGCCGTCCTTCGCTCGTCATGGTGGTGCTACGGTCTCTTGCGCAATTTGGCCATGATACGCGTGTGCATGGGCCGGGGTCCGGGGCCTTGGAGTAGCCCGCGTGGCAGCCGTCCGCGCCCAGGAATGACGCCTTCCGCCGAAGTGCGCCACCGATATGCGACCTGGCAACCTGCCAGCCTGCGCTTGCACGGACACGACGCGGACTACTCCAAGGCCCCGGAAGGCCATTACATGAACGGGGTGATCGCCAGGTCGATCAGCTTGATCCCGATGAAGGGCGCGATCAGTCCGCCGACGCCGTAGATCAACAGGTTGCGCCACAGCAACTGCTGCGCCGATGCCGGCCGGTAACGCACGCCACGCAAGGCCAGCGGAATCAGCACGACGATGATCAGGGCGTTGAAGATGACCGCCGACAGGATGGCCGAGGACGGGCTGTGCAGCGCCATCACATTGAGGCTGGCCAGTGGCGGATAGGTCGCGACGAAGGCGGCGGGAATGATCGCGAAGTATTTCGCCAGGTCGTTGGCGACGCTGAAGGTGGTCAGTGCGCCGCGCGTCATGATCATCTGCTTGCCGACCTCGACGACCTGGAGCAGCTTGGTCGGGTTGCTGTCGAGGTCGACCATGTTGCCGGCCTCCTTCGCCGCCTGCGTGCCGCTGTTCATGGCCACCGCGACATCGGCCTGGGCGAGTGCCGGCGCATCGTTGGTACCGTCGCCTGTCATCGCCACCAGCCGGCCCTCGGCCTGGTACTGGCGGATCAGCATCAGTTTGTCCTCCGGCGTGGCCTCGGCGAGGAAGTCGTCCACGCCGGCTTCCGCGGCGATGGCGGCGGCGGTCAGCCGGTTATCGCCGGTAATCATCACCGTCTTGATGCCCATCGTGCGGAGCCGGGCGAACTGTTCCTTGATGCCGCCCTTGACGATGTCCTTCAGTTCGACCACGCCGAGCACGCGCCGACCGTCGGCGACCACCAGGGGCGTGGCACCGCGACCCGATACCGCTTCAACCGCGCGCTCGACATCGGTGGGGAAGGCACCGCCGAGCGATTGCACGTGGGCGCGGATCGCCGATGCCGCGCCCTTGCGGATGATGCGCTCGCCGATATCGACGCCACTCATGCGCGTGCGTGCGCTGAAAGCGACCGGATGGCCATCGTGCAGTTCGCGGCCGCGCAGACCAAAACGCTGTTTGGCGAGCACGACGATGGAACGACCTTCGGGTGTTTCATCGGCAAGCGACGCCAGTTGCGCGGCATCGGCGAGGATCGCTTCCTCGATGCCTGCCGCCGGCAGGAAACTCGTGGCCTCGCGGTTGCCCAGGGTGATGGTGCCGGTCTTGTCCAGCAGCAGCACGTCGACGTCGCCAGCCGCTTCGATGGCACGTCCGGAAATGGCGATGACATTCGCCTTCAGCATGCGGCTCATGCCGGCGATGCCGATGGCCGAAAGCAGGGCGCCGATCGTGGTCGGGATAAGGCATACCAGCAGGGCGATGAGTACCGTCAGGCTGACGGTGCCGCCTTTGCCATTGAGGGTGACGCTGAGGCTGGAGAATGGCAACAGCGTCGCGCAGACCATCAGGAAGATCAGGGTCAGCGCGACCAGCAGGATGGTCAAGGCGATTTCGTTGGGCGTCTTGCCGCGACGGGCACCTTCGACCATGGCGATCATGCGGTCCAGGAAGGCTTCACCGGGCTGCGCAGTAACCCGCACGATGATCCAGTCGGAGAGGACGCGGGTGCCGCCGGTGACCGACGAGAAGTCGCCGCCACTTTCGCGCACGACAGGCGCCGATTCGCCGGTGATCGCCGACTCGTCGACCGAAGCCACGCCTTCGATCACCTCACCGTCCGCGGGCACCAGGTCGCCGGCCTCGACCATGACCAGCATGCCGGCCACGATCTCGTCGCTGGGTACGATGTACCACGGCGAATCGGTCCGTGGTTCGCGCAGGACTTTGGCGTGGACGCGCTTTTTCGCTGCACGCAAGGCGGCGGCCTGGGCCTTGCCCCGCCCTTCGGCCAGTGCTTCGGCGCCATTGGCGAACAGCACGGTGAACCACAGCCACACGGCGATCGCGAAGATGAAGCCGGTGGGTGCGTCGGCATGACCGCGCACGGCCTGGATGCCGAGCAGGGTCGTCACGATGCTGCCGAGGTACACGACGAACATTACCGGATTCTTCCACTGCGTTCGTGGCGCCAGTTTCATGAAGGCCTCGCCGATCACGGCGGACCATTTTGGCGTCGCGGCGAGCGGTCGCGTGTCGGGGTTGTTGTCGGGTACGGTGGGGTTGAGCGACGTCATGGCGAGCCTCGATTACGGTGCGGCGGCAGGGTGGGCAGTTGCCGCGTCCAGTGCCAGGTTGAGCTGCAATACATTGACCCGCGGCTCGCCGAGCAGGCCGAGTTGCCTTGGCGTTGTTTCGCGTTCGACAAGCGTCAGGAGCTGCTGTTCCGACAGGCCGCGGGTACGCGCCACGCGGGCGATTTGCAGCCGCGCGTTGGCCAGCGAGATATCCGGATCCAGGCCGGATGCCGACGCGGTCACTGCGTCGACCGGCACCGCCGTTCCCGCGGCCAGCCCATTCTCCCGACGGTAGGCGAGGGCGCGCGCGGCAACTGCGGCAAGCAGTTTCTGGCTGGTTGGACCCAGGTTGCTGGCGCCGCTCAGCGCGGCGTTATACGGCTGGTCGATACTTTTGTCCGGGTTGGCCGGATCCGGGCCGGTAGTGGCGCTGGGACGGGGATGAAAATACGCCGGTTCGCGGAAATCCTGTCCGATGACGGCGGAACCGACCACGTGACCGCCGCGTTCGACCAGGCTGCCGCGTGCCTGCGATGGAAACAGCAGTTGGGCGATACCCGTCGTGGCCAGTGGGTAGGCCAGTCCGGTGACCAGCATGAACAGCACGGCGGAGGCGACGGCCGGCCGTAGCAGGCCTTGCGACAGGCGCGTGCGGGGATGTTGGCTAAGGGAAGTGTCGACCATGGCGAGATCCTCAGAACGAATGACCGGCCAGCATCGACAGGTGCTCGATGATGGGTCCGAGTGCGAGTGCCGGCAGGAAGGTGAGGCCACCGACCACCAGGATCACGAAGACCAGCAGGCCCGTGAAAAGCGGCGTGGCGGTAGGCAAGGTGCCCGGACCTTCGTGCATGGCCTTCTTCGCGGCGAGCGAACCGGCTACGGCGAGCATCGGCAGCAGGGTGAAGTAACGGCCCAGGAGCATGGCCAGGCCGATCGTGGTGTTGAAGAACGGCGTGTTGGCGTTGAGGCCGGAGAAGGCCGAGCCGTTATTCGCGGTGCCGGAGGTGTAGGCGTACAACAATTCGCTGAAACCGTGCGGCCCCGAATTGTTCAGGCTGGCGATGGTCGCTGGCCAGACTGCCGCCAGCGCGGTGAACCCCAGGATGCAGGCCGGATGGGCGAGCACAGCGAGCATCACCAGTTTCATCTCGCGAGCCTCGATCTTCTTGCCGAGGAACTCCGGTGTGCGGCCGATCATCATGCCGACCAGGAACACGGTCAGGATGGCGAAGCTGACGAGGTTGATGAAACCGACACCGACACCGCCGAAGACATCGTTCATCATCATCAGTGCCAGCGGTACGAGTCCGCCCATCGGCGTCAGCGAGTCATGCATTGCATTGACCGAGCCGGTGGTGGCGGCGGTGGTGACCGCGACGAACAGGCTCGACTGGGCGATGCCGAAGCGCAGTTCCTTGCCTTCCATATTGCCGCCGGACTGCAGCGTGCTCCATTGCTGGTCGGCACCCGCCACGGTCAATAGCGGATTGCCCTGTTGTTCGGCGTGGTAAACGATGGCCAGGAAGCCGACAAACATCACCAGGAAGGCGGCGAGGAAGGCCCAGCCCTGGCGGCGGCGCATCAGCATGCTGCCGAAGGCATAGGTCAGCGCCGAGGGAATCAGCAGCATTGCCAGCATGTGCAGCGTGTTGGTCAGTGGCGTCGGATTCTCGAAGGGATGCGCGGCGTTCATGCCGAAGAATCCGCCACCATTGGTGCCGATATGCTTGATCGCCTCGAGGCTGGCCACCGGTCCGGTAAGGATTTGTTGCTTGAGGCCTTCCAGCGTGGTCGCCGATACGGCGCTGGCAAGGGTCTGCGGCATGCCCTGCCATACATAAACGAGGGCGAGCACGAGGCACACGGGCAACAGGACGCGATAGACCACACGGGTGAAGTCGACCCAGTAGTTGCCGATGTCATGGCTGTCCTTGCGGCTGAGCCCGCGGATGAAGGCTGCACAGCCGGCGATACCGGCCGCGGCGCTTGCCATCATCAGGAAAGTGATCACCGCCATCTGGGAAAAGTTCGACAGGCTGCTTTCGCCCGAATACGACTGCCAGTTGGTGTTGGTGATGAACGAGGCCGCCGTGTTGAAGGCGAGGTCCGGTGTCTGCGCGGGACGCTGCAGCGCATCGAAGGGCAACATGCCCTGTACACGTAGCAACACGTACCCGAGCAGCATCATCGCCGCATTGCTCAGCAGCAATGCCATCCCGTAGCGCTTCCACGACATGGTTTCGGCCGGGTCGACGCCGAGCAGGCGATAGGTCCAGCGCTCCGGGGCGCCGTGGCCCGCGCCGGTCAGTACGCGGGTGAGCCACTTGCCGGCAGCGGCCACCAGCAGGGCCATCGCCACCAGGACGATGGCGAATTGCGCAAGATCGATGGGCATCTGATGTCTTCCTTTAAATCCGGTCCAGCGCGATCAAGAAACCGGCCGTGGCGACAAAGAAGGCAACGGCCAATGCGATGAAGACGATGTCGTTCATGGGTATCCCTCGGATGGCACGGTTTCTAGAACCGCTCCGGCTTGAGCAGGGCGTAAAGCAGGTAGGCGAACAGACCGGCGGTGACGAGCAAGCCCAGCCAGGTCATGGCGTGCGCCTCGCATTCGGGGTCGTTGGCAGCGTGATGGGGTACATGCGCGGATCCGCCTCGGTAAAGTAGGCAGATGCTAGGCAGGGTCGCCTAAAGATGGCGCTGAAATGCGCGGCAGGCGTATCAAGATCGCATCAAGATGGCGGCCAGGCGGGGCCCATCCGATGTGTCGGTTGTCAGGCGATCCGGTTCAGCCCGTCGATGGCGGCCGGAATGCGGGCTGCGCTGTCCACCGCGGCGACGCGCGGGTTGCCGCTATCGAAATCGGTATCGGTCTCGTGGGCCCAGGTCATGTGGTAAGGCATGTACACGCCCCAACCCCCCAGCTCGACGACTGGCGCGATATCCGAACGCAGCGAATTGCCGACCATCAGGAACCGGCCGATGTCGACCTCGCATTCGCGCAGCACCCGTGCGTAGGTGGCCGGGTCTTTTTCCGAAACTATCTCGATGCGCTGGAAGATATCGGCCAGGCCGCAGCGGGCGACCTTGTGTTCCTGGTGGAACAGGTCGCCCTTGGTGATCAGGACTACGCGGTAGCGCGAGGCGACTTCCTCGACTGCTTCGCGAATGCCGGGGAGGAGCTCGACGGGATGGCCGAGCACATCCTTGCCGATGGTGACGATGCGGTGGATGTCGCTCGCGCCGATGCTGCCGTCGGTGAGCGCGATCGCCGCCTCGATCATCGACAGCGTCATGCCCTTGGCGCCGTAGCCGAACAGGGCGAGATTGCCGCGTTCGATCGCCAGCAGCCGCTCGTGCAGGCGGGTTTCGGCAAGGTCGATGTACTGTGCGAGCACGGCCTCGAACTCGGCCTGCGCCGTCTCGTAGAAATCCTGGCTACGCCACAAGGTGTCGTCGCCATCGAAACCGACCAGTTCGATCACGGTGTTTTCCCGTCCGTGTTACGAAAGACCCGCTACGATAACGCATCGCAAGGCTTTCCGGACCCGTCATGCCCACTCCCACCGAACTCGAACCCGTCGATATCCACTGCCCGTACTGCGGCGAGTCGATCGGCATCCTGGTCGACGCCTCCGCCGGCGACCAGCGTTACGTCGAGGATTGCCAGGTGTGCTGCCGCCCGATCGATATCGTGGTATCGGTCGACCAGGACGGCGATACGGCGGTGGCCGTTTACGGCGAGAACGACTAGGGAGCCTCCCTAGGGAGCCTCTGATCTATTCCGCGCAGGCCCCAACATCTTGTTTTTTATTAAATGATGGGGTGATGTCCAGAAGGCCCGCCGCCGGCCCCGCCCGGCTTGGTAAGGGAGCCACCCTTGCCGGCGCCGGGCAGCACCGGCGGCGAGCCTTCTGAACATCATGCCGCCTGCGTGGAATAGATCAGAGGCTCCCTAGATCGCCGTACTTGTCTGCAGCCCGATTACGGTGACGTCGCTTCGTGAGCGGCTCCCGCCAGGATGGCGGATGAACTGGATCGCGGGTCGCAACGTCATCCCGCGGCGGGTTCGCCACGTGTAATGAAGTTCGGCGGCATATTCGTTGCCCCATGCGATCGATGGTGAGGCGGCATGATCGCGGCGGAATCGCGCGACGCGTCCGTTGACGTGCGTCATGCCGACACCGAGGGCGATGTCGTCCCGCCTGCGCGATGCGAACGGGCCGGTATAGGTCAGGCCGAGCGCGACCTGACGATCGGTGATGCTGGTCGCGCGGTCGGCCTGGGTGGCATTGAGGAAGATCCGTAGTCCACTGCGCGCCGTTGCGCGGTCACCAGTGGTGAGTTGTTGCTCGGCGTTGAAATAAACGCCGTGCGCGCCCCGGCGTTGGGCGAAGGGCAGGCCGCTCCTTGCTGCCGAGCCACCCGAGGTGTCGGTGTAGACGTCCGGATAGCGTGAGGTGTCGTACCAGAGGCCGACTTTGTAGCTTCCATCGATGCTGTCGGTGAGTGTCGGCGTCCAGCCGAACTCGAGCGGAAGCAGGACGCCGGTGGTACCCGGCGGATTGTTGAGCTTGATGGCGTTCCTTGTCCGCAGGTAAGACGGGTTCACCTGGTAGGCGCCAAGTTTCAGGTACGTCGTGGCGCTGCCGGTTCCCTTGACGACCGCGCCCCACTGGCTGACGGGCCAGCTGTACCAATAATGGCCGACGAGGTTGCCCGGCTGCGAACCGCAGAAGGTCAGGTTCATGAAATCGCAGGAGAACGCGGCGAAGTCCTCGCCGACGGTGACCCGGCCGAGTTTCAGGTCGGCGCGGCCGTCGAACAGCGCCTGGCTGTACCACAGTTGCGTGAGCCGCCAGGTCTGGTTGCGTCCGTAGACCTCCTGGACTTGCTGCAAGCTGCCCAGTCCGGCATCCGTCGTCAGGTCCTCGCCATGCCGCCCGGTGACCGTGAAGCGGATGGCGGCACCCTGCCAGCCCCACAGTCGCTCGAGGTCCAGCGCGGCGCCGAGCGTGAGCTGGCCGGCCTGGCGCAACAGCTTGCGCTCGCCGCCACGGATATTGGCCGCCGCCTCATTGGTATGGCTGAGCTGGATGTCGATGCCGCGCGCAAGCCATCGCTTGCGCCCTCCGCTCTCCTCGCCGGGGGAAGACGCAACCTCGTCCATGGCGATGGCGGGCGGGGCGAAGGCAAGCGCCAGGCCGGCGAACACGCCGCCGGCGAGGGAGAATGCGCGGGGGCGCGGGTGCGATTCCATGAGATGTCCTTATCCTTACGGGGGCTGTGGCGCGCGACGTAACGCTTTCGGGATCAGCCGCGGCCCAGTGATTTTCTTCCTTGTCCGACGTCTCGCTCGTCAGGTATTGCTGTAGGTGCGTGTCAGTGAAATGCGGGGGCGAAGCCCGGAAGCCTCTTCGCAGAATGTTTCGGAGGCGTCGTTGGCGCTCACAGCGCATAATGCGCCGGGACCAGGCGTGAAGGGTAGGCGATGTACGACAGATCTTGGATGGGTTTCGGCATGACCGGCGCCCTGCAGGTGGGCGCGATCGCCCTGGTGCTTGGCTTCGTCCTGTTCGCCCTGTTGCGCTTGATGAGCCGTAAGCAGGCCTGGGGACCGGGCAAGGCCGTGGCCCTGGCTTTCTTCTTCGCGTTGCTGCTGTCCGGCAGCGAAGACCTTTGGAACCTCTTCTATTTCAACTACGCGCCCGTGCAGTCATTGCAACTGCTGCGCCTGAAGCTTGCCGCGGTGCACGACCCGGATGCGATCGGCTTGCGCGTGCTTTACGAATTCCTCGGTTCGACGGTCGGTGTCAGCCTGGCCTGGCTGGTCTTCGGCGGCGGTCTGCGCCTTGGCCTGGACGCAATACGTCGCCCGCGCACCTGAACCATGTCAGCGAAGCTGCTTGAACATCCACGGCCATAAGTCGGCCGTAGCGTAGGCTTTTTCCCAGGAGTTGTGGCCGATGCCTGGGAATTCGGTATAGCGCACCGGTGCGCCGAATTTTTCCAGCTCCATGTCCATGCGCCGCGACTGCATCGGCGGCACGACCGGATCGTCGCCGCCATGGAAGATCCATACCGGCAGCTTGCGCAATTTGCCGGCGACCCAGGCGAACGGATCGGCACTTGCCGGTGCGCCGCGCACCGAAAGGGAACGCATGCCGTCGGGCGAGGTGATGCCGCCACAGACGATGGCCGCGGCGGCGAACATGTCCGGATGATCGACGGCGAACTGCCACGAGCCATAGCCGCCCATCGACAGCCCCGTTATATACAGACGGTGCCGGTCGCCATGGAATTCGGCGATGCTCTTCTCCAGCGAATCCATCGCCGCGGCGGTGACATCGGGATCGTTCCATTCGCGCGCATCCGGCGCCTGTGGAATCACCACCACGGCGGGGAAGTCCGCATGCTGGCGCAACCACGGCGGCAGGCCCTGGGAAAGCTGCTTCTCGTTGTCGCTACCGCGCTCGCCGCTGCCGTGCAGGAACAGCACCACCGGCCACGCCTTGCGCCTGTCGAATCCCTGCGGCACGAAGACCCGGTAACGATACGTCGTGCCGTGCACGACGACCTCGCGCGGAACGAACTCCACCTCGGCCGCCTGGGCACCGGCACCGACCACCAGCAGGGGAAGCAGAACGGGCCAGCGTATTTTCATGCGACGCTCCGGGGCAACGGGAAACCGTTGACCCAGACGAATACCACGTTCGGCGCGGGAGCGCACTTGTCGTGGGAGCCACTTCTTTTCAAAGCTCGCGAACAGGTTCGCTCCCACAAGAGGCCAGGTTGCGATGGCCTGTGGGAGCGAACCCTGTTCGCGAGTCCTTTGAGGCCGTGACTTCCCGGTTACGAGCTTGAGGAGCGTTACAGGACCGGATCGAACAACCTCGCCACATGCATGATCACCCGTTTGACATACGGGACACGGGCATAGTCTTCCGGGGTCACTTCCACCGCGTGCGAGAAATCGCGCTCCAGCATCAGGCGTACTTCCTCGGCGAAGACCTCGTCGATATTCAGTGCGGCAATCTCGAAGTTGAGCCGGAACGAACGGTTGTCCAGGTTCATGCTGCCGACCACCGAGGTGTCGTCGTCGATCAGCATCACCTTCTGGTGCAGGAAACCGGGCTGGTAACGGAACAGCCGGATACCTGCGGCCACCGCTTCGTGCGTATACAGGGTCGAGGCGAGGAACACGGTGCGATGATCGGGACGCGAAGGTATCAGCACGCGCACATCCACGCCGCGGAAGACGGCCAGGCGCAAGGCGCTCAGCACGGCCTGGTCGGGAACGAAGTAGGGCGTGGTGATCCATACACGGCGCTGCGCGACATGGATCGCCTGGGTGAAGAACAGCGAGCAGCTTTCCTGTCGATCGGCCGGGCCGGTGGCAACGATCATCGTGCTCGCCTCGCCGCGTTGTTCGCGCGGCGGCAGGAAAGGCGGCTGTTCGCCGGTGACCCAGAACCAGTCCTCGCCGAAGCAACGCTGCAGGTCGGCGACGGCCGGACCTTGCAGTTCCATGTGCGTATCACGCCACGGTGCCAGCGGTGGCTTCAGGCCCAGGTACTCGTCGCCGGCGTTGAGGCCACCGACGAAACCGCGCCAACCGTCGATGACCAGGATCTTGCGATGGTTGCGGAAGTTGAGCTGGAAACGATTGCGCCAGCGCCGCGTCGCGAACGGCTGGATCTGCACGCCGCCGGCAAGCAGGATTTCGGCATAACTCGATGGCAGGTCGTGGCTGCCGATGCCGTCGTAGAGAACACGCACGTCGACACCGGCGGCGGCCCGCTCCAGCAGGGCATCGCGCAGGCGGCGGCCGAGTTCGTCGTCGTGGATGATGAAGAACTGGACCAGGACATAGTGTTCTGCCGCGGCGATCGCGGCGAGCATCGCCGCGAAGGCGGCGTCGCCACCGACCAGCAGGTTCAGCCGATGGCCGCCGTGCATCTTCGCCTTGAGCATCGCGCCGATGGCCGCGTATCGGGTAGCGGCCTCCTGCGCGGGGTGCCGGTCGAGGTACTCATTGCGCTCGGGCCAGTAATCGTCCCCGCGCAGGGCGAACAGCCGGGCCTGCCGCTGGCGGTGCAGGTCGACGTAGCCGGAGAAATGGCTGGCACCGAGGAAGAAGTAGGGGAACAAGGTGATATAGGGCAGGAAGACCAGGCCGAGCGCCCAGGCAAAGGCGCCCTGCGAGGTGCGCGTATGCATCACCGCATGCATCGCGGCAAGGATGCCCGCGGCATGCAGGGCCAGGGCGATGGTGGCAACGATGGTCAGCAGCATGGGGTCATCATCGGCTGGCGGCGGCGATGCTGTCGAGCACGCCGGTTTCATGCCGCCCCAGTTCCTCCTCGAGGAAGTCGACGAACAGGCGGATTTTCGCCGGCATGAACTGGCGACTCGGGAACATTGCGTAGATCGGCGTGTCCTGTGCGGCCAGATGATTGAGCAGCGGGACCAGGCGGCCTTCGCGCACATCGACGGCGATGTCCCATTCGGACTTGAAGGCAATGCCGTGTCCGGCGACGGCGAGCGCGCGCATCATGTCGCCGTTGTCGCAGGTGATCGCCGCGTCCGGACGGATCGAGCGGACGCCCTCGGCGGTGGTCAGCGTCCATGGCAGCAGGCCACTGCCGGGGCGGTGCAAGATCAGGCAGCGGTGGCCCTCGAGTTCTTCGATGCTGCGTGGCGTGCCGTGTTTTTCCAGGTAGGCCGGCGACGCACAAAGAATCCGCCGGTTTCGCGCCAGCCGGCGGGCGATCAGCCGCGAATCGGCGAAGGCGCCGCTGCGCACGGCGACATCGACCGCGTGTTCGAAGATATCCAGCGTCGCGTCGGACATGCTCAGGCGCACCCGCAGGTGCGGATGCCGCTCGGCGAAGCTGGCCGCGAGCGGACCGATCCACTGGCGGCCCAGGTCGGCCGGTGCGGCGACATGGAGGGTGCCACGGGCTTCCATCTGGCCGGCGCCGACCGCCGCGCTGGCATCCTCGAGTTCGGCGAGCAGGGCGACGCAGCGCTCATGGAAGATGCTTCCGGCGTCGGTCAGGATCAGTCGCCGGGAACTGCGCTGGAGGAGCCTTGCTCCCAGGGCTTTCTCCAGCCGGGTCAAGCGCTTGCTGGCGACGGCGGGAGAATGGCCAAGCTCGCGCCCCGCGGCCGACAGGCTGCCGTCGGTGACCGCGCGAACGAAGAGTTGCATGTCCTCCAGGTCGACCATCTTCAACTTTTTGGAAAGGATGGTTGCGTAGTTTGGTCAATTCCCGATGGTCGTGGCAAGGCGCAAAGTGTGCGCCTTGCTTTCGAGGCCTTCCCGATGTCCCGTCTTCCCCTGTTTGCCCTCGCGGTGGCGGCTTTCGCCATCGGCACCACCGAATTCGTGATCATGGGCCTGTTGCCCGAGGTCGCCGCCGACCTCAAGGTCACCATCCCCTCGGCCGGCATGCTGGTCTCCGGTTATGCACTGGGCGTCGCGGTCGGCGCGCCGCTGCTGGCCGCGGCGACCGCGAAAATGGAACGCAAGCATGCGCTCCTGCTCCTGCTCGGCCTGTTCATCCTCGGCAACGCCCTGTGCGCGCTGGCACCGAACTACGCGATGCTGATGGTGGCGCGCGTGGTGGCCGCCTTCTGCCACGGCTCGTTCTTCGGTATCGGCGCCGTGGTGGCCGCTCATCTGGTGCCGAAGGAGCAGCGCGCCCGCGCCATCGCCCTGATGTTCGCCGGCCTGACCCTGGCCAATGTGCTCGGCGTGCCATTCGGTACCTTCCTCGGCCAGTGGGCTGGCTGGCGCTCGACCTTCTGGGCGGTGACCGCGCTCGGCGTGCTGGCCGCGATCGCCGTGGCCCGCTATGTGCCGACCCTGCCCGACCTGAAGGCACCGGACCTGCGCCGCGAGATGCGCGTGTTGCGCGAACCCCAGGTGCTGCTGGCGCTGGCGATGACGGTGCTCGGCTTCGGAGGCGTGTTCACCGTATTCACCTATATCGCGCCGATCCTGCAGCAACAGGCGCATGTCGGCGTCGGCGCCACCGGCGCGGTGCTGGTGCTGTTCGGCCTTGGCACCACCTTGGGCAACATGCTCGGTGGCCGGCTTGCCGACTGGCGGCTGATGTCCTCGCTGGCCTGGATCCTGGCGGCGTTGACCGTGCTGCTGGTGGTCTTCGCCTGGACCATGCACAACACGCTGGCCGCGGTGATCACCGTCTTCGTCTGGGGCGTGGCCGCGTTCGCCACTGTGCCGCCGCTACAGATGCGCGTGGTTCAGCAGGCCGGCGATGCACCGAACCTCGCCTCCACCCTGAACATCGCCGCGTTCAACCTCGGTAATGCCGGTGGCGCCCTGCTTGGCGGCCTGGTGATCGAGGCGAACCTCGGCCTGCCGGCGGTGAGCATCGCCGGAGCGGCGGTCGCCGCCGCCGGCCTGCTGGTGACCTTGCTCAGCGCTGCGCTCGAGCGTCGCGCTCGCCTGCCCGCCGTTGCCGCCGTCTCGACCTGCGCCTGACTATGATGCCCTTGTCCTTACCCGGAGAGTCCCCGTGAAAGCCATTGCCTACCGCAAATCCTTGCCCATCGACGATGCGCAGAGCCTGCTCGACATCGAGACCGCCGATCCCGTCGTGAAGGGGCGCGATCTGCTGGTCAGCGTCAAAGCGATTTCGGTGAACCCGGTCGATACCAAGATTCGCCGTAACGTCGATCCCGAAGGCGCGGACAAGGTCATCGGTTGGGATGCCGCCGGCGTCGTGGTTGCCGTTGGCCCGGAAGCCAGCCTGTTCAAGCCGGGCGATGAAGTGTTCTATGCGGGGGCGATCGACCGCCCCGGCAGCAACGCCGAACTGCAGCTGGTCGACGAGCGCATCGTCGGGCGCAAGCCGGCCACGCTCGATTTCGCCCAGGCAGCGGCCATGCCGTTGACCGCGGTGACCGCGTGGGAGTTGCTGTTCGATCGTCTTGGCGTCGCACCCGGCACGGTTGGCAAGCCGGCCTTCCTGCTGGTCGTCGGTGCCGCCGGCGGCGTCGGCTCGATGGCCGTGCAGATCGCGCGCAAACTCACCGGACTCACCGTGATCGCCACCGCATCGCGACCGGAAACCCAGGCCTGGGTGAAGGAACTGGGCGCGCACCATGTCGTCGATCATCGCCAGCCGCTGGTCGAGCAGATCCGGCCACTGGCACCCGGTGGCGTCGACTACGTCATGAGCCTGACCCATACCGAGACGCACTATCCGGCGCTGGTCGAGTTGATCAAACCCCAGGGCAGGCTCGGCCTGATCGACGACCCGGCCAAGCCGCTCGATATCACGGCGCTGAAGCGCAAGAGCATCTCGCTGCACTGGGAATTCATGTACACCCGCTCGCTGTTCGCAACCGACGACATGCAGGCCCAGCACCGCATCCTCAATGAAGTGGCCGACCTGGTCGACGCCGGTGTGCTGTGTACGACGATGCGCGAAAACTTCGGGCGCATCGACGCTGCGAATCTGCGTAGGGCGCATGCGTTGCTGGAGAGTGGGACGACGATTGGAAAGGTTGTGCTTGAGGGGTGGTAGTTTTGCCCTTTCACAATTGTGCCGCTCATAGGGGACCCCGTTTGAGCGGAGGCGCTGCGTGCCATGTTTTTATCGAGCCGGCGAACGGGCAGGGCACGGCCCCAAAGGACTCGCGAACAGGGTTCGCTCCCACAAGGCTGCGGCCACCTTCTTTTTCAAGCTCGCAAAATAGGTACACGGAGATCAGCCGGGGGGCTGAAACACCGGCGCGACAGGCGCCGAGACGATCGCGACAACGCTACGACCGCTTCACCTCATCCACAAACACATCAGCCAGATTCCGCGCCTGCGCACGAATCTCCGGCATCGCCGTCGACTCCCACAGGCTGCTGCGCAACAGGGTGCCGATCGCATAAAGCGAAGGCCACGGTTGCCCATTGCGGTCGAGCAACTGGCCATTGGCCTGCGCGAGCAGACCCATGCCAAGCGGATCGGGTGTCACGTGGCCATTGGTGACCAGTTGCTGGATCAACGGATGCGCGGTGCGCTGCGCGTCCGTGTTCAGGCCGACCGTCTGGATGACGACATCGGCGCTGACCGACAGAACCCGTCCGTCGCGCTTGGCGATGGAAACTTCCAGCGAACCGTCCGCATTGCGCCTTACCTCGCGCATGCGTCCACGATAGCGATGCAGGCGGCCGGCCGTTTCCAGCCCGGCGATGCTCTCGGCGACCTGTGGCGGCATACGATGGCGCGCGCGTTCCCAGGCCCAGCGCGCGTGGCGCAGGAAGCGCGCACGTTCGTCTTGCGGTAACTGCTGCCATAGCGAGGGGGTATGCGGGCGCAGGCCGTCGATCACACTGCGCCAGTCGCTGCCCTGGCCGATGGCCTCGCGCAGATGCTTCATCCACGCATGCGCGGACGGATCGTCGCGCATCGCCTCGACCAGTTCCGCGCCATCGTCGGCGGGTGCCGAAGCGACGACCTTATGCGCCTCGGGCAGCAGGCCATGGCGCGAGATCGCACTGAAGTGCGCGTTCGGCCAGCGCTCGGAAAGTTGCAGGACCACGTCGACCGCCGTGAGGCCCAGGCCAATGATGACCACGCGCAGCGGGCGCGGGTCGTCCTTCGCGGCCGCCAGGAAGGGCCAGGGATCGACGACGTATTGTTCGGATACGATCGCCTCCCCGGCGACCCCGCCCAAAGGCCGTGGCGGAAGGGAGCCCACCGCGAGCACCGCGACATCGGCGCGGGCCTGCTCATCGCCATAGACGATGCTCACGCCATCCTTCTCGGGAATCAGCGCATCGACCACCATCGGTACGATGCGCACGTCGTGGCCAAGCGCGGCGGCCTGCCGCAGGCTGCGCTGGATTTCGCTTTCAAGATAATCGCCGTAGTGACTGCGCGGCAGGAAATCAGCACCGCCCGTCGCCGGGTCATTACCTTGCGCGTACTCGAGGAAGCCACGGGGCTTGCCGGCGAACATGCCCATCGACGCGGCACGCACGTTCAGCAGGTGCCGGGGGGATGCGGTGCCATAGGCAATACCGCGTCCGGGCGTGCCGCCACCGGTATACCAGTCGACGTGGAGGGGGTGGGGCGAGCGCCGCTCCAGCAGCTCGCTCATCAGCGTGGCGCCCGCGGCGCCGCCGCCGATGATGGCGACTCGTCGAAACATCATCTTCCTTATTGCCAGTACGGGGCTTAGCGGTCTCAGGCCGTCAGTCGTCCGGCGATGTCGGACTGTCGGGGGCGGGCGATCCAATGCTCAGCCGGTCCTGGCTGCTCATAGGCGAGGTACTGTGCCAGATTGCCACCATAGACGTGAAGAGTCAGCGCGGTATCGTGACGCGAAAGATTGCGGCAGCGGTGCGTATATTCGTCGCCCGCGTCGAACCAGGTGGCATCGCCGGGGCCCAGCCAGGTCCGTCCTTGCGAGCGCAGGGAGTTGTCCAGATGGTCGCGCTGGTAGGTTTCCACTTCGATGGCGCCGCCGATGGCGACTTCCAGGCCCCACAGGCCGGCGTGGTCATGCACCGGCGTCGCGTAGTTCGCGGGCCAGGCCATGACGAGCACGCTCACCGGCGGATGCACGCGTTCGGCGACCAGCCAGCGTTCGAACCCACGGCGACGCTCGCGCAACGGGCTCAACGCTTCGGCCAGTTCCCGCGAGTCGCGATGGATGACCTTGCCCAGTTCACGCGCCATCGAAGCGAGATCCGGATGCGCCACGTCGCTGAAGTCGAATGCAACGTCGCGCAGGGTCTTGAGAGTTCGGGACTTGCCCATGCCACGGCCCACCGGAAAGGGTCTGAAAACGCGCAAAGTGGAGCATGCCAGCCGTTAAAGAGGCGTAACCACGACGATGAACGCTGGTACTTTCGTCACTTGCCCGGGGTCCCGCCCCGGCATAACGTCTTGTCAAGCGGGTAAACCTTTTTGGCACCCCGCGCATCGAACCGCAGGAAGTTGCCGTCCCCCGGCAATCGTACGAAGGTGAGGAGAAGAAGCGATGATCGTCATGACCGCAGTGGTGTTCACCGTCCTCGGGCTATGGCTCGTCGGCGCCGTGATCGGCACGATATTCAAGCTGGTGTTCGGCATCATCGGCGGGATCTTCACCGTGATTGGCGGGCTGATCGGCGTCGTATTCGGCGGCCTCGCCCTGTTGATCGTCGGACCGCTGGTGCTGCTGGCGATGCTGCCGGTGTTCGCGCCGGTGCTGTTGCTGGCCCTGATCGTCTGGCTGATCGTGCGCGCGAACCGGCCACAGGCCGTTTCCACCAACGCGCCGACCGCTCGCTGAGCGTCGCCGGCCCCTCGCATGGCGAGGGGCCGGTTCCATCCTCCTTACGATTGACGCAGGTCGAAGCTCACGGGTACGCGTGCCCAGGCACGCACATGCTGGCCGTTCACCTGTGCCGGCTGGAAGCGCCATTTCGACAGCACCTGCTCACGAGCGGCACGATCGAGCAGATCGTGGCCGCTGCTCGACTCGATCACGACGTCCATCGGCTTGCCGGTTTCATCCACGAGCACTCGTAGCATCACCGTGCCTTCCATGTGCCGCGCAATGGCGATACGTGGATAGGCAGGCGCAGGCGCGGAGGCGTAGGCCAGCGTGGCCTCCACCGGCGCGGCGTCCGGCGCGGTGACATTCGCCGGTGGGGCGATCGTCGGCGTGGCCGGCACCGCCATCTGGTTGCCCTCCTCGGTCGGTACCACCGCGGGCGGCGAGGCCGGCTTCGGAATCGGCGCCGGATGCGCGGTCGGTACAGCGGCGACCGTCAGCGGCTTGAGCACGATCGGTGGGGGTACGACTTCCTTTGGTGGCTGATGGAAGACCACGTCGGTGGTCGCGGCGGGTATGGCTCGCGATGCCTCGAAGTCCGCGGCGAGCGGACGCAGGGCGGCGATCAGCATGGTCAGGTTCACGGCAATGGCCGCGGCATAGGCAACGATACGAACGGCGTCGGGATGCACGCCCTGGCGCAACGACAGGCTTGCGGACGACATGAGCCACCTCCGGTGTGTGAGGGAAGGTGAAGCTTTGGTCGCGGACGCCTGCGGAAGGCCGCATGGGGATGCGTCCGGGGCCGATCCCAGATTAGGCCTGTCGCCAACGGCTACGCAATAGCCGTCTATTTAACGGAGATTTCTCAATGGGCGACCAGCATGGGCAACGTGCCGTTCATGAACAGGTGGCGGGTGGTGCCGCCGAGCACCATTTCCGACAGGCGCGAGCGGCCCCAGGCACCCATCACGATAAGGTCGGCGTTGATCTCGGCGGCCAGCGCGAGCAGGGCGGGCCCCGGGTTGGATACGCTGGCCGGGTCCAGCCGGCGGATATCCGCGGTGACCTCGTGCCGTTGCAACCAGGTGCCGATATCGCCGCCCGGCAGGGCCGAGGTTTCGGGAAAGTCGTCGTCCCCGCTGCCGTCGAGGATGGTGATGCTGCCCGCCGAAGCGAACAGGGGCAGGCCGGCGCGCACGGCAAGCGCCGATTCGCGACTGCCGTTCCAGGCGACCAGGATACGTTCGCCGAAGCTGTCCACGGTGGCCTGTTCGGGTACGACGAGGACGGGCCGGGTGCTGCCGAATACCGTGCGCGAGACGGTACCGAAGCCGATGGGCGCATCGCCACGCATGATGCCGCGCTCCATGACCAGCAGGTCGTAGCCGGCGGCGGCGTGGCAGAGCGTCTGCACGGTATCGCCATTGCCGACCCGCCAGTCCCCGGCCAGACCGTGTTCGCGCAGCAACAAGGTCCATGGTTCGGCCAGTGCCTTCGCATCCAGGCTGCGCTGGCGCGCGGCATCCAGTTGCATGGGCACGGCTTCGGGCAAGGTGAAGGCGGCAGGCGGCATGTCGACGACGTGCAGTGCATCGAGACGTGCGTCCAGACGCTGCGCCAGGGCGAGCGCCGCGCGCAGACCGGCACCTTGCGGCGGCACGCGTTGGACATGGAGCAGCAGTTCGGTCGTGGGCATTGGGTGTCTCCGGCTTTCCTGCCTAGCTTAGAGCCTGCACCGGTGCCAGGCGTAGACCGTGTGAAAGGTTTTGATTTGGCCGGAGACTGGAGTAGTTTGTGCACTGCGCCATCGCCGCCGCCGGCGCCGTCCTTCAACAAGCCATGTGTGGAGTTCCCCATGTCCGCTGACGCGTCCGCGGCGCAGCCGCGCTATCCGCATGGCGAGGAAGTCGCCAGCAGTGTGATCCACGGCATCGGTATCCTGCTCAGTATCGCCGGCCTGGCCGTGCTGGTCGCCTTCGCCGCGCTATATGGCGATGCGCGCGCGATCGTCGCCAGCGCGGTATTCGGTACGACCCTGGTACTGCTTTACACCGCATCGACCCTCTATCACGCGATTCCCGGCGAAATGGCCAAACGCGTGCTACGTACCTTCGACCATATCGCGATCTTCCTGCTGATCGCCGGCACCTATACGCCGTTTACCCTGCTGGCCCTGCCGGGCGCCTGGAGCTGGGGATTGTTCGGTGCGATCTGGACCCTGGCGCTCGCCGGTAGCGCGCTGGAGCTTGGCGTGCTGAAGAAATACCGCAAGGCGGCGGTGCTGCTCTACGTCGCGATGGGCTGGATCGGCGTCGTCGCCATCGGTCCGTTGCGCACGCATCTGGAAACCGGCGGATTGGTCCTGCTCTTTGCCGGCGGTGTGGCGTACACCGCCGGCGTGCCGTTCTATATGGCGAGACGACTGCCTTACCATCACGCTATCTGGCATTTCTTCGTGCTCGCCGGCAGCATCCTGCATTACATGGCCGTACTGCTTTACGTGTTGCCGGATGCGCCAGCCTGATTACTTGTGCTGCGGGATGAACTGCGTGCGCACGGCTTCGGCGAGCAGATCCGGTGTCAGCAGGCCCTGTGCGATCAGGAAATTATTGAAGGCCTTGCGGTCGAATTTCGCGCCCAGGGCGATCTCGGTTTCCGCGCGCAACTGCATGATGCGGGTATAGCCGTAGAAGTACGAGGTGGCCTGGCCGGGTGAGTTGAACGTATAACGGTCCAGCTCCTGGCGCGCCAGCGCTTCGGACAGGCCGACGTCATTGACCAGCACGTCATGCGCGCGCTCGCGGGTGATCAGGCCGAGATTCAGCATGGGATCGAGGAAGGCGCGCGCGGCACGCAACAGGCGGAACTGCAGCGCGACGAACTGGCCGGCCGGCGGTTCGTAAGGCAGCATCTCCATTTCGGAATACAGCGCCCAGCCCTCGGCGTTGACACTGTTGAAGGCAAACAGGCTGCGGGTCAGCGAAACGCCGCGCTCGACCATCGCCGCGAACTGCAACTCATGGCCCGGCCGCCCTTCATGCGCGGTCAGGGTCCATGCGGCGGCTTCATAGGTGAAGTCGTCGTACGCCTGGCTGGCATCGCCATTGGCCGGCGGATTGCCCATCGCCAGCACGAAGGTACCGCGCTCGCCTTTGTTGTTGACGAAGGGCGGCGCGTCCATGTGCGGCGCGGGGATCTGCGCGTTCTCGGCTTCCGAGGCCATGCGCATCACCATCTTCCGCTGGGGCAGGTCGACGATCCCCTGCTTGACGATGGTGTCCTCGATCTGGCCGATGATCCGGTGATACGTCGGTTCGACCGATGCCTTGTCCAGTTGCTTCTTCTTCAGCGCTTTCAGGACGCCGTGGTAATCGGCGGCCTGGATGCCTTCGGCCTTGGCCACGGTCGGCGCGAGGACCTCCATCGCCGAGCGCGTTTCCATGAACTCCAGCATGGCCTGTTTGATCAGTTCGCGTGGCGCGATATCCAGGCCGACCTGCTTGAGACTGTACGCGTAGAGCGGTTCGGGCAGACGGAAATCCGTGCGTGCGCGCGGCAGGATGGTGCTGCGCACCCAGGCATCGTAATCCTTCATCTGCTGGTCCAGCTTCGCCAGTGCCTCCTCGCTCCCGGCGATCTTGTACTTGGCGAACAGCTGGCGCACGCCGTCGACGTAGCGCGAGGTATTGCCGAGCTTCTGCTCGACCTCGCCCTTATACGGGCCAAGCAGGCTCTTCTCGCCGAGACGTTCGGTGGTCTGCGCCTTGGCCAGTTCGGTGATCGGCGTGCAACCCGGCGCCATGCCGACGTAGCACTTGAGGCGAGCCAGGGCGAACGTGCGGTGTTTTGGATCGACCTCGTCCTTCAGCAGGGCGAACTCACCGCCGAAGATCAGCTGGCCGATGTCCTGGTACGGGAGGAGGTACTTGCGATCGAGGTCGATGCCTTCGATCTGCTGGTCGACCTGGCTGACCAGGATATCCAGGTCCTGGTGGACATTGGGGTCCTTTTCCTCCGCAAGACGCCTGGCCAGTTTCGCGCGCGCCTCGACCAGGGCCTGGCGCATGCGCTCGTCGACCCCGGGCTTGAGGTCCTGGACCTTGTCGTCATAGCCGTCGACGCCGAAGTCCGAGGCGGATTCCGGGCTGAAGCGCGCGGTGAGTTCCACCAGGATCTGCGCGTCCGCATTGCTGCGGGTAATCCACACCGGCGTCGGCGACTGGGCGTAGGCCGGAGCGATCGCCAGCGTTACCGCGGCGGCGAGGACAAGACGTTTGAGCATGGTGGTCTCCCTTGAGTCCGGGCAGCCTAAGCCGCGCCCGCGATACCGGCCATGTGCCGAAGGTCTAGCCGAACAGGAAGGAGAACCCGAACAGCCCGATCATCATGAACGAGATCACCAGCTTGACCAGGGTGCCGAGCAGCATGCCCAACCAGGTGCCGATGCCGACGTGGGCTGAGCGCAACACACTGGTGCCGGACATCAACTCGCCGGCAGCCGCACCGAGAAAGGGTCCGATCAGCAAACCGGGCAGGCCGAAGAACATGCCGGCGATGGTGCCGATGGCCGCCCCCCACAGGGCCCGCGGACTGGCACCGACCCGTTTCGCCCCCAGTGCCCCGGCGACGAAGTCGACGACCAGGCCGACCAGGCCGATCACCGCGATCGCGACCAGCCACCACAGGCCGGCGTGCCGGTAGTGGTCGACGCCAGCGGCCAGCCAGATGCCGGCGAAAATCAGTGGGATGCCAGGCAGGGCAGGCACGATGGCACCGACGATGCCAGCCAGCATCAACAGCGCGGCGAGCAGGTACAGCGCAACATCGATCATCGGAAGGCGTCGCGGTATTCGGGTTTCAGCAGAGCTTCGAACACTGATGTCGGCACGTCCAGTGTCTGTGTGCCGGCCGCATAGGCGGCGACCTGGTAGGGCGGGAAGGTGAAACTGAGCCCATGCACCTTGCCGTCATCGCCAGTCATCAGGCCGAACACGCGATAGTGCTGCTTGCCCGGTTCGGTGCCCTCGCGGATAAGCTCCGGGTCGGAGGCCAGCGGATTGTCCGGCGCGTCCAGTTCAGTCAGGAGTTGCCGGCGTGCCTCGACGGCGAACGCGGCCTCGGCGGCCTTCGGGTCGGTGAACAGGTCCTCCAGGGCGACCAGCCGCCGGGTCTGCGCGTCATAGGTGAAGCTGTCGACGATCGGCAATGGGTGTGCGCCGCCGGTGAAGGAGGAGCCATCGACCTGCACGTTGACGAAGCGGTCGGTATGCGCGGCCACGGCGATCTCGAGATTGAGGTCCCAGGGCATCCCGCGGGCCTCCAGCCGCGCGGCTGGATCTTTCAGGCCCTCGAGGAAAACATGCTTCTGTCGCGCGACGTAAGCATCCAGCGCGGCCTTCAATGGCGTCCATTCCGGCTTCAGCTCCGGTGAGTCGACTTCCAGCGTATAGAGGTTGTCGGTTCCGGTTTCGCTATCCTTGGCGACACTCGCCGCGCGTGCCGGCGCGGAGGTGGCGGCGTTATCCGTGCCTTCGTGGCAGGCGGCGACGCCGGTAAAGACAACAACCAGCGACAGGATGCGTCGCAGCAGCATTGGCAAATCTCCCTTGAGGCGCGCAGTTTAGCGGGCCGCGCGCGGCAGGGTGTCAACGCTCGATAAAAAAGGCCCATAAAACCGATGATCGAGGAAACCGTCACCCTGCTGAAGGCGGACGAGCTGGGACGCATCGAGATGTGCGAGCGCGATGGCGTGGTGGTGATCCGCCGCGACATCGCCTCGGCGCGCTGGTGGGCCCGCGCGTTTGCGCGACGCGCGGCCGCGCGCGAGGCGCGTGCACTGGCGAAGCTCGATGGACTCGACGGGGTGCCGCGCCTGCTCGCCTGGAACGGGCGGACGCTGGAGCGCAGTTACATGGCCGGCAAGCCGATGCAGGCGGCGCAACCGCGCAATGCGGCCTATTTTCGCGATGCGCTGCGTCTTTTATCCGCGCTGCACCGGCGCGGCATCGTGCACAACGACCTGGCCAAGGAGCCGAACTGGCTGGTTCGCGAGGACGGCTCGCCCGGCCTGGTCGATTTCCAGATCGCCTGGACCCGGGGCCGCCGCGGGCCGCTGTTCCGCCTGCTGGCGCGCGAGGATCTCAGGCACCTGTTGAAGCACAAGCGCACCTATGTGCCCGAGGGGCTGAGCCGACGCCAGCTGGCGATCCTCGACACGCCCGCGCCCCATGCACGGCTGTGGCGCGCCACGTTCAAGCGTCTGTACAAGCTGATCGCGCGAAGGATCTTTGGCTACTGGGACAACGAGGGGCAGGGGCGTATCCGCAAGTAGCCCCTGGGGTGGCCTGTTCTGGGAGCGAACCTTGTTCGCGAGTCCTTTGGGGCCGTGACTTTCCCGATCGAAAGCTCTGAAGAGCTCATACTTTTGAATGCCCGGCTCCAAAGGACTCGCGCACAGGGTGCGCTCCCACAAGTGCTCCTGCGTTACTTCTCGACGAAGGCCCGCTCGATCACATAGTCGCCCGGTTCGCGCGTGCGCGGCGAGGCGTGGAAGCCGCGGCCGTCCAGCAGGGCGCAGGTATCTTCCAGCATGCCCGGGCTGCCGCAGAGCATGACCCGGTCCTCGGCCGGATCCAGGGGCGGCAGGCCGGTGACCTGGGCCATGTCGCCGTCGGCGATCGCGTCGGTGATGCGGCCGCGGTTGCGGAAGGGCTCGCGGGTGACGCTGGGGTAATAGATCAGCTTCTCGCGGACCAGTTCGCCCAGGTACTCGTGCTGCGGCAACTCTTTCTCGAGGTAATTCGCGTAGGCCAGGTCGTCGATGTTGCGCACGCCATGGGCGAGCACGATCTTGTCGAAGCGCTCGTAGGTCTCCGGGTCGCGGACCAGGCTCATGAACGGGGCGAGGCCGGTGCCGGTGCCGAGCAGGTACAGGCGCTTGCCGGGCTTGAGGTCATTCAGGACCAGGGTGCCGGTCGGCTTGCGGCTGACAATCAGCGGATCGCCCGGCTTCAGGTGCTGCAGCCGTGAGGTCAGCGGGCCATCGGGCACCTTGATGCTGAAGAATTCCAGGTGCTCCTCGTAGTTCGCGCTGGCGATCGAATAGGCGCGCATCAGCGGACGGCCGTCCACCTCCAGTCCGATCATCACGAAATGCCCGCTTTCGAAACGAAAGCCCGGGTCGCGCGTGGTGCGGAAGCTGAAAAGCGTGTCGTTCCAGTGATGCACGTCGATCACGTGCTCGGTCGCCATTGCCACCATGGTCTTTGCCTTCGAGTAATGCCTTGCGTCGTCCGGTCACCGTATGCCGGGAACGTCGGATGGATCCCGCGGGGAGGGCGGCCGGGCCGCTTTGCCTTGCGAGCGCCGCGTGGGGACGCGGCAGCCCCATAGGATACGACAGCCTCCGGTCATCCGCCTCATGCTGCGATGCAGCAACGTGATAAAGTATGACTATTCCCGGCGCCATGACCGGCGCCGCCGGCCGTCCCCTTGCGAGGCTCCATGTACCTTCCGTTGCTAGCCCTCGCCATCGCCGCCTTCGGCATCGGCACCACCGAATTCGTGATCATGGGCCTCTTGCCCGAGGTCGCGGCCGACCTCGGCGTCACCGCGCCGGCGGCCGGCATGCTCGTCTCCGGCTATGCGCTCGGTGTCGCCCTCGGCGCGCCGATCCTCGCCGTGGTTACCGCGCGCTGGCCGCGCCGACGCGCCCTGCTGGCGCTGACCGCGATGTTCATCGTCGGCAACGCGCTGTGCGCCCTGGCCCCGAACTACGGCATGCTGATGGCGGCCCGGGTCGTCACCGCGTTCTGCCATGCGGCCTTCTTCGGCATCGGCGCCGTGGTCGCCGCCGACCTCGTGCCGGACCGGCGCGCGCAGGCGGTGGCGTTGATGTTCACCGGTCTGACCCTGGCCAACGTGCTCGGCGTGCCCTTCGGTACCTTCCTCGGCCAGGCCGCCGGCTGGCGCTCGACCTTCTGGGCGGTCACCGGCATCGGCATGCTCGCCATGCTCGCCCTGTACGTGTGGCTGCCGAAGCACATCCCGATGAAAACCGGGGAGGGCATCCTGCGCGAGTTCCGTGCGGTGCTGACGCCGCGGGTGCAGATGGCCCTGCTGATCAGCACCCTGGCCTCGGTCAGCCTGTTCACCGTATTCACCTATATCGCCTACATCCTGCGCGATGTCACCGGCTTCTCCGCGCATGCCGAGAGTTGGGTGCTGCTCCTGTTCGGTGCCGGCATTACCGTCGGTGGCCTGGTCGGCGGCCGTCTGGCCGACTGGAAACTGATGCCGGTACTCGCCAGCCTGTTCGTCTGCAACGCGCTGATCCTTGCCGCGTTCTCATGGACCAGCCATTTCAAGCTGGCGACCCTGGTCACCCTGTTCCTGTGGGGCGCCTTCATCTTCGCCGTGGTCCCCGCCGCCCAGGTGCGCGTGCTCGACCAGGCCAAGGGCGCGCCGAACCTGGCTTCCACCCTCAACCAGGGCGCCTTCAACATGGGCAACGCGACCGGGGCGTGGCTGGGCGGGCTGGTGATTGCGGCAGGCATGCCGCTGACCCGGCTGCCGTGGCTGGGCGCCGCCGTTGCGGTGGTCGGACTTTGCGTCGTGCTCGGCTCGGCCCTGCACGACCGCGTCGCGGTGCGCGCGGCCATCTGAGTAAGATGGCGGTCTTCCACGGATGCCGACAATGACGACACACGTATATAGCGAAGGCCAGGTCTGGTCGTACCGCACCCGCCCGGGCGAGGAAGGATCGACCGTGGTCATCCACCGGATCGAGTCCTATCCGGAAGAGGGTGACGTCTTCCATATCGCCATCGAGGAAGTGAGGTTGCGCAACCACCGCGTGGATGGCGGACTGCAGACGGCGATGCGGCATGTGCCGGTATCGCGCGCGACTCTCGATGCGAGTGTGCTGGACCTGCTGCGTATCGCCGCGCCCGAGGAAGGCTGGCGCGAAGGCTATGAGGTCTGGCAGCAGGCCTTCGCCAACGGCGATGCCGGGGTCTTCGATATCCCGGTCGCCGATATCCTCGGCTACATCGAAAAGGTTGTCGCCAGCGCTGGCGAGTAGCCGCTTGCCCCGTGCCTGCCGATGGCCGAGTATGACCCGTCGGCGGGCGGGGGCCCGCCTTGGAAGCGCGCATGTTCTCGACGACCGTTTTCGACTGGAGCCTGTGGCTGGCGTCGCTGGGCATCTTCGTCAGCCTGAGCCTCGCGCGTGAATTCGGCTACTGGTTCTATCGCTCCCGCGAACGTCGTGGCCTGGAGCCGGTCGGCGACAACTTCACCCTGACCACCGTGCTCGGCCTGCTGGCCTTGCTGGTGAGCTTTACCTTTTCGATGAGCCTGAGCCGCTACGACGCGCGCCGCGAACTGGTCAACGCCGAAGCCAATGCGATCGGCACCACCTGGCTGCGTGTGCAATTGCTCGACGAGCCGGCCCGCGCGGAACTCAATCCGATGCTCAAGGCCTATGCGGATGAGCGGGTGATCTATGGCGTGGCGAAGAGTGACAAGGACCAGGCTGCGAGCTACGCACGGACCTCGGCGATGCAGGCAACCTTGTGGCAGGCGATGACCCGGGGGATCGAGCCGATCCGCACGACGCCGCTCTCCGCCCTGGTGATCTCGACCACCAACGAAACCTTCGATCTGGCCGCGTCACGCAAGGCATCACGTGGCGCGCACGTACCGCGGCGCGTGCTCGCGGTGATGTTCGTCTACGCACTGATCGTCGCCTTCCTGGTCGGCAACGAGCGCGGCAAGGCGCGCTGGGCGACCAGCCTGCTCTTCCTGCTGCTGACCCTGGCCACCGCGCTGATCCTCGACCTCGACCAGCCCACCCGTGGCGCGATCAAGGTATCGCAGCAGCCACTGATCGACGCGCGGGCGGCGATGGGACCGTAATCAGCTGGCCGATGCGTTGCGCGCAGTGCGCAGCGTGGCCATCCACCAGGAAAGATCGTCCATCAGGTGCGCGAAGCGGCGCGTGTCCTGTTCGTCGGCAGCGAAGCGTCCGTCCTTTACCTTGCCCCATACACCGGCGATATGCACGACGGCGGATAGTGGTGCGATCTGCAGTTCGGTGACGACCTGACGCAGTTGCTCGATGGCACGCGCACCGCCGGCATTGCCATAGCCGACGAAGGCAGCCGGCTTGCGTCGCCATTCGGCATAGAGGTAGTCCAGGGCGTTCTTCATCGCCGGCGAATAGCCGTGGTTGTATTCGGGCGTGACCAGGATAAAGCCGTCCGCCTCGGCGATCTTGGCTGCCCAGCGCTATTGCAGCGGGTCGGTGTAGTTGCCCATGGCCGGCGATCGCGGCAAGGCGAAGATCGGCAGGTTCCATTCCTTGAGGTCGATCAGTTCGACGGTCAGCCCATCGCGCCCACCCGCCTGCTCGAGCACCCATTCGCCGACCGGCAAGCCGACGCGGCCTTCGCGCACGCTTCCGATGATGATCTGCAGATGCATGAATTTTTTCCTATTCAACGAACAGATGGGGCACGAAGCAGCTCGTGTGGCGCGCGATGCGGTCGGCGTCAGCGCTCCGGCCAGTGCCAGGGGGGTTGGTCGAGCAGACCCTGGCCGGCCACGCGGGTTTCGCTGATTTCCTTCTCCAAGTGTACGGTGTTGCAGGCGCCGGTCTGCTCCAGCGCCGCGATGAGGCGCGGCGCATGGGAGACGACCCAGACCTGGGTGCGGCGAGCTGCCTGCGCAATCAATCGCGCCAATGCGGGCAGCAGATCGGGGTGCAGGCTGGTTTCCGGTTCGTTGAGTACCATCAGCGGCGGTGGCCGTGGAGTATGCAGGGCAGCGACCCAAAGCAGGTATCGCAGGGTGCCGTCGGACAGCTCGCTGGACGACAGTGGCCGCAACAGTCCGTGCTGGGTGAAGGAGAGCGAAAACCGACCTTCGTGCACGGTTACCGACACGGTCGCGCCAGGAAAGGCATCTGTCACCGACGCCTGCAAGGCTTGTGGATCACCGATTTCCCGGATGGTCTGCCAGGCCGCGGCGAGGTCGCCACCATCGTGGCTCAGTGCCACCGTGCGCGTGCCCAGTTGCGGTAGCCGCGCGGGGGCATCGATGTCGGAGCGGAAGTGATCGTAGAAACGCCAGTCGCGGATGGTCTCGCGCAGTACGAGTACTTCCGGGGCATTCTGGGGATCGGCGACCTGGCCGAATACGCTATCGAAAGAACTCAGGGTGTCGGCGACGACCCGCCAGCTACGACCGTCGCGTACCCGTGCCACACCGTTATGACGGTCCACGAGCATGTTCGCCGAGCGCAGAAATGGCCCGGCCCAGATACATTCACGCTTGATCACCGGGTCCAGCGCAAACGGCGAGCTGCTCGGTTCCGGGAATCCGAGGTCGATCGCGTAGCCGAATTCGTCGCTGGCAAAACCCATTCGCAAGCCGATGGCATGCTGTCGCGGCCCTCCCTGGATCGGTACTTCACCGCGTTTCATGCGCGCGGTCATCGCCTCCGGTCCAGCCCACAAGGTCGACGATAGTCCACCTTCGCGCGCCAGTGCCCGCACCACACCACCCTGGGCCGTCTCGGCCAGCAGGCGCAGCGCACGGTAGAGATTCGACTTGCCGCTGCCATTGGCGCCGGTGACCAGGTTCAACCGGTCGAGCGGCAGCACCAGTTCGCGCAGCGAACGGTAATTGGCAATCGCGAGGGTTGTCAGCATGACGCGAGATGACATCACGATTGGCGCGCGTCGGCAAACGGCTCGGAGATCAACGATCCGCAGGAGCCGTGAAGATCACCTTGTCCTTGTCGAAATAGTCGAGGATGACCGTTGCCGCATCGTGCTTCTGGCCGTCCCTGGAATATTCGTTCGCATCGAGGATAGGGTAGCCACCGACGATGCCGCCGTAGGGCGTCTGGGTGACCGTCATGGTCTTGCCGACGGATCGTCCCGATTGCCACGTCTCTTCGCGGCCGGATAACAGGGCGGCGAACCTGGCATGGTCATGGATGAGTCGACCCGTCGAACCCGCGAGGCCGACAACGAGGGCGACCAGCAAAGCCATTTCGCCTTTCAGCCAGCCATGGCGCGCGGGCCATGTTGCCTTCGCCGTGAGAGTCGCGAGGAACGAGGCGGAGGCGGCAAGCCCGATGAAGACCATGCATTGGCGAAACGTCGCATGCCGCTCGCAGCAAGCCATGCTGCCGAACTGGTAGTACGCAGTGAAGAGGGTGATCGGTACCAGCGCGAAGGCCGCCAGGGCCAGTGCGATCCGCGCTCGTTGCCTGGCATGGCATGCGGTTGACCGACGCGAAAGGCGGAAGATGCCAATGAAGAATGCCAGTTTGGTCATCGCGCCGAACAGCAGGTGTCTGGCGTCGATATTCAGGCTGTCGGCGCTTACGAATTCCCAGGCGGCATGGGGCAAGGCGGCCAGTACGCTCGGCCAGAGTTGATGAACGTATAAGGCATCCCCAAACGCTTCGCTATTCGCCGAGACGCGGCCATGGACAAGGCTGTAGAGGACGAGGGTCGATGCGGCGAGCGGCAGTGCCAGCCAGTAGAAAAGGCTTCTCCCGTGCCTGCGTTGACTATCGCGCCCCATCGTGACGAGGGCCGTCAAGGTATAGGCAAACACGAACATCGCGCCGACCTCGGTGCTCAATGCGGCGACGAGGAGCGCGATCAGGATGCAGGGTCGCGTACTCGCCCGATCCAGGTCGGCGTATTCGGTAAGCCCGTGGATGGCGGCGATGGCCGCCAGCGTCGGCAGGTAGGCCATGCTTGCCATCGGCCAGTAAAAGATCTCGGAGACGGGGTGCCCCAGGAGAAACATGCACACGATCGACAATGGCACGAGCAGGCTTGCCGCCAGACTCGCGCCGCGGCGCTTGCGCGTCGCCAGCGACGGTGCCGTGGCGCATGCGAGGAGCACAAGCCAGAGTGGCGCAAGGACTTCCCCGATCAAGGGTTTGCTCCAGGCAGCGACCGCCTGTGCGTAGAGATAGATCAGCAGTTCGGACAGCGGCCGTGGACTCCAGCTCTTCAGGCGGAGTACGAGGAAGTCCAGACCCCCATCGCGAATCGACCTGAGCGTCAGGTACTCGTCCGTCTGCCAATGCCCGGCGGGGACGAGCGCCAGATAAGCGATGAATATGATCAGGCACACGATGACGCCGACCGGAGCCAGGCCCCGCGACGCTTCTTTGATGGCTTCCATGTCTTGTTGCTGTCCGTGTCCCGGTCGCACCGACCGAAGAAAACACAGTAAGGCCAGCATCCGATCTGGTCTTTAGAACAAATCTTAAATTCCCGAAAGGCTGCGGTGCGAATAGGCTCCAGAGTGCCATCTTGTGGCCGCTCTATACCTCTACTATTTGCGGGTGGAGGCCCTATCGACATCGAGGATCTTCGCGAACCTCGGCTGAGATAGCCAGATCACCTCGCGTATTGCCTTAACGCCGGCGGCGTCAGCTTGAAATTGCCGGGAGGGCTCGCGCTTGCCGCGGACGATTTCGTCCATCTGCGTAACGCTTTCCACAAAGTCGTCGAAAAAATTGCTCAAGGCTGCCTCCACGGCTCAGTGACGTTCTTCAGGGCTGCTCTTTGGACGTTTGTCAGATCGTCCTGTTCATACTCTGGATAGATCCAGGGCAATCCGATCTTGTCGAATTGACTGAACATACGTCAATGACTAGTACGTCGTTGACGTATGTTCACTCGACTGCGTCACGCCGGAATCATTCGGTCGGGTACGGGCCTTCGGCGAAGGCCTCTGCGTGATAGCCCTTCGAGCCGATGGCGAGTGCCATCGGACTCCGGAATTCCTCGCCCGCCGCGAGGCGCTGGAGTAGCTGGCCGAAGTCGTGCTTTGGCCGCCAGCCGAGTTCGTTCCGGGCCAGCGTGTTGACGTAGACGCGATCGATGCCCGAGGGCAGCTTCCATCCATGTGCCGCATATATGGCCTCGTACTCGGGGACTCGTCGTTTCGCGGCCCGCGCGGTATCGCCGCGCAAGTCTGCCATGTCATCCGGCGTGAACGGGGTGGTCGCGCTGACGATGTAGCGGCGGAAGCCGATGTCCTTCGCGTGCTTCGCGGCCAGCAGGTGGGCACTGACCACGTCCTCGATGTCCACTCGGCGGGAAAGGTATTCGTTGACCTTCAGGTTGTCGTCGCCATAGCTCGCACGCGCGATCTTGTCGTCATCGGCTTCGGGAAAGAAACGCGAGGTGCGCAGCACGATGCATGGGAGCTTCTGCTTGCGATGGAAGAGCTGGCAAAAGTCCTCGGCGGCGGACTTGGTGACGCCGTAGATATTCTTCAGGACCGGCCGGACGTCCTCGGTGACCCATGCAGCCGGCTCGCCCGGCGGTGGCACGAGCGCATCGCCGAAGACGCTGGTGGAGCTCGTATAGACGAAGGATTCCACGCCGGCCGCGACGGCCTCCTCGAGCAGGTTCAGCGTGCCGGAGATATTGGTGTCGACGAAGTCCTGCCGGCCGTGAGTGGCGACATGCGGTTTATGCAACGTCGCGGTATGGAAGACGGCTTGCACACCGTGCATGCAACGCCCGACGAAGGCGCGATCGGTTACCGTGCCGACATGGCGGGTGAACGGTCCGGGGAGGATATCGAGGCCGGCGACCTCGTGACCCAGTTCTCCCAACGTGCGCACCAGGGCTTCGCCGAGGTGCCCGGAACTTCCCGTGACCAGAACTCGCATGCGTCTGTCGCCATCGATGGATACTGAAAAATAATCGTAACATTCCGTCGCGGCGAGTCCATCAAAGTGAACGAACCCCATCACATGCCGGCTCACTGGCCCTTGTCATGCCGTCCCGCCATGGGGAACACTTCACGCTCATGTCGGGGGCGGCATGCCCGCGAGGCATTTCAAGCAATGACGGACAGCAAGCCATGAGCGAAGACCTGCAGTTTTCGGATAATTACCGCGACCTCAGCCAGCAGTACGGCACCGGCGCGGGCTTCCAGTTCGAGTTCTATTGCGAATGCTGCAATGACACATGGCGATCGCCTTTCGCGCCCTACCGCAGCGGCCAGGCCTCCGGCTGGGTGCGTGAGATCAGCGGCTTCGCCAGCGGCCTGCTCGGCGGCTTCGGCGGCAGCATAGATAATGCCGTCGACGGCCTGGCGAAAGCCGGCTGGGGCACGTCGCGCGACGAAGCCTTCAAGGAAGCGATTGTCGCCGCGAAGGATCATTTCAATCGCTGCGCGAAGTGTCGCAATTACGTCTGTGGGCGTTGCTGGAGCATCGACAACGGGTTGTGCCAGCGTTGCGCCCCGGATCTGGCCACCGAAGTGCAGGCCGCACGCCTTGACGGCAAGCGCGAAGCCGCCGTCGAGAGCGCCCGCGAACTGGGCAAGGGCCAGGCCGGCAAGGTCGACGTCGTCACCGAGCACCAGCTGGTCTGCCCTGAATGCGGTTGCCAGGCCCGAGGCGGGAAATTCTGTCCCGAATGCGGCCATCAACTGGCATCGCCGACCAGCTGCGCCGGCTGCCATGCCGAACTGCCCGCCGGCAGCCGCTTCTGCCCCGAGTGCGGTAAAGCCACCGGGGTGACCGTGCACCTGGTGCCGGCGACATAGTGAGTCGGATCCTCTACGTCGGCACGAAGAACGCTTCCAGCTGGGCGATGCGCGCGTGGCTGGCCTTGCGCGAGCAGGGGATCGCGTTCGAGGAGCGCGTGGTCGATATCCGGCAACCCCAGCGAGCCGCGGAACTCGCGAGGCTGGGTCGTTTCTCACCACCCGCCGCCGTGCCCGTACTCGTCGATGGCGACACGGTGATCTTCGACTCCCTGGCGATCATGGAGTACGCCAGCGAACTGGGCAAACGCCCGCTGCTGCCCGACGATATCCGGCTTCGCGCGCATGCCCGGTCGCTGACCTCATGGGTTCATGCCGGCTTGTCCGGGCTTTGTGGTCGCCTGTCGTTCGAGAGCGCGTTCTATCCTGAGCGGCGGGCGATGACCGCCCGGGAAACGCAGGAGGGCGCTCGCATCGCCTCGGTCTGGTGCAACGAACTCAAAAGCTTTGGTGGCCCCTATCTTGTCGGCGACCTGTCGCTGGTCGACCTCGCCTTCGTTCCGGTGGTGTGCCGTTTGGAGGCACATGAGCTCGAGGCTGAGCCCACTGTCATGGCTTGGATGGAGCGCCTGATGGCGCGCCCATCAGTGGTCGAGTGGATGACCGAGGCGAAGCAGCTTCCACCCGTATGGCTCGATGACTACAGGTCTCGCTGAGTAAGTGAGTCTTCGCAAGGGCTGCAAGTTGCTGTAACTCATAGATTACATCGTTGTAGTTTATGGGTTACACTTTAGATGTTTGAAATTCTCCAGAGCGATACATTCCGTCGCTGGCACGCAGGCCTCAAGGATCGGCAGGCTGTGATGCGCGTCAATGCGCGCATCCGTCGCCTCGCCGATGGAAATCCAGGTGACGTCAAGGCGGTTGGTCGGGGTATCAGTGAATTGCGTATCGACTACGGCCCAGGCTACCGGCTGTACTACATGCAGCGCGGCGCGGTCGTGGTTGTCCTGCTTGCCGGTGGTGACAAGCGTACCCAAAGCGTGGACATCGATCGTGCCCGGTCGATAGCCGCTGAGTGGAAGGAGTAACCCATGGTTGAGAAATTTACCCGTTGGGATCCGGTCGATCATCTGGCGACCGAAGCGGATCAGACCATGTATCTCAACGCCTGCCTCGATGACGATCCCGGCGACGGTAGCCTCGTTCGGTCCGCACTCGGTGATATTGCCCGCGCACGTGGCATGAGCCAGCTAGCCCGGGATAGTGGTCTGTCACGCGAAGGTCTGTATCGTGCGTTATCGCAGGAGGGGAATCCCGAGTTCGCCACGATCATGCGCGTGATGCGCGCACTCGGCGTACACTTGCACGCGATGGTCAGTTAGACGGAGCCCGGACCAGGGTCTCGGCTCCGTCCGCCATCTCGCCTCAAACCAACTTCGCCGGATGCAGCAGGTCCGACAGTCCCACGCGATGCAGCATCTCTGCGCGAACGCGGTCCAGCACGGTGAAGCCGACGTTGGCGCCGTCTTCGCTCGGGTCGATGTGTACACGGAACGGGCGCTTGCCGAACGGCATATCGATCACCTCGACGATGGCGTCGGCCACGGCACCGGCATCCGCGTCCGGCGGCACGATCTCGGCGAAGGCCTTCTGCACCTGCTCGCCGAAGCCCGCGAACGGGCCGGCCTCGTACTCGGCAACCACCTTCGTGTCGGCCGGCGTGCCGGCATGGGCGAAGTGGTTGGTGCCCGAGGTGAACGCGCCAGGCACGATGATCGAGGTCTCGATGCCCCAGCGGCTGAGTTCGCGGGCGTACTGCACAGCAATGGCATCCATGGCTGCCTTGGCGCCGAAATACGGGGCCAGGTACGGTGGCGTGCCGCCTGCCGAACTGCTGCTGGAGACCCAAACCAGCAGCCCCTGTTTCTGCCCGCGCATATGCGGCAGGGCGGCGCGATTGACGCGCTGGGTGCCAAGCACGTTGCTGTCATAGAGCTGGGCGTACTGCTCGGCGGTAAAGGCTTCGGCGGGCCCGAACACCATATGCCCGGCATTGTGGATCAGCACGTCGACGCGACCGCTGTCGGCGATGACCACTTCGATCGCCTTGTCCGCCGAATCCTGTGACTGTACGTCCAGTTCCACTGTACGCAGGTCGACGCCGTTGTCCTTGCTGAACTGTGCCATCGTTTCGACGTTGGCGGCGTTGCGCCCTTTGAGGTCGCGCATCGAGGCGTAGACGGTATGCCCGGCCCGAGCCAGGGCCTCGGCGGTCAGCCGGCCGAAGCCGCTGGAGGCGCCGGTGATGAGGATGATCTTTTTCATGGCGATGATTCCTTAAAGCGGAAAGGCGGGGTATCAGACGATTCCGCCGTTCGCACGGAGAACCTGGCCGTTGATCCAGGCGCCATCGGGGCCGGCGAGGAAGGCCACTGTCGCGGCGATGTCCTGCGGCTGGCCAAGGCGTTCCAGCGGGGCGAGTTTGGTCAGGCGATCGATGACTTCCTGCGGCTTGCCATCAAGGAACAGGGCGGTGGCGGTCGGGCCGGGGGCGACGCTGTTCACGGTGATGTTGCGGCCGCGCAGTTCCTTGGCCAGCACATGGGTCATGGCCTCGACGCCTGCCTTGGTCGCCGCATAGACGGCGTAAGTCGGCTGATACAGACCGACGACGCTGGAGGAGAGATTGATGATGCGGCCGCCGTTGCGAAGGCGTCGCGCGGCCTCGCGCAAAGTGTTGAACGAGCCCTTGAGGTTGACCGCGATCTGGCTGTCGAACAGGGCGTCGTCGCTATCGGCCAGGCTGGCCAGCTTCATGATGCCGGCGTTGTTGACCAGCACGTCGACACCGCCAAACGCGGTCTCGGCCGCCTCGAACATGCGTGCCACGGCAGCCGGATCGGCCACGTTGGCTTGCGCGGTGATGGCGCGGCCGCCGGCAGCCTCGATGCGGCTGACCAGGGCTTCGGCCTCTGCTGCTCCGCCCGCGTAATTCACCAGCACGTTGAAACCGTCCGCCGCAAGCCGTTCGGCGATGGCGGCACCGATGCCGCGGGAGGCGCCGGTGACCAGGGCGACCTTGTTATCAGAAGTATTCATGGGGTGTCTCCTTCAGGGTGCGGCCCGCCGCTGCTGCGGGGGTGGACATACGATGCGCCTGGAGGGGTAATAGATAATCTGGTACAAACCACCAATACTGTTCCATTAAAGCGAACAATGAGGCGCCATGGACCGTCTTGCCGCAATGCAGCTGTTTATCCGTATCGTCGAGCGGCGCAGCTTCACGGCGGCGGCGCACGACATGGATCTGCCGCGTTCCACCGTGACCCAGGTGATCCGGCGAATGGAGGAGCGGCTGGGCGTGCGCCTGCTCCAGCGCACCACCCGGGTGGTCCGTCCCACGCTGGACGGCGAGGCCTATTACCGCCGGTGCGTTGCCATCGTGGGCGATATCGAGGATGCCGAGGGTGCCTTCGGCGGAATCCGTCCGAAGGGACATTTGCGGGTGGAAGTGCAGGGAACGCTGGCGCGCTATTTCCTGATGCCTGGTTTGCCCGGCTTTTTTGCCGAGTTTCCCGAGATCGAGCTGTCGATGAGCGAGAGCGACCGTTGGGTCGACCTGATACACGAAGGCGTCGACTGCGTGCTTCGCTTCGGCGAACTGCCGGACAGCGATCTTGTTGCGCGCCGGCTTGGCATGCTCGAACGCCTGACCTGCGCCGCGCCGGCCTATCTCGAACAGTTCGGCTATCCGTCGTCGATCGACACGCTCGAGGGGCATCGCATGGTCGGTATCCGTCGTCTTAGCAGCGGCGCAGCGACCCCGCTGGAGTTTGTCCTCGGCGAACAGATTCGCAGCGTGTCCCTGCCGGCGACGCTGTCCGTCACCGGTCCGGAGAGCTATCGCTCAGGCACGCGACTCGGACTCGGTATCGCGCAGATGCCACGTTTCCATATCGAGGAAGACCTGCGCCAGGGCACCCTGGTGTCGTTGCTGACCGATACGCCGCCGCCGACGATGCCGGTGAGCGTGGTTTATGCGCGCAACCGCCACCTCTCGCCGCGCGTACGTGTCTTCATCGACTGGCTGGCGCGCGAGTTCGACCGCAGCCTCGATGTACTCCATGGGCGAGGCGGGCACGACTGAGACGGTTGGTGCTACCCGCTTTGACGTCCTTCTGTCGTCTGGCCGTTGGTCAACGTTGCGGATCGATCACCGTGGCCATGCGGCTGATATCGCCACGCGACGCTCCCTGAGCGCGAGCCACCTCTTGCCATTGTGCAACTGCCCGGCGCACTTCCGTTTCAATCCGGTTGAGCGTTTTCTTATTGACCCGGTAGAACTCCGCCGTACCGCGCAAAAGGCTGCTATCCGGGATCGGCTCGACGTCGTCGATCGCTAGCACGTGGATGTCCTTCTCCGGATTTGGGTTGATGTCGAAGGCCGGAGATAAACGCCACCCGTTGCCCTCGCGTAGAAACCCGTGGTTGCGAAGATGGTCGTCGCGATTGCCCACCAGAATGGTGAAGAGGACGCGCCGGTACATCTGTTCAAGATCGGCACCGATGTGGTTCGCTGTACCGTTGTTCTCGATAGCCTGAACAATGTCCAGGTACGACGCGCCGTCACCGGCATCAAGGTCGGTCAGTGTGAATGCCGAGGCGTATGCGCGGCGCGAGTCGCCTTGCCGGTCAAAGCGACGCACGAGGTACGTGTGGCCGCGATCGGAGAGCCGCATGACCCTGGCTTCGGGCATATCGATCCCTGCCATGCGCGCGAGCTGGTAGGTAATGTATTCCCACAGGCCGATGTCATGCCGGTCGTCGTTGGACGGGAATTTCGCAAGCCAGAGCGACTGATCGACATTCCGGATGGAGGCCTTCGGGCGCGCGCCTCCCAGCGCGGAGCCGGGTGCAGCCAGGTGAAGGAGCCACTCAATGCGCTCGGGGGTGTCGTCGGCGTCATTGCGCTCCACCTCCGCGGTGATCGCCTCCAGTTCGCGAAGATTCGCGATGGGCGGAACCTGAAGAAGGTCGCCATCCACGTACTGCTGGGTGTCTGGGCTGAATAGCCGTAGTGCGCCCATGCGTGTCTCGTCGCTAACGCCGGCCAGGTAGTCCCAGTCGGTCAGTCGACGTGGCGCCTCGCCTCTTTGCCGGGCCCGAATGCGCTCGCGTCGCTCAATGAGCATGCAGCCCCAGCGGTCCGGCGAGCTGTCCTGGAACGCGGGCGAAAGCTTTGTTGCGCCGGCCCGTGCGTATTGACGGCCCAGGCCGACGATGAGTTGGTGGTCCAGGTCGAAGGGTGCGATCGCCGCTTTTCCTGCGATCCAGTCGCCTGCGTACTCGAAGCCGATGGTTTCACGGCCGCGATCGTTCGACCTCACCAGATGACCGATAAGCGCGTTGCCTCCCAAAGTCTGGTCATCGAGCCTCACGTCGAGTTCGATCACGGCTTGGCCGCTCCCCTGGTTGCGGGCGGGGGCGTTGATGATGCGATGGTCCGTCTCCGGGCAGGGCGCGGTGGCGCCAGTTCGCTGTCCTGCAACTCCCGTCCCAGTTTGTCCTCCGCTCCGATCTTGTCGATGTCGCCGGCCAGGCCCAGGACGGTCAAGACACGGAGCATGGTGGCGAGGCTGGTGGTGGGATCTCCCTCCTCGAGTTTCTTGAGGGTGGGGATACTCACGCCAACGCGCTCGGCCATGATCGCCTGCGTCATTTTCCGGCGCAGGCGCGCGGCGCGCAGGCGGACCCCGAGTGCCTGGATTGCCCGTTGCGCGGAGGGGTGAGTTGGTGGGGTGCGCTTAGCCATACCAAATTAAATTACATCGAAGGCCAGTAAAGTGCAATTTAATATCGTATTATAGAGACCCATTGTTCAGGTTCGGAAGCACAAGTCGGTACCCGCCTCGACGAGGATCGCGGTATTCAATCCTTCGGGAATTCAACGACGACATCGTTCAGCGGTAGCTGCGCCTGACGAGGCTCCGCTTTCAGCGCATGCCACGGCTCGCCTTGTCCGAACAGCTGGGCCTCGGTCTCCGGACCCTCAAAGGTGAAGTCGGCGAAGGCATAGGGAATGCCCTCGGATCCCTCGAAAGTCGGCGCGTCGGCGAGCTGGAAGTGCAGGTGCGGCGCGGCGGAGTTGCCCGACTGTCCGAGATGGCCGATGACCTGCCCCTTGCGCACACGGTCGCCCGGTTTGACCCGGACGCTGCCGCGCGCGAGATGCGCGTAGCCGGCAAAGGCATGCGGCGCTATCTGGATGATCACGTAGTTGCCGAACAGGCCCTCCGTCGTCAGCGAAGTCGGCTCCGGCTGGGCGCTGAGCGGATGGTGTTCCACCTCGCCGTCGCGCGCTCCCACGACGGTGCCATCGGCCACCGCCAGCACATCCGCGCCGTAACCCACCCAGTCCTTGTAAGCCGTCTTCTGCAAGTCAGCGACGCCGGGCTTGAGTGCGTGCCCGGCATCATCGACGCCGACCAGGTCCAGGGCGAAGCGCTGGGGAATCGTCAGGTTGCCATTAACCGCCACCAGACTACCCCAGTGATGCGATTGTGCCGCGCCAGGCCCTTCGTGAGCGAGCCAGCGTCCGCCTCGCAGGGGCGCACCGATGACCGGTACCGCGCGCGCGTCGACCGCGACCGTGGCGCCATCGACGGTGAACGCGCCGTCTCGCGCTTTCAGGTCGATATGGTGGCGTAGTTCCCTGGGCGCCGCGGTGCCGTCGGGCAGCGTCAGCCAGACGAAAATGACAACACGCTTGCCGGCATCCACCGTTACCGGAAGACCTTCCTTGGGTACCGGCTTCGCCATCGCGGCGAGCTGGCTCGCGTCCAGGTGGAGCAGGGGATATGCCGTGTCCATGCCGAACACATTCAGCCCCTGCAAGGTCAGTGGTCCGGTATCCCCGTAGAAATTCGTCAGGTGCAGTTCGTAGGCAAGGTGCCGCGCGCCGTCACTGCCCATGAAAACAGCAGGCGCAGACGGAATACGTACCTCTACCGGCGCCAACGCTGGTGCCCCGTAAGCCCATGTCGCCCAGGCAAAGCACAGTCCCGCCATCCATCCCCTGAGCCGCATATCGATCTCCCGTGATTTGACCTCAAGCGTACCGACTTTCGCGTCGGTGATGAGCTGGGCAAAGAATATGCCTGAGTATCCTTTCGGTTTCCTACGGAGGTCCGTTCTTCGTGGAGCGTGGAAATTTCCGGACCGTCTAAGGGAATAGTAATGGCTAAGGAAGGTGGCGCCGGATCGTCAGGCGCGGCGACAGACCTGGATGCCCTGGATGGGTTCATGGCCGCACGACCTGACAAATATGCCTGCCCCATTTGCGAAAACGACAACTGGAGGTCATGCAGTCGAGCCATGGCCTCGTCGGATCGATCGTCTGGTCGAGTCAACATGGAGGCACCTATTCGACCGGGGTAGCCGTTCTACCCTTGTTCTGCACGGTTTGTGGTTTCGTCCGGCGCATAAGCTCGATACAAACAGATCGCCGATCACCCAAGGTTCGTGCAAAAAACGGGTCCAGGGGTTGATGGACCGACGGAGCCGCCGCATGATGGGCGCATGGAAGCGAGAATCGACCGTCTGGATCGTTGTGTTGAACGCATCGATGCCGACCTGACAGGGATCAAGGTTTCGATCGGGAAGATCGAAGCCGAGATGAAGCATGTCGCTACGAAGACCTGGGTTCTGCTTGGAGCGCTTGCCGTGATGGTGACCGTTCTCGGAGCAGCATGGTGGGTCGCTCAGCAGTACTTGCAGCCGATTCTGCAAGGCCTCGGCGGTACCTGAATCTACGATTCGCGAGTAAGGGAAAAGCCTGCCTCATCTGGCACTCGGGTCAAAGGGCACGTCGACTGTCAGGGGGAAGCATGGTTCGGGCATCGAGGTTTTCGGTATTTCTTGTCGGGGTGCTGGCGTGTTTCTGCTGCGGTGGATCACCTGCGGGCGAAGCGGCCGCAGCCGGCACGACGGGCGACATCGCCAGGATCTATGAGGCTTTCCTGAGCGTGTGGCTTGATGGCTCCCATTCCCCGTCCAATGTCTCCAAGTCCGCTGAATTGCCAACGTCCGAGGACGTTGACCAGTATGCCGAATGTGCAAAGGACAACGGCGCCAAGGATGCACATTGGGCGAAAGCTGTGCCGATCAGTGATCTCGGCAGCGTGCTGGACAAACTTTCTTATGTCCGCTTGGTTGATCCGAAGACATGGCATGCCCAGGATCCCGGCAGCCTGATTGCAAAGGGGCAGTCCGTCGACTCGGCTGTGGACGCCGGATTTGCCAGTGCACTCATGACGCTATCCGCGATCACATTCAACGAGCCGCACGACACGGCCTTTTTTACCTATTCGTTCAGATGCGGACGACTGTGTGGCCACGGCGGAGCCGTCATGTTCAAGAGGACTTCCAAGGGCTGGGCGCAAAGTAAGCAAAGTTGCAGCTCGTGGACGTCGTGATTCGCTTCAGGCCCGGCCTCCAACGACGCTCGCCGGGCTGAACGACGCAGCAGCATGTAGAACGCGGCGATATGCGTGATCATCAGCAGCGGCACGTAAATGATCGGGATCACATAGGCGGCGCCCAGTTCTCCCGCCATCGCGGGAAGGTCGGCGTGGACGGCGTGGTAGTAGTCGAAGACCAGGTCGGCCATCCCGACACCATTGAAGGCGACGACGGAGAACCAGAAGAGCGGTCGTACCCTGACGGTGAGCAGCGCGAGGATCGCCAGCAGCCCGGTAGCCAGATCGGCGTACGCCGCGAATATGGCGAAGCTGCCCGGTAGGCGGGAGCCGACGACACCCATGCTCCATGGGCTCGGTGCGACTGTCCTGCGCGAGGTCAGCCATCCGGGCGTGATGGCCGTCTTTCGACTCGCCATCATGGAATCCCAGCGCGCGCCAGAGGTGGCCGCGACGCTTGAGACAGCTCGCCAGTCGATACGCGCGGCGGTGCATGACATCCTGGTGAAGGCGCAGGCTGCCGGATTGATCGCTGCGGGTGAACCCGGCGAAATGGCGGCCCGTTATCTCGCACCGCTCTGAGGTGATCTGATGGTGAGCATCCTGCTGCGTATACGCGATGCACCGGGCAAGCCAGCGAAGATTTTCTTCGGCTCTACGCCTGGCCTGCGGAGTCCGCTTCTTTTAGGGGCCTGACTGGCGTTGAGTCACAGTTATACCCTCACCGTCATCCTGGCCTCCGCTCACTGCTGTCCGCCGAAAATATCGGAGGACGCCGATGCGGTGCTGGCGAAGCATTCGAAACCCCTCACCGCCGCCCCTGCGTAGGCAGGGGCCCAGTGGCCGCCCTCCTCATCGAGCGATAGCTGTCGAGGAACAAACGGCTTTGCTGGTGTGACGCTTTCGACCGGACACTGAGTCCACCGGACCCCGGCCTGCGCCGGGGTGACGATCAAAAGCCTGAGGCGTCACCTCGCGGCCAACCCACACTTTCCCCGGACAGCAGTGAGCCTGCGCCAGGATGGCGAGCAAGCACGACAGCAGCATCATGGGTTACTTTTTCGCGCGTAGCCCACTGACCGCATCAAGATCAGCACGAACAGAAGCGCGATGAAAGCGGCGTACGCATACTGACCCCTCGCCACGCCGGTTCCGTAAGGAAACCAGATGCCTGGAATGCCCAGCGGGTTAAGCTCGGTCGCGAACAGGCCAATGCCGACCAGGATCGCGGCGAGCGCAGCCAGATACGCGGACGGCTTCGCTGATCGGATCGCGCCCAACCCGATGATCCATAGATAGAGCGCGGCAAAAGCCTCGCGGGCGCCTTCGACAACGATGTCGGCAGCCACCGTGAAGCCGTGCGGCGCACCCGGCGAAAACCAAGGACGACCAATAAGTGCGAAGGCCACGTAAACCACGGTAAGCACGCCGATAGCGTAACGCAGCCATGGATAATTCTTCAGGCGAAACCAGTCTCGCCATGCCAGGCTCCACGCTGCCAGGACGAGAGGTCTGAGTATCACGGTGGTCGCGATGTCATAGCCGCGCAAGCTCAGAAAGCCCGTCCAGTTGAACAGCACCTGATTGACACGCAGGAGCGCAAGAAGAAGCAGCGCAGCGGCCAGCCAGCGATAGGCATCGTTCGTTCGGCTCGCGATCAATGCGAAAACCATGAGTGCCAGCAGGACGAATGCGATCGGCTCGATCGCATCCACCACATAACCCTTGAAGGTTTGTAACCATTGCACTTGGTGTAGTTGATCGATGCCGCCTGCATCGCCGATCGTCGGCGCGACATGGATTCCGCCATTGTCCTCACCGGCATCGAGGGGATCCATCCACACGCGAAAGGCAATCAGGTAGGTTTTCGTGCCTGCCGATGACGACGACGGCAGGGGATATACGCTTGGACGCACGCCAAACACCGTTGGCGTCGTATCCGTGAACACACCTGTGCCACCGAGCAGTTTCCCGTCCACATAGAGTTGGTAAGTCGAATCGACCAGGGTTGGCCCAGCCAGGTGAAGCGGCGCGCCCGCGCCGCCATCGATGCTGATTTTCAGCCGATACCACGCATAGCCTGCGTACCCGGCATGGCCGCGCGGGCTCCATCCGGAGACGTACCCCGGTAGCCCGACATCGCCGTCATGTGATCCCGGTGCGGGCGTGAGGTCGACGTTTTCCCACGAGCTGTCGTCGAAATCCGGTGAGGACCAGCGAGGGTCGTCGCCGACGTGGAATCGCCACGGTCCATTCAAGGGAGCGGTCGAATGACGCAAGGCAATGCGTGTGGCCTGGGCAGGCTCTGCCGACGCCATCCGGCTTCCACCCATTAGAATGGCAAGCATGCAAAGGAAAGCGAGTAGCCCTGGATGCCGCATCACATCATTCCCCCATGGGTCTTCGGCACAGCATAGGCGACCGTCCCGGAGCGGGCATCTATCATTTCTCCCATGCCAGTCCTCGGTCCCGCGGCCTTTCGCCGGACCGGCGCCACGATGATGGACGGGACAGACATCGGTTGCAGGCCATTCCGGACAAGCTATATTTCGTATCAAATGGCCTATCGGCCATGACAGGGGACATGAATGACGGTGAGACTGATCGCGCTGGCCCTGGGGCTGGCCGCCGCTGTGTGGGCGCCACTTTCTCTTTCCGCCGATGCGCCTGCACAGAGTCCGACACGGGACGAAGGTCTTTCGCCTTCATGCAAGGGCAAGCCGGCCAAGGTCGACGATGCGGGCTTTGTGGTCATCGGCGGCATCGAGCAGTGGGTGACGGCGAAGGGCGACAGCTGCGCCAACCCTGTCCTGCTCTTTATCAGCGGCGGCCCCGGCAATCCCCTCAGCGGTCTATCCGACAGCATCTACAGTGCCGGCGAGCGCGACTTCATCGTCGTTCAGTGGGATCAGCGGGGATCGGGCATGACCTATGGTCGCAGCCCTCCGGCGCCGGACGAGAAACTGACCATCGAACGGATGGCCCAGGACGGAAATGAATTGGCGGCCTATCTCGCCAGGCGATATGGAAAGCGGAAGGTCATCCTGTGGGGCAGCTCCTGGGGCTCGATCCTTGCCGTGCATATGGCCAAGGCGCATCCCGAACTGTTCTACGCGTATGTGGGTACATCCCAGGTCGTCAATTCGGTAGAAACCCAGGCGGAGAGCTATAAAAGACTCCTGGCGCTCGCTACCAAGGCGGATGACAAAGATTCACTTGCCGTGCTCAATCAGGTCGGCTCACCACCGTGGACCGACCCACGCAGCTTCGGGAAAGTGCGCCGGATCATTCGCAAATACGAAGCGAAGGTCACGTTGCCGCCACCCGATCACTGGCAGCGGGCGCCGGCCTACACGACGGCCAAGGCAGAAGCGGACTACGAGGCCGGCGAGGATTACTCCTTTATGAATTTCGTCGGGATGCACGGCGACGGCATGCTGTCGCATGTTGATCTACCGAAGTTGGGCACGGACTTCGCCATCCCGATGTTCTTTATCGAGGGCGTACACGATCTGCTGGCCCCACCGGAGATGGCTCGCCGGTACTACGAAAGCATCACGGCGCCGGAGAAAGGCTGGGTGCTGCTGGACCATTCCGGGCACGATCCGAATCAGGAAGTGGTGGACGCGGAGTACAAGCTGCTCCGAGAGCGGGTTCTGCCGCTGACTCACGGTAAATAAGCAGCGGACACTGGGGGCTTCGTTAATAAGTGGCGTGCTACAAACGGGGCCGTCTATCTCGACCGGGAAAGGCTGACGTGTCTACATTCGAAGCCAGGCTACTTCGTCCGGCGAAGCCCGACGGGGACGATTCGTGGGCCTTTCTGATCCTGCCAAAGTCCGCAAGCGACGCCTTGCCGAGGCGTGGCAGGACGTCGGTCGAGGGCAGCATCAACGGATACCCCTTTCAAGCCACGCTTGAGCCGGATGGCCAGCTGAGCCATTGGCTCAAGGTGAGCAAGGCCCTGCGCGATGCGGCCCAAGCGAACATTGGCGACAAGGTCAGGATCCAGATATCACCGGCCAGCCCGGAGCCGGAACCGCAGCTGCCAGACGATCTGCAGGAAGCGCTAACCGCATCTCCGGCGGCTCAGGCTGCCTGGGAGGACACCACGACCATTGCCCGCGTGGACTGGATTCATTGGATCGAGTCCGCCAAGCAGGCCAAGACCCGGAAGCAGCGGGTAGATAACGCTTGCGACATGCTTTCTTCGGGCAAGAAGCGTGTCTGCTGCTTCGATCAATCGGGCTTCTATAGCAAGAGCCTTAATGCACCCGAGGTAGCGGACTAGCGGCAAGGCGAAGAGGGCAGGTTGGTTCCCTCCCGGCACGCTCTCCTAAAGACCCGGTTCGCTGCGCCCGATAGCAGCTATAGGAAAGCCGCGGGGTTCAGATTGAAGCGCTTGGCCAGCGCCCGGATATGGGTCAGGGTCAACTCACGGCGTCCCGACAGAATTTCGCTGACAACGCTCTGGGGCCCGACCTCGGGCAGATCGGCCTGCCGAAGCTGGTGCTGGTCCATCAGGAAGCGCACGAGGGCCGCACCGGTGACTTGGGACGTCGGATAGTGACGCTGGTCATAGGCATGGATCAGATCGGACACCAGCATGAAAAGCGAGTGGCGAGCGTGCGCCTGATCCATCGCGCCGTCATCGACCAGGGCATCGGCCAGTTGCGTCATGGCGTTGTACTGATCGACGGTCGCGATGTGTTCCACATGCGTTGCGGCATGGAAACGATCCCATGATTTATAGACGGGACCGAGGGCGAGGGCAGCACTCATTTCCAATCTCCTTTGTCGTACTCGGCGTGCGTGAGCACGTGCTTGATGTAACAGATCTGCACGGGGTAGCCGATGCCGGCGATGATCCTGTAGCGGTTTCCCTTGATATCGAACACGTGCTTGTCCCCAACGATATCGACACTCCCGAAGGTCTGACGCATCGCTGCGAAGTGAGGAATCTCGTTGGTTTCGATAAGGCGTCGCCAGGCTTGTAGCGAGGCATCCGAGTTCGGGTGCCTTGTCGCGAAGTCCACGAGCTGCTTGTTTGAGATAACTCGCACGGCGCATCCGTTCCTTGGGCGTGTCGAGACAATATCGCTTTTTGCGATATATCGCAATCTGCGATATCGCTGCGCGGGGAAGCTGATCTGTTCCCTGCAATTTGCCGTTCCTGGCTAGCCAGCGGCGGACTGGACCGACAAAGGCCGCGAACCGCTGGCGTACCTCGCCTCCGACTGGGCAGAGTTGCGCTGTATCTCATCGTTGTCGCATCGCCAGACGGTTGCCGGTGTGGTCTGATGGTCTGTCCCTGATGCTTATTAAAGAAAAGAGCCCTTTTTTTTAATAGCGCGCGAAGCAATGTAAGCCAGCTTTACTTAGGCCTGATAGCGTCGTGTCTCAGCGGAGCAGCCAGCTTCTGCTCGTCATTCCGGCGAAGGCCGGAATCCAGTGGGCTCAGTGTCCGGTCAAAAACCTCACGACAGCAAAGCCGCTTGTTCCACGACGGCCATCGCTCGATGAGGACGGCGGCCACTGGGCCCCTGCCTACGCAGGGGCGACGGTGAGGGGTTTGGCGTTCCCCTCCAGCACCGCATCGGTGTCCTCCGATATTTCCCCGGGCAGCAGTGGGTCCGCGCCGGGATAACGGTGAGGCATCGCTGAGACACGACGCTAGTTAGGCAGCCTTGGGGCTAGCCGAAAGCTCCAATAGGGGCGACCAGCGAGCTTCTCCCGGGTAAGGAGTGCAACTCTTCGCTCCGACCGAAAGAATCTAAGATCGTCGGGAGGAGCTGTCGAAATCCGCCCCCGTCGTTCGTCGTCATAGTAGGGCGGACAATGGGCCCGCCCGAAGACCATTCCAGGAGAAGACAATGCCGCAGTATCTGGTAGCTGGTTACCTCCCCGACGACTTCGACCCGTCCCAGGTGGACGAAGCGATGGGCCGCGAGATCCACGCGCTCAACAAAGAGATGATCGACGCCGGCGTCAGGAAATACGCCTGCGGTCTTGGGGCCGCGAAATCGTTGCGAGGGCAGGGCGATGGCGAAGTCCTCATCACCGACGGGCCGTACCTTGAGACCAAGGAACATATCGGCGGCTTCTGGATACTGGAATGCGCCGACATGGACGAGGCGGTCGCATGGGCGCGCAAAGGCGTCGCCGCCATGCGGGCGCAGGTCGAAGTGCGCGAGATTTTTTTCAGCCCGGCGCCCGACTGAACGATCTTGGCGAGCCGGTCAGGTTGGCTTGCCGATCAGCCTATCGGCGAAGCTCTTCGGCGAAGTCAATCTGACACGCTTCGTTGCGTGATATGGGGGAATCGCTACAGACTTGCCGGGTTCCAGACGATCTGGAACGCGAGAGACACCGGATCGCCCAAGACACCGAGATGAGAACGACCATGCCGAGAACATCCGCCAAGTCCGTCGACGCCTTGTTCCTTCAACAAGAACTTGAAACCTTGGGACTCCCCCGGGGTGCCGTGGTCATCGTCCATTCTTCTCTATCGGCCTTTGGTGCCATAGAGGGTGGACCTCGGGCCGTGGTCGACGCACTGCGGTATTGCGTCGGCGACTCCGGGACTGTCGTCGTACCGACCTTCACCCCGCAGGTCTCCGATCCGTACCCGCAGTCATCGGCATTCGGCGATGCACAGGTCGAGGGTGCTCGCCGCGGCGTGCCGCTCTTCCGTGATGCTCTGCCGACGCCCATGGGTGCAGTCGCCAATGCCGTTCTCGCCCATCCCGAGCGACTGCGCGGCAATCATCCCCAAGCATCCGTTGCCGCCCTCGGTGCTCGCGCCCGTGAGATCACCGCCGATCAGCCGCTGGCGTATGCGCTGGGAAAGAATTCTCCCTTCGAGAGAATGTATGGGTTGGGTGCCTATATCCTGTTGCTCGGCGTGGGGCACAACCGCAATTCGTTCCTGCACTATGCCGAATCGCTGACCTCTTGCCATCGCACGAAGCTCCGCCGCTTTCCTTATGTCATCCAGCGCGAACGTCTGTGGGTGGAAGCCCCCGACGTGGGTGACGACAACGGCACCTACTTTCCGCTACTCGGCAGTGAGGCCGATGCGGCAGGCCTGATTCGCCACAAAATGATCGGATCAGCGCCCTGTCAGCTCATCGAGAGCCGCCCGTTCGTCGACTTCGCCAGATTGCGACTGGAGGCGCTGCTCGCGGAGACGGCCTGACAGGCTGCTGAAATTCTCCCGAGGCGAGCGGGGCAGGCTGAATTACTCAGGGCAGAGCTCGAGTACGTGGTTGACGTCGAAGGCCAACGTCTTACCCTGGGCCATCAAGCTTGCGGATATACAAGGCGGATCTGTCGAAGTCTTCGATGCCATGGAGGATCGCAGAGGAATGCGTGGCATCACCCAAACCCAACGTTACTTGGATCGATTGATGGCCAGTTCCCATGTTGACCCAAAGCTTGTTCTTGCATGGCAAGCCGCGCATTCTCTTACAAGGAAATCACCACACCCCGTTTACGATCGCGGCGGATTCAGAGTGGATACCCACTCTGAAAAGGAAGTGAAGCGCTGGGTCTTTCCGAAGATGTGCGATGGGTTGTGCGACATCGCACATGAAATTTCGATGCCACGTCACTACCTGAAGCTATGCGGCACCAATGAAGAGCTGCGGAGCGCACTTCCGGCGCGGTGGGAGATTCAGCCGGAGAACTACTTCATGAAGGCGACCGCGGTCGTCCGCCAATCGATTTCCTTGCCGGACGGCTACACATTGGAGCTTGATCAAACTGGGCCGGTTACGAGAGTGCACATTGTCGCGCAGAATGGCGATCTAGCTGCCAGCGGATCTGCGGCGGAAACCGTGGATGCTTTCGTTTACGATCGCATCGAAACGGCGTCAGATCACCGCAGAAAGGGCTTGGGCTCTGTCGTTATGAGTGCGCTTGGATCTGCGAGGAAATCCTCCATTGCCCCTAATCTTCTGGTCGCGACTGAAGATGGCCGCAGCCTGTACGCACGCCTTGGCTGGACGGTCATTGCGCCTTTCGCTACGGCGACAATCCCGGACTTGAAATATTGAGGCCGGGAAGTGAGCAGCGGTCACCTATGGCGTTATTACACGGACGAAAGGGGTGGGTGACGTATCGGGCGAACCGGCCAGCTCGAAGTAAACCTGATCCTGAGGTATCCGTCGCGACTGCTTTCGACTGATGAGGGTCTTGGCCTGCGGGCTATTCGCTTCAAGGAACCGGATTGCTCGCCGTGAACCGATATGACGTGTACCTAACAGAAGTGTTGCATTCAACATAAATGTTAGTACAATGGATCCGTGCCAGCGGACGGCAGGAAAGCGATGAAGTACAGCGAATTCATGCGTTGGCTCCGGCAGCAAGGCGTGGCCTTCGAGCGGCAGCGGGGCAGTCACCAGTTTGTTAGGTACAACGGCAGGACTTCGACGGTACCAAGCCATGGATCGAAGGAAATCCCGGAGCCCCTGCGAAAGAGCATCCTCAAAGACCTCGGTCTGAAGTAAAGCCGGGACGCCCAATGGAGTGGCTATGCGCTACGCAATCAAACTGACGAAATACAACGACGAGTACCTGGCTTCGTGCCGCGACCTTCAAGGTTTCAACAGCATCGGCGACAGTATTGAGCACGCGCTGAGCGAGTCGGTGGATGCCATGGCCCTGATCCTTCAGGACCACATCGACCGGCGTCTGCCGATCCCCAAGGCTAGCGACAAGAAGCGTGGTGAGCATTGGGTTTCGCTGCCGGCGCTCGACGTGGCCAAGATCGGCCTCTACGAGGCCATGCGTATGAAGGGCCTTCGCAAGTCTGACCTCGCACGGAAGCTTGGCATGCACGCTCCCCAGGTTGACCGTCTCCTGGATCTGACCCACAAGTCCAAGCTGGAGCAGGTCGAAGCCGCGTTGGCCGCGGTCGGCTACCGCGTCAATGTATCGGTTGAGCCGGTGGACAGGCGTCGCGCGGCATGACCGTTGGCGATGCTTAGAACTCGCCGAACGCCAAAACAGCAAGGGCCCGTCCGCCGATCTCAAGGTCGCCCAGTCTTGCTTCCGTCGGCGGATATCTGCTGTTCTCGCTGAGAATCTGGACGGTACCGTTGCCGATCCACTGCAGTCGCTTGATGAGGACCATGCCGTCGTAGCGGAAGACATAGGCGGCATCGGCGACGAACGTCTTGACGCGGGTGTCAATGAAGAGAATATCGCCGTCGTCGTAGGTGCCACGCATGCTGTCACCGCGGCCGGTGATGATCCTGATCGACTCGGCGGGGACGCCGTGTAGCTTTTCTTTCGCCCACGTCTGACTGACCTCGATAAAAGGTGCGGTCTCCGTTCGCTCGGAAGTGTGGCTGGCGAAGCCCTCCAGCAACTCGAATCGAAGGTGTGTGCCGCGCACGTGACTGTTCAGTTCAACAGCGTTTTTGTGTTGGGCGCTATCGAGCCAGCCCAGGGGTTTGCCCGTTGCCCGCTCGATATGCCGGGCGAGCCTGCTTCCGATTGGCTTGGGGTTGGTGGTCGAGATCCACTGGCTGACCTGGGCCTGGTCCCGTCCAACCAGTACGGCGAACTTCGAGGGGCCTTCGTTCTGGGCTACCAGCGCCCTGACATTCCTGGTTCTTGCCGTGCTTGCGTCCATGGGCGAATCGTCCCATGCGTCAGGAATTACTGACATTACCTAAAAGGTTGTATATAAATTACCTAAATGGTAATATTCGACTGCGGCACGTTCTATGGATTCCTGCCCGCGGCGGCACAGCGCGTCGAAACGCTTACAGCCGCGGGCGGAGTCCACCTCCGCGCCCGCTACAATGCGCCCCATGCACCCGATAGACCCCCAAGCCTTCCGCCTCACGGTTGCTCCGATGATGGACTGGACCGATAAAGGAAGTTAGTTCTTACAAATCATGTAGTTAAAAATCAATAAGTTCTCTATGTAGCACGATCGTTGCCCCGGGCCCTCGATGGTGACGTTGTAGTGAGCTGGCCTGAACGACGGGCCGGGGCGCGCGCCACATGGATTTAGCTCGGCTTCCGGGTACGGGTGCTGGTACGGATACTGGAGCTGGTTCGGAGTGCATTCGGGCTTGGTGGCGGTCCTGCCAACTTACTTGCGGATGCCGCCGGCTGAGGCGACAGGATGTCCAGTATTGCCCGCCCGCTTTCTGGTCGCGCGAGCAACATCGCCAGTCCCTTTCGGAGGCCGGCCGCGTCGTTCGACGAGGACACGGCACCGTTCGCCGAGACGACTACGGGGTAGCCCGTTGGAGATACTGCGATTGTTCCTATTGGGACGCGCTTGTTGATAGCTCCGGAGGGGCCGACAAAGATGGTTGATATCGTCGAGCTCGCCGTGTTCGAAAGCATTGAGAGCGCGTTTCTAAGCGGGCTCTCCTCCACCCAAAGCTCAGCCTTGCCCTGCGTGGCAGCTTGAACGCTCTTATTCAGTTCACCAAGGACTTCCGAAATCTCCCTTTGCGCGGTATCAACCGATCGGGCACTTTCGACTCCCGTGAGTATCGCTTTCAAAAAATCGGACATGATCCTATCTCGCTATAGTCGAAATAATTGGAAGGTGGTCGAAGCGAAATGCCTTCGAATAGACGAGCCCCAGGAGGTCTTGAGTTGAAACGATCTCAGCATGGTCCTCCAAGAGTCGCCAGCCTGATCCTTTGAGGAAGCTCTTCGAGAAAACCATACTGTCAAAATTAAACCAACGAGTCTCGCGTCCGCTTTTATAGTAGTACGTTCCAGCGGCCGATTTAGTCGATCCTGCAATCGGAAATCCTTGGTGTTCGCCAATCTTCCGCCAAAATGGATTGTAGAAAACATTGTCGTAGTAAAGCGATCGGCTTCGATCCCGCGACGCCTTAAGGTGCGAAGATAGCGGGGAGTCAAATGGCTCGTCGTTGTAGTCACCAGCTAGGATTATTCTTGTCGACTTCTGAGATTTCGTAATGCCAATGACGTGGTCGCGAAGTCTCGTACCATAGACCGTTCGATCACATGCCTTATGTGGCTTCTTAAGGCGGCTTGGCCAGTGGGAAATTATGAAAAGAAACTCGTCTCCGCTTATAGATATGTCTAGTCCGTAGCCGAGCGCATAAGTCCATTTTTCGTCGGTGTAGTTGATGTAGTTATGGCTAATAACTTTAACGTCAGAAACCTTATAGATAAATCCTAGGTCGTACTTGATGTGCTCGAACTTTTCCGCGAAGGCGAG
>DASYLE010000009.1:0-10360 GCA_036009745.1 Luteibacter sp. | reverse complement strand
AACGTCCGTGCCGTCTCGCTATACAAGGCACTCGGCGGCGGCTGGGAAGCCTGCGGCGACGAGCATTGCGCCAAAGTAGCGGACGCTTCGCACTAGAAGCACTACCGTGGCGGCCGCGCACCCTGTGCGCGGCCGTTTTTTGTTCCCGGTTTCGTGAAAATCGATTGCCCCGCCACTGGATAACTTCCGCCTGCGGCGCTCACCCTTCGGGCCAGCTTCGCTGTTCTCAGTCGCTGCGCGACCGGCGGCCTGCGCCACTGCTGCCCGGGGGAAATCTAAAGTCACGTGCGCTGGCCATTGCGGCCGTTGGCGTGTGACCTGAGAACCGAAGGGGCGACTCGGAACCACGCACGTCAAAGCCCGCCATCATGTGTGCACGGCCCCAAAGGACTCGCGAACAGGGTTCGCTCCCACAAGTCCCCGGTAACCCTGTGGGAGCGAACCCTGTTCGCGAGTCCTTTGGGGCCGTGACTTCCCGATCGCCATCTTTACCCTTGATGGAAATGCCGCTGCCTGCCTGATGCCGTGGTCACAGTTTTCCCCGGACAGCAGTGGCCTGCGCCGGAGTGATGATCAGAAGCCCGAGACGTCACCTCACGGGAAATCCTCCCGCATTCACGAATCCTCCAGTGACGCTACGCACCTCTGGCGGCGATGGCTTGATGATGGATATCCATGCCGCAGGAGATGGCCTATCGCCGCGTCATCCCGTTTGATCCCCGGCGCTGGGCATCGCAATTGTATTGTCCAGCTATCTCCTCTATCTCGCCGGAGGACACGTGACGCGCGGTCCGCTCCGCTGGAGTCATCCCGCGCCACGCCTCCACATCGAGGCAATGCCGATCCACTGCACCGGTTAGCCCGCCGATAAACCGTACGACTCCGCCAAGACCCTGCTTGCGTGGATCGACCATGCGAAGGCGCGGCGCCCCGGACAGGGGAGAGGCACCCGGGACACGCACGCCCTGCTTGCTAAAATGAGCCCCGGCTACGTGCCGGAATATCCCGCCGCCTGGGATGAAATCGTCTCCTGGCGAGACTAATTCAGGCGTCGATACAGGAATCGTCGTCGGCGTGACGCTGATTTGCTCCGGTGGGGATGCGCTTGCCGACCGGGCCATCGCCGTAGTAGGTGGGATGAATCCGGCGCGCCGGGTCGGCTTGACCGCCGATCTACTCTTATCCGACTTCGATAAATGGAATCGCACCTGCAGTGCGTCACTGTCCGTGTGCGCCTTTGACACTTGCATCCTGAGCGCAACGGGACGAAACAGAAACCCGAACAGAGTTGCATGGGCGAAGACGACGAGTGCGAGCACGCATGGGCGAAGCGGCGAAAACCTTCGTTCGCACGACGGCAATTCGTCCTTCGAACAAGACTGCGGGGCGCTCGACGAGGTCGCGGAAGGTGGCGCCACGCTCTGTCGGAAAGTCCATTTCATTTCTCATATCCTGAGTAGCGGCCCACGCACTGCCTTGGCGGCTAGTCAGAATTGCGCTCGTGACACGAACTTGAAAGTAGAACTAATCCGCGCCTTTTTGTAGGGTTTCCTGAAGACCATGTAGGGAGTTACTGAACTTAATCTTCCCTATCACCGCGAGCGATGGTTAGCCGCGATGTAGGACTATTCCTATATCACCATATCGTCGATCGACGCCCACTTCCGGGGTCGCCAAGAAAAAACGGCGACCGGGTGTCGTGCATGGCTCCTGCTCTGCATAAAGCGCCAGACGATGTGCGCGGACGTGCTGTTCCGCCTGACAGGGAATAACGCTGGAAGCATCTGAGAGGGCTATCGCCCAACGATATGCGCGAACCACTCCCAGCCGCGCAGCTTCGCCGTCACCAGCTTGGTGGTGGTCAGCATCGGTACGGCAAGCAGTGCGCCGGGGATGCCCCATAGCCAGCCCCAGATCAGCAGCCAGAGCAGGATCGCGACGGGGCTCAGGCGCATGCGGCGGCCCTGCAGGAGCGGGGTGATCAGGTTGCCTTCGACGGCGGTGATGCCGGCGAATGTGAGCGCGGGCAGCAAGGCGGCGCCGATGGTCGGGAAGTGCAGCAGGCCCACCAGTGACAGCAAGGTCGTGGTGGTGATTGCGCCGACGTAGGGAATGAAATTGGCCATGGCCGCGACCGTGCCCCATAGCAGGGGATCGGGGACGCCGTAGAGCCAGAGCATGCCGGCGGTGATCGCGCCGAGGGTCGTATTGATCGCCGCGGTCAGCAGCAGGTAGCTCGATACCTCGACCTGGATGCTGCGGACCAGGGTGACCGTGTGTCGTTTCTGCTTGAAGGTCGGCGATACCTCGACCGCCCGTCGCAGCAGTTCGTCGCCGTAGATGAGGAAGAAGAACACCAGCAGGGCCACGGTCAGCACGCTGGCCAGCACCTTGGGCGCGGTCGAGAGGATGTCCCAGGTGCTTACCGCGATGTCCGCACTGGCCGTCGTACCCGCGCGCGGTGCCGGACCGACCAGCGACTGGGTCGCGCGGCTGGCGGCCTCGAGTTGCTGGGTCATCGGCTTGATTTTCGGTGCGAAAGCGCGGATCGCGGCGGGCGCCTGGTGGAACCAGTTCATCGCCGGCTCCGACAACAGGACCACGCCACCGGTCAGCACGCTGCCGAGTGCGATCATCACCACGCAGGCGGTGAGCCAGCGCGGCAGGTGGAAACGTGCGCCGGCGGCGACGATGGGATTGAGGGCCAGGCCGATGAATCCGGCCAGCACCAAGGGGATCAGCACCGATTTGCCGATGGTGATCGTGTAGACCAGGGCCAGCAGCAGTGCGCCGTTGAGGATCAGCCGGATCGCGCGCAGGTGTCGCGATACGCGGCGGGCGTTACGCAGGTCGCGCTTTGGCCGCGGTGCGGCCTGGGCAATGAGCGCGACTCCCGGTGCCGCGGTGGAAGGTAGCGGCGTGGGCAACGGACTGGAAATCTCGCTCATGCCGTTTCGTCACCGGACCCATCCAGAAAACTGCCGGCGGCCATCATGGCCACCTTGCCGACCACTTCGGCGACACCTCCGGCCAGCAACGACGATACGCCGGGCACGCCCATGGGATTGATCTTCGTCTGGCTAAGCAGGAAACCTGCGCCGGCCGCCATGCCCATGACCGTCAGCGGGTTTTCATATCCGCGGGCGATCAGCGACGCGGCCGGCTCGGTGGTCTCGATGCGGGCCACGGCCATGCGTGCCTTGGCGCTCTTCACCGCGGCGATATCGCGCATGATCTTCATGACGGGTCGACCTCTTCGCTCTCGGCCTTGCCCTGGCGGGCGGCATCTTTCATAAGGACGGCCCACTCGGCGCGGGTTTCCGGCAGGGTAAGCCAATGCAGGCAGCGCCGGAACACGAGGATCGCGCCAACCAGGAGCAGCAACTGTATCGCGGCGAGTGCACCTAGCGACCACGCCCAGGACCCGAACCATTGCGCCAGCGCCCAGCCCGTCAACGCCAGCAGGGTCAGCCCAAGCGCAACCGCGAAGACGATCGCGGTCAGGCCCATGATCAGCATCAGTACCATGCCGCTGCGGGCAAGACGCAGCTCCGCGCCTAGCAGGGTGAATTGCGCGGCGAAGAGTTCTTTCAGTCCGTGCCCGAGGCGCGACAACTCGGCAAGCCAGACCGGCTTCCCGGCGGGCGCCTTCTTCCGCTCCTCGACTGGTGGCCCGCTCGCGCTGTCGCCCGGTTCATTTGCTTGCATGCCTTCCCCCTGGCGCTATTCGTCGCCGCCGGCAGGGCCGGCGAGCGACGAAGGATATCAGCCGCGCAGGATACGACCGGCAAGCCAGCCCGCGGCCAGCGCGATGGCGACCGACTGTACCGGCTTCTCGCGTACATATTCGCGCGCCTGATCGAGCCAGTCGTCGGCACGATCGATGGCCTCGTCATAAAGCTCGGTACCGCGCTCTTTGACTTCGGCCGCCTTCTCGGTCGCGCGGGTCGCCCCTGCTGCGGCCTTGTCGGTGGCGCTATGCAGCCCCGCTTCGACACGATCGGCCGCGCGATCGACGGCTTCCTTGGTCTGTTCGACGGCATTGGAGGTCGCCTGCTTTACGCGCTCGGCCCCTTCTTCGATCCGCTCGGCGGCTGTTGCCGCGTTCGCCGTGGTGCGTACGTCGACCTGTTTATTCATGGCGCTGCTCTCCAACTGACGGGTTTGCCAATGTAATGCCAAAGCGGTGAGGCTGACGTAATGGACCCCACCCGGCCGCCGGACAGGCCGGCCGGGACGCCAGGAAGCGTCACGTCAGACGCTTCGTCCGCGGAAGAACGAGATGATCGCGAGGATCAGGAAGACGACGAAGAGGATCTTGGCGATACCCGCCGCCGTACCGGCGATGCCACCGAAACCGAGTACGGCGGCGATGATCGCGATGACCAGGAAGACCAGGGCGTAGTGCAGCATGGGGAGTACCTCGAGCGGATTTTTGGGAAGCTTGGCGACGCTTGCGCCGTGACCGGCGCAGCGCCATTTAGGACTTCCCGCCGCGCACTTCGTGTGAAGACGAATGGCGCGACGATCGACCGCTCAAACCGCGTTCAGCCTCTGGCTACCGTCCTTCACCCGCCGCTCACGGCGGGATTCAGCGAGTAGGTACCCATCACCTCCGCCTCGGCCAGCACATGGCCATCCATCGCCTTGCGCACATCGGCCAGCGAGAAGCCGTCCTCCAGCCCGAGGCTCGCCACGTCCAGCGCGTAGAGCCTGAAATGGTAGTGATGGACAATGCTGTCGTTCCACGGGGGGCATGGACCGTCATAGCCGAGGTAGGTGCCTTCCATGTCCTTGTCGCCGGCGAACCAGCCGGTGTAGTCGTTGACGCCCTGCTTCGAACCCGGGGGGCCGACCGGATGGCGTTTGCCACGTGGTACCACGCCTTCGCCGCTGACACCGGCACCGAACTCGCCGCACTCGGCCGGGATGTCGACCATCAGCCAGTGCGAGAACTCCACGCGCGGCAGTTCGGCCGGCACGGTATGGCCTTCCTTGTTGACGTCGTCAGGCTTGCTCGGCACATCCTTGTCGATGCACAGCAGGGCGAACGACCGGGTACCCTGCGGCGCGTCCTTCCAGGCCAGGTGCGGCGAGATATTGTCCGAGAGCTCAACGGGTTTGCCGATCCGCGCGAAGGCGAATTCCGGCGGAATCGGTTGGCCTTGTTTGAAACTGTCGCTGCGTAATTGCATGGTCGTGTTCCTCTTACTTCGAATAAGTGACGCGATAGACCGCGCCAGCCTTGCCCGCACCTGTTGAGCCGACGAAAACCGTGCCCTTCGCACCAACGGCCAGTTCGCGCGTGTCCGGTGTCTGGTCGGTGTAGACGGCTATCTTGGAGCCGGGAGGAAGTTTCAGCTGGTCCAGCGCGGGCGCGGCGAATACCGGCGCGACGAGGAGGGCAAGTAGCAGGCTCCATACAAGACGCATCGTTCGTACTCCGCCACGGGGAATCTGGAGCGTACTAGCAGCGTTGTAGTAGCGCACCCTGTGCGCTACTACAGGGTCCCAACCAGGCAGCAACTAGGGGGCGAGCTGGTTGAACCGTGCCGCGATGTAGTCGTCGGTGTAGCTGGTCATGCCGAAGTCGCGGATGAAGCCGCAATGGCCGCCGTAGGGGGCGATGTCGAGTTCGACGTTCGCCGGTACCCGCAGCCGGCGGAAAGACGCGACCGGAATCACCGGGTCGTCCTCGGCGGTCAGGATCGTCGCCGGGACGTGAAGATCCATCAGGCGGTCGCCGGCCACCGAGTAGCCGTCCAGGTAGGCCTCGAGCGAGTCGAAGTCGGTGTGCCGCAGGACCATCGAGCGGGTCAGGTCGCGCATGCTCTGCTTCAGTTCGGTGAGTTCAAAGTATTGCTGACCTGGGAAAGCAGCCTGCTTCGCCTGCAGGGAACGACGCCATTTGCGCATGAAGTACGCGTGGTAGATCCACGGTGCTTCTTCCTCGAGCGAGAACAGGCCTTCGCTCGGGTCGATGATCGGGCAGACCGCGAGCACGTAGCTGAGCGGGATACCCGCTGCCGGCGCGACCATACCGGCGCGCAGGGCGAAGTTGCCGCCCAGCGAGAAGCCGGCCAGGCCGATCGGTCGCTGCGGATAACGCTTCGCGATATCGGCCAGCGCGTGCACGACTTCGTCGATCCGGCAGGAATGGAACAGGGCTTCGTTGAGGTCGTGGCTGTCGCCGTGGTCACGGAAGTTCAGCCGGAAGACGTCCCAGCCATCCTCGAGCAGGCGGCTACCGGTTTGCAGGACGTAGGTGGAATCGACGCTGCCTTCCCAGCCATGGAAGAGCACGGCCAGGCCGCGCGCTTCCGTACGCGCCTGCTGCCGCGTATACGCCCCGCTCAAGCGCACACCGGTGCCGCCATCGATCAGCACGTGCTCGGCGCCCACCTGTACCGCATGCGCGCGACGCGGCAGCAGGCGTCGGCGAATACCGCTGGAGGAGAGCATGGTCTGTATGTGGCCGCTACGCAGCGGCAGGGGCGGGCGGAAGTCCGCGCCCCTTGGCAGTGCCGCCCCCGGCGGCTTGGGCTCGGCCGGGCTCATACCGGGCGATCGGTGTCCAGGGCGACGCGGATCTTCTCGCGCGCGCTTTCGGCCATGCGCCGGCGTGCGTCGGGCATCGCGGGCACGGGCTCGAGGAAGTGCACCTCGGCGTCCATGGGGGCCTCGCCGAGCAGGCGGATGAAATTGCCCATGAAGCTTTCGCCTTCGCGAAAACCAGCGTCGATCAGTCGCTTACCGTCGCGGGCGTAACGCAATGCCACCGGCTGTACCGGGACGTTGGCGTCGAGCGCGGCCTGGAAAATACGTGCGTGGAATACCCGCAGGACACCGCCGTAACCGGTGCCGCCCTCGGGGAAGACGGCGACCGAGCGGCCGTCCTTCATGCGCTGGACCATCACCTGCATGACCGAGGCCAGCGAATGGTTGCTGCCGCGCCGGTGGAAGATCGTGCCGCCCTGGGCGGCCATCCAGCCGACCAGGGGCCAGCGGGCGATCTCGGCCTTGGCGACGAAACAGGCGGCGCGCTGGGTATGCAGGGTCTCGATGTCGAGCCAGGAGGTGTGATTGGCCACGAACAGCACCGGATCGGCCAGTGGCGTACCGAAACGGCGGCTGCGGAAGCCGAAGGTGCGCAACAACAGGTTCGACCAGAAGCGGATCGTGCGATGGCCGAACGGCTCCTTGCCGTCCTTCATCACGCCGCGGCTCCAGGTCAGCACCACCCCGCAAAGGAAAATGCCGAAGACCACCAGCAGGAGCAAAAGCGGCACGCGCCACAGGTATCGCAGCGGGCGCAGGCGGTCGGGGACCGGGGTAGTGTCGGAGGTGGCTTCCATCAAGCGTGCAAGATTAACGAGCGCGCGCGTTCCCCGCTAGCGCTAAGAACGCTCGAGTTGCGACAAAGGCAAGGATCCGGACTGTTTCACGGTGCGCAGGACGAAGCTGGTGTTGACGTCGGCGACGCCCGCGGCGTTGAGCAGACGGTCCAGCAGGAAACGAGAGAAGCCTTCCAGATCGGTGACATAGACGTGCATCAGGTAGTCCATGTCCCCGGTGAGGGCATAGCACTCGACCACCTCGTCCCAGCCGGCCAGCTGCTCGATAAAGCGCTCGATGCTGCCGCCGTCATGCTTGGCCAGCTGGACGCGGACGATCGCCTGAAGGCCGAGGCCGACGGCCTGGGGATCCACACGGGCACCGTAGCCGGCGATGACCCCGTCCGCTTCGAGCCGTTGCACGCGGCGCAGGCAGGCCGACGGGGACAGGCTTACCGATTCGGCAAGCTCGGCATTGGTGACCCTGCCCGAGGCCTGCAAGGCGGCCAGGATGCGGAGGTCCGTGCGGTCGAGCTCCGCTTTCTGCATGAATATTCTCTTTGTCAGCCTAATGGCGCAATCTTATTGCTTTGAAACCCTGGGGTCGAGCAATAACACAACCATCGTGCGTGCCAGCGGCGCTAAGCTGACCTACACAGTCAGAGAACGCGCCTACAAGCGCAGGAGTCGGTCATGGACACACCCCGTCGCGTCGAACACCAGCAGACCGACCGTGGCTATGTGCCGGTTTATGCCACCGGCACCGTCGAGCAGCCTTGGGCGAGCTATACGCGGACCGATCATGAGGTCTGGGACACCCTGTTCCGGCGCCAACGCGACCTGTTGCCTGGGCGGGCTTGCCAGGAGTTCCTGGATGGCGTCGAGCGCTTTGGCCTGGGGGACGGCGGTATTCCCAAGTTCGCCGACCTGAACAAGCTGCTGGCCAAGGCCACCGGCTGGGAACTGGTCGCGGTCGAGGGCCTGCTGCCTGAGGACGTGTTCTTCGATCATCTGGCCCACCGCCGCTTCCCGGTCAGCTGGTGGATCCGCAAGCCGGACCAGCTCGATTATCTGTCCGAGCCGGACCTGTTCCACGACCTGTTCGGCCATGTGCCGCTGCTGCTGAACCCGGTATTCGCCGATTACATGGAGGCGTACGGCAAGGGCGGGATGAAGGCCCACGCGATCGGCGCCAATGCGCTGGTGAACCTGACGCGGCTGTACTGGTACACGGTCGAGTTCGGCCTGATCAATACCGGCGACGGCATGCGCATCTATGGCGCCGGCATCGTCAGCTCGAAGGGCGAGTCGATCTACAGCCTGGAGTCGGCCGCGCCGAACCGCATCGGTTTCGACCTGCCGCGGGTGATGAGCACGCGGTACCGCATCGACACTTACCAGAAGAGCTACTTCGTGATCGACAGCTTCGAGCAGCTGTTCGATGCGACGCGCCCGGACTTCACCCCGATCTATGCCGAGCTTGCCGCCGGCGATGCGCATCCGGCCGGTGACGTGCTGGCCAGCGACCGCGTGTTCACCCGCGGCACGGGCGAGGGCTGGGCGACGGACGCCGATACCTGAGCACACCGCTGAGTCGACACTTAGCGGAAATTAAACGGAAACACGCTTCGGATAAAAAGAAACCCCGGCAGCCAGGGGAGTAACTGCCGGGGTCGTCGGGTTGGCGGATCCAGGGGAAGATGGCCAACCCCGCGGTAGCGATATCAGGGGAGATATGTCGCTACCTACAGTACGCCTCACGGCGATCTGGAACATTTGATATCCGAAAACCGATGAAGTTCCCGTCTACGGCGATGTTCCTGCGGCCTGCGTCAAAATGTCCATCGGTGCGGGCCGCGCCTGTTCCGTTTATGGGGATGCGCCTCGCCGGACACAACCCCTTCAGTGCACCTGCTGGTCCACCCAGGGGCGGATGAGTCCGATCCATATCTCGTAGCCCTGCCGGTTCATATGCAGGCCGTCCTGGATAAACAGCTCCGGGCGCGGCTGGCCCTGGACATCGAGCATGGGTGTGTACACGTCGATAAAGGCCACACCGTCCTGTTTAGCCGCCCAGTCGCGAATCAGCGCATTGGCCTGGCGGATCTGGTCCAGCAAGGCGCGGCGCGCCACACTGGGCTTGATCGCGATGAAGGCGATCGGCAGTTTCGGATTGCCTGCCCGCGCGCGCGACACGAAGTTAACGAAATCGTCATGAACTTCCTGCGGCGTGTGCCCGTTCATCAGGTCGTTATCGCCGGCATAGACGACGACGGCGGCGGGTTTGTATGGAGTGACGATGCGATCGGCGAAATACACCGAGTCGTCGAGGTCGGAACCGCCGAAACCACGGTTGATCGTGCGCACTTCCGGGAAGTCCTCGGCCAGCGACTTCCAGTAGTTGATCGACGAACTGCCGACGAAGAGCACCGCGCCCGGCTTGGGCGGCGCCAGCTTGTCCTGCGCCTCGAACTGACGGATGTCCTTTTCCCAGACGGTGTGATTGCTTTCCTTCGCGGACACCGCGAATAGCGGAAGCAGGGCGAGAAGCATGAACGCAAGCACTCGTTTCATCGTTTCACCTCGTTGGATGGCTCAGCGCGGTCGCTCGATCGGCGTCACCTTCATCACCGAAGCGATGCGCGTGCCGTCCCAGCGATAAATCAGGTGTTCGGACTGGATGCAGGGTGCGACCAGGTCGGGGTAGAAAACCGCCACGCATTCGCCGCCCGCGTGACGCACGCTGTCGAAGACGATGCCGTTCGAACCGTCATCGCGCAAGCGCTTCGCCAGCGCCCGGCTGGCCGCGTAACTGTCCGGATCGTGTTCCGCCGGCCAGCCGCCGCGCAGATCATGCAGGCGCCCGATAATGCTTGTGCGATAACAGCGCATCTCGGTATCGGTGGCTGGCTCGGCGGTGGCAGCCAGGAATTGCTGGTGATGGAACACCGTTTCCTCGACCGCCGTGGTGACGCTGTGCCCGGCGTAGAACACGCCCCAACTTCCGTCGGAAAAGCGGCTGCCCA
>DASYLE010000008.1:0-2893 GCA_036009745.1 Luteibacter sp. | reverse complement strand
TGAAGCCGTCGAGCAGTTGCACCGTTTCCCGCTTTTGATCGCCGTGCTCGCGATCCTGTCCCGGTTCGCCGAAACAGTGAACACCACGATCGGCGCCAGCCTGGCCTCCACCGTGGTCAGCAGTTGCGTGCGCGCCCTGGTCCTGAGCGGCCTGATCGGCATCGCCCTGGTCCGCCTCAGCCGCACGCATCGCATCGAACAGGACGGCTCGGCACCGCCACCCCGGCCGTTGTGGGCCAGCCTGTTGATCGCCGGTGCGTCGATCGGCGTGGTCCTGACCTGGCTGAGTGTCGTAACCGGCTATATCGCCTTCGCCTCGTTCCTGGCCGGGCAGATGGTCTGGACGCTGATCGTGGTCGCGGCGACGTACCTGGCCATGCGCCTGATCGATGACTTGTGCGAAACCCTGTTGTCCTCGAAGGGGCCAATGAGCACCCGTGCGCAGTCCGCCTTCGGCATGGATCCGCGCGTGCTCGACCAGGCCGGCGTGTTGCTGTCCGGGGTACTTCGACTGACCCTGTTCCTGTTCGCGGTCACCGCCCTGCTCTCGCGTTTCGGTGCGGGGCCGAACGAACTGCTGGCGATGGGCGGCAAGCTGGAAACCCTGAAGATCGGCGACGCTTCGCTACGCCCGGACCGCGTCGCCGGTGCGATCGGTATTTTCCTGCTCGGGTTGATTGCCGTGCGTGTGGTGAAGGGCTGGCTGAGCGAACAGCTTTTGCCGCGCACCAATCTCGACCCGGGCATGCGCACTTCGCTGACCACCCTGCTCGGCTATGTCGGCGGCGTCGTGGTGTTCGCCTGGGCGCTGTACAGCATGGGCGTGGGCCTGCAGAACATCGCGTGGATCGCCAGCGCGCTCTCGGTCGGTATCGGCTTCGGCCTGCAGGCGATTGTGCAGAACTTCATTTCCGGCCTGATCCTGCTCGCCGAGCGGCCGGTGAAGGTCGGCGACTGGGTGATCCTGGACGATGCCCAGGGCGATATCCGCCGCATTAATGTGCGCGCCACCGAGATCCAGATGAGCGATCGCTCGACGATGATCGTGCCGAACTCCTCGTTCATCACCAAGTCCGTGCGCAATATGACCATGGCCAATCCGCTGGGTGTGTTGACGCTGAAGCTGCCGATGCCGCTGGATACCGATCCGGCCATCGTCCGCGAGCACATGATGGCGGCGATGACGGCGCATCCGGCGGTGCAGGAAACACCCAAACCCAATGTGCTGCTGGACAGCATCGATCGCACGGCAATGATGTTCGCCGCCACCTGCTATGTCGGCAGTCCGCGTGATGTCGGCAATGTCCGCAGCGATCTGTTGTTCGATGTACTGGCACGCCTGCGAACGGCGGAGATTCCGCTGTTGCGGCCGCAGGATCTGGTGGTTCGTAGCTCCGGGCCGGGGCCGGCGGAATTGCCGGCGCCGGAGACACCGGCGCCGCCGTTGGGGCCGACCGCTACGTGAGTTGGGACTGAGGGCGCTCTGGCGCCCTCATCCGCCCCTGCCGGGCACCTTCTCCCAAAGGGAGAAGGGAGGGCTGGCCTTACTTCTTTTCGTCTTTCGCTGAGGGTTTCAGGCGCAGGTCCTGGAAGTCGAAGCTGAAGTCGGTCATGGTCGATACCGGCTCCATGCGCGCCTCGCGGATCTTGCCGTCCGGGTCGAGGGCGAAGGTAACGAAGGCATCGCCGTTCAATGAACGGTCGTTCCAGTGCACGATGAAGGTGTCGTGCTGCCACGGCTCCATCGTGCCGGTCAGCTGCGCTGTCTTGCTGAAATGCATGGTCAGCTTGCCGTTGGCCTGGCCGACCACCACGTCGCCATACCAGGGATCGCTATAGGTACCGGCGTAGCCGGCCAGCGGCAGCGATGGCTTCGCACCCTTGCTGCGTTCTTTCTCGTGTTTGGCCATGCTTTCGTCGGCCTTGTCCTCGGTTTTCTTCACCGCCTTCGCATAGGCCGCCGTCCAGTCGGTCTTCGGTGCTTCCATGAAAGCGTCCAGGCCGCGCATGGTCACGGCCTGGAAGGCCGCGCCGGATTCCTGGTTGGTCAACACCACGATGCCGAGCTTGAGATCCGGAACCAGGGTCACCCGCGAGACCATGCCCGGCCAGCCACCGGTATGCCAGACCAGCTTGTGGCCGCGGTAATCGGAAAGGAACCAGCCTTCGCCGTAGCCGGAGAAATTCGGTTTGGTCGCGGCAAGTTCGGGCACCGCCGGATCGCTGATCTCGATCGGGGTCAGCATCGACCACATTTCTTTCTGTCGTTCGGCGCTGAACAGGCGATTTTCCTTGCCGTCGGCGCCTTTGGAGATCACGCCGCCGGCGAGCTGCATGTTCATCCACTTCGCCATGTCGTGCACGCTGGAGTAGATGCCGCCGGCAGCGGAGTTGTTCTTCCAGGCCATCGGCGCGACCGGCTTCAGGTCCTTGAAATCGAACTTGGCATGGCCGGTGGCCGTATCGTCGCCTGGCGCGATGGTCAGCAGGTTGGTGCGTGTCTCGGTCATGCCCAGCGGCACGAAGATGCGGTCGTGGACGAAGTCCTCCCAACTCTTGCCCGAGACTTTCTCGATGACGAGGCCGGCCACGGCAAAGAGGATGTTGTCGTACGCGTACTGGCTGCGGAAGCTGTTGGCGATCGGCACATTGCGCAGGCGCTGGACGACCTCTTCGGTCGTGTACGTCGTTGCCGGCCAGTACAGCAAGTCGCCGGCACCGAGGCTGAGGCCGCTGCGGTGCGCGAGCAGGTCGCGGATGCGCATGTCGCGGGTGACATACGGATCGGACATCTGGAAGCCCGGCAGGCGATCAACCACGCGGTCGCCCATATCGAGCTTGCCCTCGTCGGCGAGGATGGAAAGCGAGGCCGCGGTAAAGGCCTTGGTGTTCG
>DASYLE010000007.1:0-6990 GCA_036009745.1 Luteibacter sp. | reverse complement strand
GACGCCGATGCGGTCAAGGCGAAGCTGCGCAAGCAGATACCCGATCTTACCGACGCCGAGTTCGCCCGCTGGGACGCGGCAGGCCTGCTTGAAAAGCAGACCATCGATGGTCGCACCCTGTATTTCAAGCGCGCACCGGGCAATCTCTTCCGCGTTAGCCCCGAAGCGGTGGCGCGACGCAAGGTGCAGACGCCGATCGTCGACGGTCCCAATGAAACGCTGAATGCGCATCACCGCGCGGTACGTGCCGCTGCGCTCGCCAGCGGCAAGAGCAGCGTGCTGCCGCATCGCGTGCAGGTCACCCAGATCCTTACCGTGAACGCGGATGCCGTCCCGGCGGGTGAAACCGTGCGCGCCTGGATCCCCTACCCCCGTGCGATTCCCGGCCAGCAGGAAGACATCCGCCTGGTCGGCAGCGTACCGGCGAAAGCCGAGGTCGCCCCGGAATCCGCACTGCAACGCACCGCATATCTCGAAAAGCCCGCGCAGGCCGGCAAGCCGACGACCTTCTCGGTCACCTACGAGGTGACGATCTTCGCGCAATACCACGACATCGATCCGGCCAAGGTAGTGCCGACGAAGATCACGCCCGAACTCGCGCCCTATGTGGCCGAACGCGCACCGCATATCGTCTTTAGCGATGCGATGCGCGAGTTCTCGCGCAAGGCGGTCGGCAACGAAACCAACCCCTACCGTATCGCGCAGAAGCTGTTCGCCGCGGTCGACCCGATTCCCTGGGCGGGCGCGCGCGAATACTCGACCATTTCCAATATCGGCGATTACACCCTGCATGCCGGCCATGGCGACTGCGGCGAGCAGACCTTGCTGCTGATGACCTTGCTGCGCATGAACGGTATTCCGACGCGCTGGCAGTCCGGCTGGATATTCTCCGAGGGCAAGTACAACAACATTCACGACTGGGGCCAGGTCTATCTCGCCCCCTATGGGTGGGTGCCGGTCGACGTCACCTTCGGCCGCCTGCACCCGGGCACCGGCACGCAACCGGGCGACGACAGACTCGAGTGGTTTTACCTCGGCGGCCTCGATGCCTACCGCATCGCCTTCAACGACGACTATGCGCAGCCTTTCGTCCCACCGAAGCGGTTCTTCCGCTCAGAGACGGTCGATTCGCAGCGTGGCGAAGTCGAGTGGAAGGGCGGCAACCTGTATTTCGATCAGTGGGACTACGACTTTCAGTGGCACACGGTGACACCGGCGCTGGGGAACGCTGGCGGTTAAACCAGGCCATTCATGGCGGTATCGACAACATCTATCGGGGAGTGGGAGATGGGGGAGATGAACAAGAATCGGCGCGCCTTGCGACATGGCGCACTCTGCATGGCGATCGGCCTGTGCCTGGCGGCCTGGCAGCCGGTGCATGCTGCAAATACCGACGGTTCGGTGGTCGGCCGCACCGTTCCTGGCGCCGTGGTCACGATACGCGACCCTAACACCGGGCTTACCCGTTCGGTCACCGCCGATTCGACCGGTAATTACCGTTTTCCGTACCTGCCTGTCGGCCGCTACACGCTGGACAGCAACAAGGACGGCAAGCCGGTGGGCACGCCGCTGCAGGTCACAGTCAGCCTGGGCAATGCGACCACGGTCAATGTCGGCGAGAAATCCGCCACCACCGAACTGGAGGGCGTCAGCGTCACCGCCTCCAGCGTGGTCTCCGTGGTCGACGTCACCTCCACCGAATCGGCGACCAATGTCAGTCGCGAACAGCTGGCCCGTCTGCCCGTCCAGCAGGACGTCGGCGCGGTCGCCTTGCTTGCCCCCGGTGTGAACAAGGGCAATGCCGGTTTCGGCGGTATCTCTTTCGGCGGCTCGTCGGTCGCCGAGAACTCGTTCTACGTGAACGGCCTGAACGTCACCGACTTCTACAACCGTAATGGCTTCTCCCAGGCGCCCTTCGCGTTCTACCAGGAATTCCAGGTCAAGACGGGTGGCTATTCGGTCGAATTCGGCCGTACCACCGGCGGCGTGGTCAATGCGGTCACCCGCTCGGGCACCAACGAATTCAAGTTCGGCACCGAACTGACCTTCGAGCCCAGTGACTGGCAGGCCCAGGCCAATAACCATTACTGGAATGGCGAGCGCTACCTGACCTCGAGCGAGGACAATTACACGCGGACCAAGCTCAACGTGTTCGCGTCCGGCCCGATCATCAAGGACAAGCTGTTCTTCTTCGCCATGTACGAAGCACGCGGCTACACGCCGCAGAACACCAACGACCAGGGCACCACGCTGACCCTCAACGACACGGACAGTGGCTTCTGGGGCACCAAGATCGACTGGCACATCAACGACAAGAACCTGCTCGAGTTCATGGCCTTCTCGGACAAGGACTCGAACGTCGGCCAGGTCTACGACTACAACCTGGCCACCGACAAGACCAGCAACTCTAAGAAGGACGAGATCTACAGCGACACCGGCGGCAAGAACTGGGCACTGACCTGGACCAGTTATCTCACCAACGACCTCTCGATGAAGCTGATGTACGGCAAGAACGAGAGCGAGACGTTCACCCGCGCGCAGAGCGACCTGGATTGCAACCCGGTCAGGGAGACCGCCGTGCCGCCGCCGGACGACGTCTCGCTCGGCTGCAGCTCCAGCACCGCGATCCAGAAGTTGAACGACACCCGCAAGCAGGGCCGCGCTGATTTCGAGTGGACGCTGGGCGACCACCTGCTGCGCTTCGGCTACGACCACGAAGTCGACACGTCCGATTACCAGCAGCGCTATCCAGGTCCGGGCGGGTACTACTACAACATTTATGAAACCACGCCAGGCGCCACGCTCGAAAACGGCGGCGTAGTCCCGGCAGGCTACAACGCCTATGTGCGTGCGCGCCGCCAGGAAGTCTCCGGCAACTTCGAGACCACCAACTCGGCGTTCTACGTCGAGGACAACTGGAATATCACCCAGAACTTCCTGCTCAACGTCGGCCTGCGCCGCGACGCCTTCGACAACAAGGACGGAGACGGTCGCAGCTACATCAAGATGGACAATATGATCGCCCCACGCCTCGGCTTCTCCTGGGACGTGAAAGGCGACGGCACCACCAAGATCTTCGGCAATCTCGGCCGTTACTACCTGCCGGTGGCCAACGTGATCAGCATCAAGCAGGCCGGCGGCCTGCTCGACGAGCGCACCTACTACGGCTTCGACGGTTACCAGATCCTCGACCGCAATGGCTCGCCCTACGCGATGCCGATACTTGGCCCGCAGATCGGCAAGGTCGACGATTCGCAGGGCGACGGCACCGTCGGCGACCTGCGCTCCGAGGTCGACCGCAATATGGATTCGGTCTACCAGGACGAGGCAATCCTTGGCTTCCAGCAGGCGATCACCGACAAATGGTCCTGGGGTGTCAGCGGCACCTACCGCAAACTGCACAACGCGATCGACGACATGGAGATCAGCGCGACCGGCAAATGCGGGCAGGACGGCTATATCGGCTGGGTCATGGCCAACCCCGGCAAGAAAGTCTCCGTCTGGGGCGACACCAACTGCGACGGCACCGCCGATGGCTGGGTCACCGTCGACACGTCCAAGGAAGGCTGGGCCATGTTTGACGCCCAGGGCAACTACCTTGGCCAGCGCGGCTGGAAGAAGCCCAAGCGCACCTACAGTTCGCTGGAATTCCAGGTCGATCGCGCCTGGGACGAGAAATGGGCATTCAACGCCTCGTACGTGCTGTCGTGGAACCGCGGCAACGCGGAAGGTCCGGTGAACTCCGATACCGACTTCGACGATACCGGCCGCACCGAGAACTTCGACGATCCCTGGGTCAACCTCTCCAGCGGCTACCTGCCGAACGATCACCGCCACCAGTTCAAGCTGCGCGGCACCTATGCCATCAACAAGCACTGGCAGGTGGGCGCGGACCTGAGCGTGCTCTCGGGCAGCCCGATCACCGGCTACGGCGTCGGCGACCCGTACGACAACAAGGTCTACCACAGCTATTTCATCTGCGTGTCCAATTGCGACGCGGTGCGCTCACAGGACCGCGTCTATCAGGAATCGCCGCGCGGCAAGTACGGCCGCACGCCGTGGACCTATGACCTCGGCGCCAGCCTCACCTACCTGACCCCGGTCAGCGAGAAGAGCAACCTCAGGGTCAAGTTCGCGATCTACAACCTGCTCAACCAGCAACGCATCCTCGGCGTGGACCAGGACCTGCAGACCTCAGTCGGCGGGACCAGCAGCACCTTCATGCAGCCGCAGCGCTTCCAGTCCCCGCGCTTCGGCCAGTTGACGGTTTCGGTGGACTTCTGATGTCCTTCCCCCGGCGGCCCGCACCGGCGGGCCGCCATCTTTTTGAAGGACATCACCGATGAAAGCCCATCCCGAGGTATCCCCGGCCGGTACCGCGTTCGACGGCGTCGATCCGCATGCGCTCGCCGAGGCCGTCGGCACGCCGTGCCATGTCTATTCGACCGCGGCGATCCGCGAGCGTATCGCCGGCTTGCACGCGGCCCTGCACGATATGCGCGCGACCCTCTGTTATGCGGTCAAGGCCAATCCCAACCTGGCCATCCTCAAGCTGATGGCCGCCGCCGGTGTCGGCGCCGATATCGTTTCCGCCGGCGAGATGTGGCGGGCACTGCGGGCCGGCATTCCCGCCGGGCGCATCGTCTTTTCCGGGGTCGGCAAACGCGCCGACGAGATCGTCGCCGCGCTCGACGCGGGGATCATGCGCTTCAACGTGGAGTCGGAAGACGAACTCGTCCTGCTTCAGCGGCTGGCCCGCGAACGGGGCCATGTCGCCCATGCCGCCGTCCGCATCAATCCGGATGTCGACGCCGGTACCCATGAGAAGATTTCCACCGGCAAGTCCGAGAACAAGTTCGGCGTCAGCATTGTCGAAGCGCGGCGCTGGGTCGCCGAAAGCGGCTCACTGACGCACGTACGCCTGGACGGGCTGCACGTCCATATCGGTTCGCAAATCCTCAGCGTCGATCCCTTCCGCCTTGCGCTGGCACGTGTCGCCGCCTTCTGGCGTGAACTGCGCGATGGCGGACACGCGCTCGAAAGCATCGATGTCGGTGGTGGGCTAGGCGTCCGCTACCGTGCTGGCGACCGGCCGGTCGAACCGAGCGAGTATGTCGCCGCGATACGCGAGGCGCTGGCCGGCTTCGAGGGCCGGTTGCTGCTCGAACCGGGCCGCTACCTGGTCGCCGAGGCCGGGGTGCTGCTGACCCGGGTCATCCGGGTCAAACACGGCGAGCAACGCCGGTTCCTGGTCCTCGACGCGGCGATGAACGACCTTCAACGGCCGAGCCTGTACGACGCCTGGCACGATATCGTGCCGCTTCACGACGAAGCGCGCGCCGTGCAGGCCTATGACGTTGTCGGCCCGGTCTGCGAATCCAGCGACATCTTCGCCCGTGCGCGCGACCTGCCCGCATGCGAGGCCGGCGACCTGGTTGCCATCCTCGCCACCGGCGCCTATGGCGCGTCCATGGCCAATACCTACAACTCCCGCCCCCTCGCCGCCGAAGTCATGGTCGACGACGGCCGCTACGCCGTGGTTCGCCGCCGGCAGAGCTTCGATGAGATGATCGCCGGCGAGCAACCGGCGGACCACTGGCAGAGCCTATGAAACCGATCCGTAGCATCGCCTTTTCCCTGCTCGCCGCCTGCGGTGCGGTCCATGCGCAGCAAGACCATCCGCTAACCCTCGATACCCACGTCGATATTCCCTTCGGTTACATGACCGAACCGCATTTCGATGCCGGCAAGGACAGCGTGCTCAAGGTCGATCTCGACAAGATGCACCGTGGCGGCCTGGATGCCGCCTTCTTCGTCATCTATGTCGAACAGGGACCGCTGACGCCGGCCGGCTATGCCAAAGCCGTTGCCCAGGCGGCCAGGAAGTACGACGCCATCGACCTGATGGTGAGGCGCTATCCGGATCGAATCGGCCTTGCCCGGACGCCACAGGACGTGCGCGACAACAAGGCCGCCGGACGGCTTTCCGCGATGATCGGCATCGAGAACAGCTATTCGCTCGGCCATGACCTGCATCGACTCGATGCCGCCTATGCCCGCGGCGCCCGCTATGTCGGCCTGGCCCATGTCGGCAACAACGACCTTTGCGGCAGTTCGTTGCCGAAAAAGGAACTCGGTGACAAGCCGGACAGCAATCTCGGCCTGAGCGAGTTCGGCCGCAGCGTGGTCAGGCGTGCCAATGCGCTCGGCATCATGGTCGACGTCTCGCACTCCTCCGACGCTTGCGTGCGCGACGTACTCGCCCTGTCGACGGCACCGATCATCGCCTCGCATTCCTCGTCGCGCGCGCTGACCGACCATCCGCGCAACCTGCCGGATGACCTGCTCCGCGCGATCGCCGCCAAGGGCGGTGTGATCCAGGCTGTCGCATACAAGGAATTCCTGAAGATCGATCCCGCACGCGAAGCCGCTGAGAAACTGCTGCAGAAGGACATCGCCAAGGCCCAGGGCGATGCGGAGTACGACAGCGAAAAAGACGACTACCTGCCCGCCTATGCCGAAGGCATGAAGCGCATCCAGCAGAAATATCCGCTGGCGACGCTGGAAGACTTCCTCAACCATATCCAGCATATGGTCAAGGTCGCCGGCATCGACCACGTCGGCATTGCCTCGGACTTCGACGGCGGTGGCGAGATCACCGGCTGGATGGATGCCTCCGAAACGCGAAACGTGACTGCCGGCCTGCGCCGTCGCGGCTTCAGCGACGCGGATATCGCCAAGATCTGGGGCGGTAATCTCCTGCGCGTCTGGGGCGATGTGGCGAAGACGGCGTCGCCGTATGACCGCCTGTTCGACGAGACGATGTCGAGATACGACATTCCTGGCCTGGCCGTCGGCGTGATCGACCATGGCAAGGTCGTCTACGAACGCACCGCCGGCGAACGCGCCGCGGGTTCCGGACAAGCCATCGACAAGGACACCCTGTTCAAGATCGCTTCGAACAGCAAGGCCATGACGACCGCCCTGCTC
>DASYLE010000006.1:0-45022 GCA_036009745.1 Luteibacter sp. | reverse complement strand
CCGGACCTGCCCGGTGTGCTTCGTGAGGCCAACGGCGCGGTGGCGGCCATGGTCGGTGCGCCCTTCGACTCGATCGGCCTGAACCTTTACCGCGACGAACACGACAGCGTCGCCCCGCACAACGACAAGCTGGCCGACCTGGTCCGGGGCGAACCGATCGCCCTGCTCTCGCTTGGTGCGACCCGACGCATGACCATCCGCGCCAAGCAGCCACCCCGGCGCGTACTCCATCAGGACCTGGACGCCGGCAGCCTGCTCGTGATGAGCTGGGAAACCCAACATCACTACGACCATGGCATCCCGAAACAGCGATCTCCCATGGCCCCACGTATCAGCCTCGCATTCCGCGTACGCGGCGATCGCGCGTATTGACTAGATGTGTGTTTTCGGCGCCGGCGGCATACGTCGGACCGCCACTTCGCGAGGCGCAGAGACCGACAGTCGGATGGCGTTGCCGCGAATCGTCACGACCGTGACGACGATGTCGTCCCCGATGACGAAGGACTCCCCTTCGCAACGGCTGATGTGGAGATTGCCCATGTCCACCTGATGTTTCTTCTTGTCCGTCATCGCTCAGTCCTTGAAGTCCGCCCGTGCGCACGGGATGCGGCTACGGTCCTGGAGCCTCATAAAGGGTTTTTCGAGTATCGAAGATGCGTATCCGGGGGTCTGTAGGGATTGCCTGAGAACCGCGGCTGGGCGCGTTCGCGCGGGATCGCCCACGGCGCTACAATCCGGGGTCGACACCCCAGCCCTTTCAGACCCCCGTATGCGCAATCCCCTGCAGGAACAGTTACTCAAGGCCGGCCTGGTCAAGAAGGCCAAGGTGGCCCAGGTCGTGCGCGAGCAGGCGAAGCAACGCCAGGGCAAGGCACCGGCGGCGCCCACGGAAGAGAAAATCGACGCGGAGCGCTTGCACGCCGAGCGCGCCGAGCGGGACCGCGCACTGTCCGCTGAACGCAATGCCCAGGTGCACACAAAGGAGTTGCGCGCCCAGGTCCGCCAGATCGTCGAGACCAACAAGGTCAAACGCGAAGGCGAACTCGATTACCGCTTCACCGACGGCGACCGGATCAAGAGCATCCTGGTCAGCGAGGCGCTCCGCGCGCAACTGGCCAGCGGGATGCTGGTGATCGCGCGACACGACCAGGGCTACGAACTGCTCCCCCGCGTCGCCGCCGACAAGGTTTACGCACGCGATGCGGCGATGATCGTGCTCGATCATGGTCGCAGTGCATCGAGTACGGCGGGAAACGAGGACGACGAGTACTACAGCCAGTTCCAGGTTCCCGACGACCTGACCTGGTAGCCGGCTCCGGAAACTTCAGGAAGAACTACGGCACCGGCATCAGCCTTTCGGCGCGAGCCAAAGCTTTTCGTGCGCCAGGTCCATGGTGATCACCCACTGCTTCAGGACCGGCGCGCCGATATTGCCGTCGATGACCAGGTCCATGACCTGTCCCTTCGCTTTCACCGCCATGCCACCGGCCAGGGACATGGCCAGCGGCTGGGCGCCTTTCGCCTTGGGATCGAGGCCGAGAGCCTCGGCCAGCGGCCGGTTGACGATGACCTCGCCATCGCTGCCGCAGTCCAGCTCCATCCACACACGGCCCTTGGGCGTATCGATGGCGACGACCGGGACGAGCGAGGCTCCGCCGACTTCTCGCACAAGCCGCATGGGCACTTCGGTGGCATGGCGGACCCTTTCCTTCAGGCTGGCCTGTGTCTCGAGGATGAACTTGCCGCCGGACAGATCGAGCGTGACCACACGACCGGCGAAGGCATCGAGCGCGAGCGATCCGCCGAGCGGCGGTGCATCCTTCGGCAGTAGTTTCGAGATATCCCAGACGCCGGCCTGGGTCATGTCCACGGTCGCCCCCGCCAGCGAAAGGCGCACGTTGTCGCAGCGTGCCGTATCCACCCGATCGCCGCGCATGCGGAAACCGGTCAGCTGGCCCCAGGGTTTGCAGCCCACCGCCTTCGCCACCTCGGGCGTGAACACGGTAAGACCGCCGGCCGTATCCAGCAGGAAGGTCGACGGATGGCCGTCGATCGATACCTGCAGCGAAGGAATCACCCCCAGGTACGGCACGAGCGGCATGACGACCGGCGCCATCGATCCGGCGGCTGACGCGGTCGCGGCCGCGCCGAGCAGGAACACCCATCCCATGAACATGCCAGGTCGCATGGTTTACCCCTGAAACCATCGGGCGTGAGCGCCTGCATACATGATCGACGCACGGCGGCCGTGTGTTCAATCCGCCGGAAGTCACTGCCGGCTCAGGCCACGCGCGGACGTATCGGGCCGCCGGGTGGCCGGTTGCCCGGATACTGTGGCACGTCGAGCGCCGCCACCCAGGGCTCACGGCGAACGGTCCACAGTTCGTATTGCGGTTCGAATTGCCCCGTATCGTCCAGGCCACCGAGATGTATTTCGATCTCCGTGCCCTCCGCGTCGGACCAGAACACCGGCGAGCCGCACGTGGCGCAGCCGGCGCGGATGCCCGTCTCGCCCGGACGTGTCGCCAGCTCGCCCCGCACACAGACCTGGGCGACAGGGAACGTCACGAAGACATTGAACGGCGCGCCATGCCGCTTGCGACAACCCATGCAATGGCATACGCCGACCCGATCGGGCTCGCCGACGAGGACATAGCGCACCTCGCCGCAGGCACAGCCACCGGTTCGTACGACCGTGTCGTTCATGGCGCCCCCTCTTATATCTTTAGTTCATCCCCTGCCCCGTGGACGCGGCGTGCAGGCCGCGAAGGCGAGTCAGGGGGCCAGTGCGTCGCCGTCGACCTGGATCTGCTCGCGGCGTTGGTGCCATACCTCGGGTGTCTGAGGCTTGACGAACAAGGTGGTGATATCCGGATGCGCCTCCTTCGCCTTTGTCTCGATGCGCCGGATGCAGGCCTCGATGTCCGGCGTGGTCAGCGCATCCTCGAACTCGGCGCTGAGCGCGGCGACAATGCGGTTCGGCCCCATCTGCACGGTCATGATGCCGTTGGCGTGGCGGATCGCTGGATCGTGTTCGGCGATCGACATGATCGTCCTGCCGACCGCCGGATGCGCCGGCTCGCCGATCAGCAGGCCCTTGGTCTCACGCGCCAGCAGGGAAGCGAACAGCGCCAGGACCAGGCCGATCCCGATCGATGCCGCGCCATCGAAACGCGGATCGTCGAACACCTGCGTCGCGACGACGCCGACCAGCGCGATCAGCACGCCAAGTAGCGCGGCACTGTCCTCCAGCAGCACGGTGAACACGCTGGGGTCCTTGCTCTGGCGGAAGGCCTCGAAGTAACCGAGCTTGCCCTTGTGCGCGCGGAATTCCCGCAGCGCGACACACCAGGAAATACCCTCGAAGAGAAACGAGACGCCCAGCACGACGTAGTTCATGGCAGGATGCCGGATCGGCTCCGGTGCGAGCAGGTGGCTGACACCCTCATAGAACGACACGCCGGCTCCCATGGCGAGCACGAGCAGGGCGACGATGAAGCTCCAGAAATAAAGCTCGCGGCCGTGCCCGAACGGATGTCCGGGGTCGGGCGGCAGGCTGGCGCGTTTGAGCCCGTACAGCAGCAGGATTTCGTTGACCGAGTCGACCAGGGAGTGCACCCCCTCGCTCAACATCGCCGAACTGCCGGTCAAGGCCGCGGCGGTGAATTTCGCCACCGCGATCAGGACATTCCCCGCCAGGGCCACATAGACGACAGTGTGGGATCCGACACTTTTCATCGTTTTGTCCAAAGCGCAACGCTCGCATGGTCACCCAACGGCGTATGGCGGAAGGTGAAGGACGCCCCTCACTTGTGGGAGCGAACCCTGTTCGCGAGTCCCTTGGGGCCGTGACTTCATGATCGCGGGCTCTGGAAGCCGTGACGCGGAGGATTCGCTGACAGGGATGACTTTCGCGGCGACGTCCCTTAGCCGGCGTATTCACGCCCTCCTGCGCAGTGTGGACCACGAGAGGGCCGCCGCCCTCGCGAGGTCCCCATGACCGATCACCTGGCCGCGAACCGGACGCTGCGCAGCGCGTTGGCGCTCCAGGACCTGGGTGAGCGCCCTCGCTATGTCGTCGCGGTCCCCGTGCGCAATGAGGAAGACCGGATCGTCGCCTGTCTGCAAGCTCTGGCTCGCCAGGTCGATGGCGTGGGCCACCGTCTTCCGGCGCGGCAGTATGGCGTGGTCCTGCTTTGCAACGGCTGCACGGATGGGTCATGGCAACGTATCGTCGCTACCCTGCCATCCTTACCCGCCGCGATCTGGGCCGTCGAAGCGGAGTTAGGGGCCGGGCTCGACCACGCTGGAGGCGCGCGTGCCGCCGCGCTCGGGCTCGCCGCGGACCTGGCCAGCCGGGCGCCCCTTGGCGTCGTGCTTACCACCGACGCCGACACCGTCGTGCCGGCGGACTGGATCTGGCGAGCCGCCAGCGTCCTCGACGCAGGGCGGGACGCGGTCGCCGGCGTGGCCGAGGTCCGTGCGGAAGACTTCGCCGCACTGTCCCCGGACTTCCTGGCCCGGCACCAGCTTGAGACCCGTTATACGGCCTTGCTGGACGAACTCGATGCACGCGCGGATCCGGTCGCCCACGACCCCTGGCCCTCGCATCGCGGTTGCCACGGCGCCAACCTGGCCATTCGCTGCGAGGCACTGCGGGCACTCGGCCCCCTGCCCATGCCCGCATGCGGTGAGGACAGGGCAATCATCGCCGCGCTCAAGCGCCGGGACTTGCGCGTCCGCCACGATCCGGACTGGCGGGTCACCACATCAGGAAGGCTGCACGGTCGTGCCGCCGGTGGCATGGCCGATACGCTGCGCCAACGGCACGACGCCATCGATGCACCCTGCGACGAAGGCTTGGAGTCCGCCGTGGCCGCGCATTTCCGCGCGACAACCCGCGCCAGGCTCCGCCGTATGCATGCATGCGGCCGCATGCCCGATGCGCGCGAAGTGGGACGCTGGCTGGACATGCCGCCGGCAACCGTCGACCCGGCCATCGTCCGCTCAAGCTTCGGCGAACTCTGGCACTGGCTCGAAGCCCACGTGCCGCGACTGCACCGCCACGTGCTCTCCCCCTCGGCCCTGCCACGCGAAATCGCCCGCGCCAAACGACTCCTGGCCAGCCTTGGCGCGGCCGGAACGGAAATGGCGGCATGATCGCGGTCGTCGATATCGTCGCGTCGCTGCCGGGCCAGGGCCATGCCTTGCTGGACGCCCTGAAGCAGGCGCTTCCGCGTATCGGCGAGTGCGCCGTCGAAGATGACCGCACTGCGGCTTTTCCCGTGGCGACGTTTGCCATCCTGCATGACATCGGCCTGACCACTGCCGTCATCCCCGAACATCATGGTGGGCTCGGACTCGGCAACGACCGCGCGTCGACGCAGATTCTCGTACGGGCATTGCACTGCCTGGGTGGCGCCCACCTTGCCGCCGCACGTCTTTTCGAGGGACACGTCAACGCCTTTCGCCTGCTCCGGCGCTATGGCGACGCGGCATTGCACGGCCGGCTTCGTCGTTACGTGCGCGACGGCGGACTCCTCGGCGTGTGGAATGCGCCGGCGCCCGAAGGGCCACTGCGCCTGCTTGGACATGCCGGCGGGCATGTCCTGCAAGGGCGCAAGATCTACGCTTCCGGTAGCGGCATGATCGAGCGTCCCCTGGTCACGGCGATCGACGAACAAGGGCGCTTGCTGATGCTCTGGCCGCCGATGACACACGCTACCATCGATCTTTCCGCGTGGAACGTCCAAGGCATGCGCGCATCGATGACAGGTAGCGTGACCTTCGAAGCGGCGCCGGTGGCGGCGGAAGACATTGTCGGCGGCGACAACGACTATCACCGCCAGCCGGATTTTTCCGCGGGCGCGTGGCGTTTCCTCGCCGCGCAACTCGGCGCCGCCGCGGCCCTGCACGACCTGACCCGCGCGCACCTGCTCGGTGCAGGGCGCGATGCCGATCCGCACCAACGCGCACGACTCGCCGACGCGGCGGTCGGTATCGAATCGGCCCGATTGTGGGTCGATGCCGCGGCGCGGCTCGCCGAGACATCAAGCGATGCCGAGGAAGGCGTGCGAGCGGTCGACTATGTCGGCATGGCGCGCATGGCGGTCGAACGCAGCGCCCTCGAGGTGATGGCCCTGGCGCAGCGCTCGGTGGGCCTGTCCTCGCTGATGGCCACCTCACCCATGGAACGCATCGTGCGTGACCTGTCGACCTATCTTCGCCAACCCGCGCCCGACGCCGTGCGCGATGGCGTGGCATCCGCCGTACTCGCCAGCAATGAGGGAGCACTCGAGCGATGGTCCCGGTGATGGCACCTGTGACGGACTATCTCGCGGGTCTTCGGAACCTGCCGTTGATCGCGCCCGAAGCGTTGCTCGATGGCCGCCACCTGCTGGTCATCGCGCCTCATCCCGATGACGAAAGCCTCGGCGTTGGCGGACTGATCGCCGCCGCCGCGGAGGGCGGCTCGCCGGTCACCGTGGCCTTCCTCACCGCGGGCGAAGCGTCTCATCGAGGCTCGCCGACCTATCCGGCGCCGGCACTCGCCGCGCTCCGTCGCGACGAGGCGCGCGCCGCGATCGCGACGCTGGGACTGGATGTGTCCGCCGCGGTTTTTTATGGACTACCCGATGGACGTATCGCGCGCAGCCCGCCGGCACAACGCCACGGTGTGCAGGACGATCTCGCCGCGATCATCCGCCACCGCGGCGACACGGTCGTCTGCGTTACCGCGGCGAGCGATCCCCATCGCGATCACCGCGCGGCGTTCCTTATCGCGCGGCGCCTTTGCCGGCGGACGGGCGCGGCCTTGTTGAGCTATCCCATATGGACATGGATGCAGGAGGCAGACGATCTGCCGGAGGAACCGGCCAAGGGCTGGCGAGTGGACATCCGCGCGCAGCGCGCGCGCAAGTCCCGCGCGATCCAGGCGCATCGCAGCCAGCACGGCGGACTTATCACCGATGCGGCGGAAAGCTTCGCCCTGCCGGAGGGCTTCCTGGCCTGTTTCGACACGGACGACGAGGTGCTCATCGCGCATGACACGCTATGACCACGAGCACTTCGAAGCGCTGTTTCGCAACGACGCCGACCCCTGGGCTTTCCGCTCGAGCCCGTACGAGCAAGCCAAGTACGCGGCGACGATGGCCGCCCTGCGTCGCGATCGATATGAAGCCTGCCTGGAGCTGGGCTGCGCCAACGGCGAACTGACGCGGCGGCTTGCCGCGACATGCACCAGCATTACCGCAGTCGATACCGCGTTCGCCGCACTGGCGCAGGCGCGTCGAGCGTGCGCGGCGCTATCGGGACCACGCTTCGTCCAGGCCCACTTGCCGGGCGGCGACTGGGCAGGCAGCTACGATCTGATCGTCATCTCCGAATTGCTTTACTACCTCACCGAGGATGCCGTCGCCGGACTCGCGGCAAGGCTCCGCGCCCAAGCCCGCCCCGACACCGAATGGCTGCTGGTCCACTGGACCGGCGACACCGACTACCCACTGCCGGCCGACCGCGCGGTCGAACTGTTCATGGCCGCGGTGGGAGCAAAGTCGCTGCCGCTCCATCGGCGCACGGATCGCTACCGCATGGATGGCTGGGAAAGCGCCTAGTCAGGCGAGCCGCACCAGGATGCCGGGAATTTCCGCCGGTATTTCGCGCGCCAGGAAGCCCACGGGTCCCTGCGCGATAGTGAGCCGGTCGCCTGCCAGTGCATGCACTACGACCGCCCACAAGGCAGCCTGTCGCGCACTGGCGCCCCGCGCAGCGAAGGCCGCCAGCATGCCGGCAAGCACGTCGCCGGAACCGGAGGTGCCGAGGCCGGTGCAACCACCCTCGTGGACCCACAGCTCGCCCCACGGCGAGGCGATATAGGTCGTCGCTCCCTTGAGTACCACCACGGCGCGTACCCGCGCGGCATAGGCGTGGGCGATCTCGGCTGGACGCTGTTCCACATCCTCTTTGGCGATACCCGCCAGCGCGGCCATTTCGCCCGCGTGAGGTGTCAGCACCACCTCGGCCTCACCCTCGCCACCGAAGTCGGGGATGAGCGCGCCCGCATCGAGCACGAGCACGCGTCGGCAACGCGGGTAAAGGCGCCGGACCAGCCCGTGGACTGCCGCGGTCGCCGCCATCCCCGGGCCCGCCAGTACCGCATCGGCCTGCTGGCAGGCCTTGTACAGATCCCGGCTGCCGCGGCTGCATTCCCCCGCGCCATCGGCAGGAAGACCGAGCATCATCGCCTCCGGCAAGACGACGCCGAGCGGCACGGCCACCTCGGCCGCGGTGGCAACCTGCAGCTTGCCCGCGCCGGTACGCAGCGCGGCCACGCCGGCAAGCCATGCCGCGCCGGGAACGCGCCGCGAGCCTCCAAGCACCAGCACCTGGCCGCGATCGTCCTTGTCGCCTTCGGCCACCGGCAACGGCATGCTGCGCAGGGTTTCGACGGTCAGCGGCGTGGTCACGGCGTCACCTCGCACCCGCAGGCGTATCGGCCGCGCGGGTGACCGGCGAACCGGCTTTCTCCAGCGGGTAGACCACGTTCGTATCGACCAGCTGGAGGCCCCGGCCCGGACCGGCGTCCCGGTAGTCGGTGATGGCGCAGTTGGGCACATCGCCCTGGCTGTCGATGGCGAGGATGGTCGCCTCGTCCATGCGCTCGAGCAGGAAGCGGAAGCAATTGACGATCACCTGGTGGCCGACCACGAATACCCGCTCCCGGGCATAGTTCCGTTGCAGGTCGCTCGAGACGCTGCGCAGGCGCAGGACCACGTCGCACCAGCTCTCCCCGCCCGGTGGCCGGAAATAGAACTTGCCCACCAGCTTGCGCTGCGCGGCCAGGTCGGGAAAGTGTTCCAGTATCCCGTGGCGGGTGTAGCGGTCGAGAACGCCGAACTCCTTCTCGCGCAATCGTTCATCGACCACGATATCGTCGCCGGCGCCGATGGCTTCGGCCACGATGCGGCAGGTCTGCTGCGCCCGGACATAAGGCGAGCTCAGGAAAACCGTTGGCCGCCGGTCCGCCGGCAAGCCGGCCACCCAGGCAGCCAACGCTTCGGACTGCTCCCGGCCGAGCCCGGACAAAGGCACATCGGCGTCGCGATGGCCCAGTTCGATCAGCGGCGCGCCCGAGGCCTCGGCGCGGTCGCGCGCGACATTGCCGGCACTTTGCCCATGCCGCACGATCCAGAGGTGCGCGGGCCAACCCACCTGGCCATCACCATGCGCCTGACGATCCGCCACGAAGTATCTCCCGGTTTCGGGCCAAGCTTTCGCACGTCGCTCGTGAATACAGGGTCGAGGACATGACGACGACTTCCAGCCTCTCGCTGGTCACTCACCCATCACGCGTTCCAGCCCATATAGAACGCGAATCTCAGCCGGGTGGCGTATGACCGACCGAAGCAAAAAAGACCGGGCCGACGCCGGTGAATCGTCCACCTCGACATCGCTGCTGAAGCGCCTCAGCGCCGGCCTGATTACCGGTGCGGCCGACGACGACCCGAGTGGCATCGCCACCTATTCCCAGGTCGGCGCGAAGTTCGGGTATTCGGTGCTCTGGACCATGTTCCTGACCATGCCGCTGATGATCGCCATCCAGGCGGTCAGCGCGCGCATCGGCCGGGTCACCGGCAAGGGGCTGGTCGACAACCTGCAAACGTACTATCCGAGCTGGATCGCCTATGTGCTGGCGGTGATGCTGCTGGTCGCCAATGTGATCAACCTCGGTGCGGATATCGGCGCGATGGGCGCGGCGCTGAAGCTGCTGATCGGCGGACCGGCGATCGCCTATGCGGTGGGCTTCGCCGCAGTATCGGTGGTGCTGCAGGTGTTCATTCCCTTCTCGCGCTACTCGCCCTTCCTGAAAGTGCTGACGGTGAGCCTGTTTGCCTATGTCGCAACCGTCTTCGTGGCCCACGTGCCATGGATGGAAGTCCTCAAAGGCACCTTCGTGCCGGCGATCCAATGGACCCCGGATTATGCGGTTGGCATCGTCGCGATCCTCGGCACGACGATCAGCCCGTATTTATTCTGCTGGCAGGCGGCGCAGGAGGTCGAGGAGCTTCGTGCCAGTGACGAGCGCGAGCCGCTCAAGAAAGCCCCCGAGCAGGGCCCGGACGCAATCCGCCGGATCGAGGTCGACACCATCATCGGCATGGTTTTCTCCAACGCGGTGGCGTTCTTCATCATCCTGACCGCCGCGGTCGTCCTGCATGCGCACGGCAAGACCGAGATCCAGTCCTCGGCCGATGCCGCCGCCGCGCTGCAACCGATCGCCGGACGTTTCGCCACATGGTTGTTCGCTGCCGGCATCATCGGCACCGGCCTGCTTGCCCTGCCCGTCCTCGCCGGTGCGACCGCCTACGCCACCGCGGGTGCGTTGCAAAAGCCCTATGGTCTCGAGCGCAAACCGGCACAGGCCAAGATGTTCTACGGCGTGCTGGTCCTCGCGATGATCGTCGGCGCGGTATTGAACATGACCCCGATCGATCCGATCAAGGCGCTGTACTGGAGCGCCGTGATCAACGGTGTCGCCGCGGTGCCGTTAATGATCATGGTTCTGCTGCTCGCGCAAAACTGCAAGGCCATGGGCAAGTTCGTGGTTACTGGCTGGACGCGGTGGCTCGCCTGGATAGCCACGGCGGTGATGACTGTTGCGGCGGTGGTGATGTTCGCGACCTGGGGCAAATAGAACCCGCGGCCATGCGAGCCCGGCCCCAAGGGACTCGCGAACAGGGTTCGCTCCCACAAGTGAAGGCTGCCGCGCTCTTGTGGGAGCGAACCCTGTTCGCGAGTCCTTTGGGGCGAGGCCTTCAAACTCGTATCAGGACATCCCTTGATCAAGCAGACCTGATAAATGGGCCGCGACAATACGCGCCGCCGCCACCGGATCGCCATCCTGGTTGTCGATAGCGGCATTGCCACGGCCATAAGGCGCATATTTGCGCTGGTCGGTCACCGAGAACAGGCCGAAGGTGCGCGTGCCGCTTGCGGCTGCCAGGTGCATCACGCCGCAGTCGGCGCTGACGAAGACATCCGCCGCGGCGATGACCGCCGCCATCTTGCGCAGGTCGCGCGAATAGAAGGTCGCGTGACGCAGGTTCAGCTGTGACACGGCGTGCGCGGCGACCACTTCGACGATGCGCACGTCCGCGCGACGATCGAACAGTGCTTCGATGAAGCGCGCCCACCAGTCTTCGCCGTAGCGCTTGCTGCCCGTGGCGTTGGCAAAGATCGCCACGGTCAGTCCATCGCCGGACGCCGGAACGTTGCCAAGCACTTTGCCAAGAAGAGCGCGACCCTTGTTTCGCTCCTCGTCGGTCAAACGGATATCCATGACCGGCCAGGGACCGGATGCATCGCCCGCATACGCGCGCCGCAACAGGTGCACCGCGCGCAACGCCATATGCGATGGCGCGCCGGCATCCGCGGAGGCATCGCGGGATGAAGCAATCTTGTAGCGCGCCCTCGTCATCGCCAATAGCAGGCGACCGGACTGCGAGCCACCGCCGGCCTCGATCGCCAGATCGTAGCCCGTGGCACGCATGCGGTGGAGCAGGACCGCCGTGGACGGCAGGTGCCGGACGATGCGCTGATGGAGGCTGATCACGTGACGGACGGTGGGATACGTCGAAAACACCTCGGCCGCCGCCGTTCCGGCGGCCACCACGTCGATCTCGGCGCCGGGATAGAGCCGTTCCAGCTCGGCCAGCAATGGCCCGACGAGCAGCACATTGCCGAGCCGGTGGTTCGGACGCAGCACCAGGATCCGGTGAATGCCCGTCGTCGGCAGGGTGCCGGGCGCGCACGGCGACGTGCCATGGCCCAGCAATCCATCGACCATGCGCCGCATCAGGCGACGGCGGCGCTCCTGCAGGCGTCCGTGGCGCGGCATGTGTTGCTGGTTCGCTACGGGCAGGGGCTGGTCGGAAGCGGGTACGGATGTCACGAAGTATGGCCGGGGCGGAAAGTACCAGCCTAGGCGCCGCGCCTTAGAGGAGTATTAGTCGTCCGGCGTCTCAGCCTGGCTCCTTAAGTACAACCTAAGCATGGCCGCTCACCATTCGGTCATGGGACATCCTCGCAGCCAGCTATCGATACCGTTTCGCCAGGGAACGCAAATATGCACGTAATGCTCGTCGAGGACGACGACTCGCTGGGCTCGGCGATCAAACGGGCACTGGAAGCCATGTCGCATGCGGTCACCTGGATTCGCGATGGCCGCGCCGCCGCGGCGGCCATGCGCGACGAAGGTACCGACCTGATCCTGCTCGACCTCGGCCTGCCGGGGCGCGATGGGCTCGATGTACTGACCGAAGCCAGGCGCGACCACGTAAAGACCCCGGTACTCATCCTGACCGCCCGTGACACCCTTGAAGCAAGGGTGGCCGGGCTGGATGCCGGTGCCGACGACTACCTGATCAAGCCTTTCCACGTCGAAGAACTCAATGCGCGTATCCGCTCGATCAGCCGTCGTGCGCAGGGACTGGCCGCCAACCGTGTCGAGGCAGGCGGACTGGTGCTGGACCTGGCGACCTGCCAGGTCGAACACGAAGGCCAGCACATGGCCCTGACCCGCCGGGAGTTCACCCTGCTCCGCGTGCTGATGGAGCGGGCCGGGCGCATCGTTCGTCGCGAAAGCCTGGAACAGACGGTATACGGCCTGGATCGCGGCGTGGAAAGCAACGCGTTGGAAGTGCAGATCCATGGTCTCCGGCGCAAGGTCGGGGCACAGACCATACGCACGGTCCGCGGCATCGGCTACATGATCCCGCGGGATGCGACGTGAAGGGTGCCAGTCTTCGCGCACGCTTGCGCTGGCTGAACCTGGCCGTGGTGGCAGTCGTCATGGTGCTCCTGGGTATCGCCAGCTATTCGCATACGCTTGGGGAAGTCGACGAGCTCTCCGACGGGCGCCTTGCCGAATCGGCGCGGACACTCGAGGCCCTGCTTGCCGGCGACGCCGGACAGTATTTCCGCCAGGCCAGGGAAACGTCGCTCTCGATCGCCAAACCGAGTCGCGCCGCCGTCATCGACGTCAATGGACACCACTTCGAGACCGAAGTCGGCTTCCAGGTATTCGGTCCTGCCGGGCATTTGCGCATGTTCACCAGCAACCTGCGCAACATGACGCCGCCCGACCTTGCTGAAAAGGGCTTCGGCAACGTCCGCTTCGACAATCACGAATGGCGGATCTTCACCTTGCGTGATGTGCAGGATCCGTCGGGCGACGCGAGCCATCCGCTCGTCATCCGCGTCGCCGAACGCTATGACAGCCGGAACGAAATCACCCATGCACTCCTGATCGAGCATACGGTTCCGCTATTGATCGGCCTGCCCGTGCTCGCCCTGCTGATCGGCTGGGCCGTGCGTCGCGGCCTGCGCCCGCTGGACGAGCTGGCCCATGCGCTGCAGGGACGCGAGCCAGGCAGCCGCGTGCATATCGACCTTGCCGATCCTCCGCGCGAACTGCAGCCGGTCATCGAGGCGATGAATCGCCAGTTCGACCGGCTGGAGGACAGCCTCGAGCGCGAGCGCCGTTTCAGCGCGGATGTCGCCCACGAATTGCGCACGCCCCTGGCGGCGACCCTGGTGCACATCGAGAACGCCATGGCGGCGACGTCGATCGAGGCCAAGGCCGAACCCCTGCAAAGCGCACACAAGAGTACCGGAGCGCTGGCCCGTCGCATCGAGCAGCTGCTGTCACTGGTACGACTCGAAGCGGGTGCGGCGGCCCAGGCGCGGCGCGAACTGGACCTGGTCCCGATCGTGACCGAGGTGGTCGACGAAATGGCACTGCTGATCGCCAATGGCCATGTCGAGCTGAGCTTTTTCACTTCCGACGAACGCATCGTGGTCCTGGGCCATGACGCCGCCCTGCGCGCACTGATCCGCAACCTGGTGGAGAACGCGCTGCGTCACATCGGCCGGGGCGGGCAGGTGGATATAAGCCTCACCCGGACCAGCTCATGGGTCTTGATCGAGGTGAGCGACGACGGCCCCGGCATTCCGGTGGAGCGCCGCGAAGCGGTCTTCACGCGCTTTCATCGCGAAGCGGGCAACAACAACGACGGCTACGGACTGGGCCTCTCGATCGTCCAGCGCGCTGCCGAACTGCACGGCGCACGGATCGAGCTGCTCGATTCGTCCTTCGGCACAGGACTTCGTGTGCGCGTCGAGATACCGCTGGCCTGGGATCCGGTCGCATGAAGTGGGGCCATCTGGGAGCGATCGGCATCCTGCTGCTGTTGTCGGCGTGCGCGAGCTACAAACCGGCACCGCTGGATATCGCCGGCATGCAACGCGCGCGCGTTCAGCGCGATATCGACAGCCCGGATATGCGCGACCTGCTGCAGAAGAACGGCTTATGGCGCCAGGGCGATGCCTGGCCGCCGGCCAGCTTCAGCCACGTCCAGCTCTTCGTCATCGCCCTGGCCACCAATCCGGATATCGCCGAGACGCGTGCGCAACTGCGGCAGGCACTGGAGGGCGTGCGCACCGCCCGCGCCCTGCCGAATCCGACGGTCGGCCTGGCCTTCGAGCGCGACACGCAGGCCAACGCGGAAAGCCAGCCATGGTTATGGGGCATCAGCACGACCTTCGCGTTGGACGGTGGTATCCGGCGACGCCTGGACATGAAGCTGGCGGACGCCAATGTGCGCGCCGCGCGACTCACGCTTACCGAAGCGGTATGGAAACTGCGTGATGGCTTGCGTCATGCCGAAGTCGACCTGCTGGTGGCCGATGCGCAATGCCGTCTGGCCCAGCCGGCGCTTGCCACGGCCAGCGCACTCGACGACGCCTATGCCCTGCGCATAAGTGCGGGCGAGGCCGCTTCGACCGACAGACTGCCAGCATCGCAGGCACTGAACCAGGCGCGTGTCGCCCTGGCCACCTGCTCGGGCGCCGGGATCGATGCCCGCGCGCGACTGGCTCGCCTCCTGGACGTCAGCGTCGGCACCGCGAAAACCATTCACCTTGCCTGGCCCGGTTTCGATGCGCCGGAAAATGTCGATGCGACCCAGATCGACCATCTGTCAGAGCAGGCGCTGCTGACCCGCCCCGACCTGGACGCGGCGCTGGCTGCCTACGACATACGCGAAGTCGAACTGGCCCAGCAGGTCCACGCGCAGTATCCGCAGCTGTCGATCGGGCCCGGCTATACCTATGACCACGGCATTCGCAAACTCACCCTGGGCCTGAGCGCGGCGCTGCCGGTGCTCAACCAGAACCAGGGGCCGATCGCCGAAGCACTCGCCCAGCGCGAAGCGGCGGGCAGGCATGCCGAGGCTGTGCAGGCCGATGTGGACAACGACATCGCGCTCAGCCGCGCCGAGCTCGACAACAGCCGGCGGGCCTGGCTGCTGGCGGAGCAAGGCCACGCCCTGACCACGCGCGATCTCGCGCGTGCGACGCAGGCGTTACGGCTTGGCGCCGTGGACCGCACAGTCGTGCTGAACGCGACAGTCGCCGACAACGCTGCCGCGCAAACCGAACTCGCCGCCCTGGCCCAATGGCATCGAAACCGGACTGCTCTGGAAAATGCCTTGCGCGCGCCGCTCGATGCGGACGAGGCACGACTACCCGCCCTGCTTGAAGGACATTCCCCATGAGCCGATGCGCCTGCCGCATGCTCGTCGCAAGCCTGTTGCTCGTCATGGCCGCCCCGCTCATGGCGACCGAGGTCGACCAGGCCGCCCAGCACAGCCTCGGCCTGACCACGGCCACGCTGGCCGCGACGAGCCGGCCTGCCGAGGTACCGGCGGCCATCGATGTGCTCGATCCGGCGCCGCTGGCCAGGTTGGTGGACGACCTGGCCGCCGCCGAAGCGACCGCCTCGGCATCGGGTGCCGAAGCCCGGCGTACCGAAACCCTGTTCCGTGCCGACACCAATGTCGCCGCCAGGGCTGTCGAAGCCGCCCACGGCCAGGCGGCGATCGATGCTGCGCACGTGCGCCAGTTGCACACGGACCTTGCCCTCGGTTGGGGTAGCCGGTTCGGTCATCTGGATTCGACCGCGCTGCAAAAAGCGGTTGCCCCCTATGTCGACGGCGAACACGTCCTGCTGCGCGCGCAAGTGCTGCGGAAGATGGCCGAAGCGCCGACCGGCGCGGGCATCGACACCGGCGACGCGCATGTGGTGGAAGCGACGATCCTTGGCCGGCTTCCGCAGTCGACGACCGGTGTCCAGCCCGAATGGCTGCTCGATGCCGAAGCCGCCGCCCTGGTGCCCGGCATGCACACCTCAGGGAGCCTGCACGATGGCACGGGCAAGCTTTCGGGTCTGCTCCTGCCACGCGCCGCGATCGTGCGCTGGAACGGCCTGTCCTGGACCTATGTGCAAGTCGATGCGACACACTTCGAACGCCGTCCGGTAAAAGCCATGCAGCGTCTCGATGACGGCTGGCTGGTCGAAGCGAACGACGACCTGCACCCGGGCGACCGTGTCGTCGTCGCCGGCGCCGCCGCCCTGCTCGCCATCGAAGCCGGCACGCCGGCGGCAGACTGACCATGCTTGGTCGACTGATCGGTTTTTCCCTGCGCCATGCGCTGTGGGTCGTGCTCGCGGGTGCGGCCCTGCTGGTCGGTGGCGTCATCTCCCTCGGGAGCGCGAGCTACGACGTCTTCCCCGAGTTCGTTCCCGCCCAGGTCATCGTGCAGGCCGAAGCACCGGGTTTCTCGGCCACCCAGGTCGAACGACTGGTCACCCAGCCGCTGGAAAATGCGATCAATGGCGGCAGCCAGGTCGATGTCGTGCGTTCCGAGTCGATCCAGGGCCTGGCCGTGGTCACCGTGCTGTTCAAATCGGGCAGCGATCCGTTCCGCGATCGCGAGTTGCTCAGTGAGCGCATCAATGCCGCCGCGGCTGCGCTGCCGCAAGGCGTGCAGCCGCCCAGCCTGAGCCCCATGACCTCCTCGACCATGGATTTGCTGAAGATCGGTTTCACCAGCGACAAGCTCGACCCGATCGCCTTGCGCACCCTGGTCGACTGGACCATCAAGCCGCGCCTGCTGGCCGTACCCGGCGTCGCCGAGATGGTCGACTTCGGCGGCGGTATCCGCGAGTGGCAGATCCGCGTGCATCCGGCACGACTGGCCGCGTTCGGGCTGAGCCTGGACGATGTGCGTCTTGCCGCCGCGGCCGCCACGGGCGTACGTGGCGGCGGTTACGTCGACACGCCGAACCAACGAATCGTGCTGGAAACCAACGGCGTCGCGCGCTCCGCCGACACCCTGGCCAGCGCGGTGATCACCCAGCGCGCCGGCCGCAATGTGACCCTCGGCGACGTCGCTGACGTCGTGGCGACCAGTGCACCGGCCTTCGGCGACGCACGCATCATGGGCAAGCCCGGCGTGCTTGCCGCGCTGACCAGCCAGTACGGCGCCAACACCCTGGAAGCCACCCGCCTGGTCGAGGCCGCGCTGGCCGAGTTCAAGCCCATGCTCGATGCGCAAGGCGTGCATATGGAGCCGGCCCTGCACCGCCCGGCCAGCTTCATCACCATCGCGCTGGCGAACATGCGCAATGCTCTCCTGATCGGAGCGGCCCTGGTCCTGCTCGTGCTGGTGGTGTTCCTGCGCGACTGGCGCACCGCGCTGATCTCGTTTGTCAGTATCCCGTTGTCACTGGCGCTCGCCACGCTCGCCATGCGCTGGCTGGGCTGGACCATCAATACGATGACCCTGGGCGGCCTCGCCGTCGCCCTCGGCGTGGTCGTCGACGACGCCATCATCGATGTCGAGAACATCATGCGCCGCCTGCGCCAGCCGCACGGCGACACATCGCGCGCCGAAGTCATCCTCGCCGCCTCGATGGAAGTGCGCCGCCCGATCGTACTCGCCACCCTGGTGGTTGGCCTGGTCTTCCTGCCGATCATCCTGCTGCCCGACCTTCAGGGCAGCTTTTTCGCGCCACTGGCCGGGGCCTTCCTGCTGGCAACCTTCGCCTCCCTGCTGGTCGCGCTAACCGTGACACCGGCACTCAGCGTCCTGCTGCTCGGCGGCTACCGGCGTCACCGCGAGCCGCGCTGGCTGCTCCGACTGAAGATCTGCCAGCACCGCGTACTGGCCCGCGTCATCCATTTCCCGGGAAGCCTGCTCGCTCTGTCGCTCTTGCTTGGCGTGGCCGCGGCATTCGCCCTCGGCCTGTTCGGCGCGCAATTGCTGCCCTCGTTTCGCGAAGGTCACTACGTTATCCAGATCGACGGCGCGCCCGCGACCTCGCTGTCAGCGATGACCAACTCGGGCGAACAGCTGAGCAAAGAGATCCTCGCCATCGACGGCATCGCCACCGTCTCGTTGCAGATCGGTCGCGCCGAAGCGGTGCAGGACACCTGGCCGACCAGTCGCGGCGAACTTCACGTCGAACTCAAGCCAGCCTTGTCGGCAAGCGCGCAGGGACAGATCGAGCGGAAACTCCGCGACACCGTGGCCGCCTTTCCGGGCTTGTCTTCCGAGGTGGTGACCTTCCTCGGCGATCGCATCGGTGAATCGATGTCCGGGGAATCGGCGCCGGTGGTGGTGAATATCTATGGAGCCCGGTTGTCCGAACTCGACCGGCTTGGCGACCAGGCCGTGGCGATCCTTGCCAAGCTGCCCGACGCGGGCTCCGTCCGTCTGGCCGAACGCTCCATCGCAGCCACCATGCGCGTCAACCCCGACCCCGTTCGTCTGGCCGCGCACGGCCTGCGCATGACCGATGTACTCGATGCGGTCGCCATGGCTTACGAGGGCACGGTGGTCGCCGAGACCTACGATGGTGTGCAGCCCATTGGCGTACGCGTGCGGCTGGACGAGGGTGCCCGACAGGACCCCGAGGCGGTAGGCGAGCTGCTGCTGCATGCGGCGAGCGGTGCGAATGTCGCCCTCCAGGATGTCGCCAACGTCGACCTCGTCGAAGGGCGGTCCAGCATTTCGCACGAAGGCGGGCGACGCCGGACGGTGATCACCGTGGAGCCCGACACCGACGACGTGGTCGGCTATGCCGACAGCGCGAAAGCGGCGCTCGCGGCCCAATTGAAACTACCGGCGGGCTACTACGTCGAAATCAACGGCGCCGCCGAGGGTGCAGTGAAAGCACGGCAAGCACTGATCCTGCACAGCGCCTTCGCCGCGGTCGGCATCGTGGTGCTGCTGTTCATGGCCTTCCCCGACCCGCGCCGGGTCGTCCTGGTGCTGGTCAACCTGCCGTTCGCCCTCGTCGGTGGCGTCATCGCCGCCGCCCTGACCGGCGCGGTGCTCTCCATCGGTGCCCTGGTGGGATTGGTAACGCTGTTCGGCATCGCCGCACGCAATACCATCATGCTGATCTCCCACTACGACCATCTCGTCTACAGCGAAGGCGCGCACTGGAATCGCTTCACCGCCCAGCGCGGCATCCGCGAACGCTTCACCCCGATCATGATGACGGCCCTGGTCACCGCGCTTGGCTTGCTGCCGCTGGCGTTGGGCAATGGTGAAGCGGGGCGTGAGGTCGAAGGCCCGATGGCCGTGGTGATCCTTGGTGGGCTGGCCAGTTCCACCCTGCTGAATCTTGTGGTCGTTCCCGCGCTCGCGCATGCGTGGCTGCGGTTTACCAAAAGCCAGCCCTGACAGGCCCGGCCCCAAAGGACTCGCGAACAGGGTTCGCTCCCACAGAAGCAGGTTACGACTGCTTTGTGGGAGCGAACCCTGTTCGCGAGTCTTTTGAAGCCGGGCTCACATGATCGCCGGCTTTACTTCCCGGCGATCTGCCCCGCCGACACCGTAAGAATCCTGAAACTCCCCTCCACCGCAGCCGGCCGCTTGCCCTCAGGCGCACTGGACAATGTCGCCGCCGCAAGAAACACCGAACCATCCCTCGCATCCACCGCAAGCGTCCGCGCACTGCGCAAGGTCGGCACGGTAGCCGTCACCCGGTAATGATCCGCACCATCGCCTTCGATGACAGTCAGCGTGCCGCTCTCGCCATTCGAACTGAAGATACGACCCGTCCGCGGATCGAACCCGGCCGCATCAGGCCCCTTGCCGATCGGCACCGTAGCGACCTGCTTGCCCGTGGTCCCATCGGTAATCGCCATGATCTCGTTACCGCACACCGAGAAGAGCCGGTGCTTTGCGATGTCGATCGCGAGCCCGCTCGGCGCATCGCAGCCGGTCAATGCATAGGTGCCATCCACTTTGCCGCTGCGCGTATCGATCCGCGCCAGGGCATTGCGATCCTCCAGATTGACGAAGACATGTCCGGCACCATCGCTGACCGCGAACTCAGGTGCGCCGGGCAGGTCGATCGAGCCAATCTGCTTCGCCGTGGCAGGATCGATCACGCTCGCATCATGACTGTTTCCGTTGAAAGCAAGCACATGCCCGCTCGCCGGATCGAAAACGATCGCGTCCGGTTTTTTGCCGGTCAACGGGATGACCGAAAGCGTCTTGAACGTAGCCGTGTCGAAGACCAGCACGCTATTGGACTTGCCGTCGGTTACAAAACCGCGCTTCTTTGCCCGCACCAAGGCCACGCCATGGGCGCCCTTCAGGCCGTCGATGTGGCCAATAGCCTTCCCTGCATCCACATCCACCACAGCCACATGGTCCCCACGCGTGACGAAGAGCTGCCGGCTTGCCTCATCGAAAGTCATGTAGTCCCAACCGCCGGGTTCCGGCAGGGAAATCGGCGCCGGGGCCGAATAGCCGGTGGTGGCAAGCGCCACGCCAAGAACAAAAGAGATCATGAAGTCACCGCCGCTGACATAGGTCTGTTTATTTTCCGTCACCAGCCTTTCGCATTCCTTAAATTCACCCCGCACACGGAATAGCTGCGCAACATCGAAAGAATCTAAGCATGGCAACAGCTGGCCTCGTTAGCTTCGGATGCATCATCGATACCGAAGAGAATGCTCGTGCGTCGCCCTGCCTTATGCCTTGCGATATGTGCCCTGGCGACACCATGCGTCGCCCACGCCGGTGGCCCCTTCGGCATCGACTACCGGGTGCACTACGACAATAGCGGCATCTGGAAGCGCAGTATCCAGAAAGACGTCGAATACGCGACGATCATTGGTGCCCTCGGCGGGGCACTGGCTCTCGGCGATCATGACAAGCTCGGCGACACGTTCTGGCGCTCGGTCGACGCCCTCGCGGTCACCGCCGCGACCACCGAAGCGATGAAGTACACCTTCCAGCGCGAACGGCCATCCGATACGAACGATCCCAACAAGTTCTTCCGCGGCTCGAAGTACCAGAGCTTCCCCAGCGGCGAAGTAGCGTCCGTGGCCGCGGCGGTAACACCCTTCATGGTCAACTACGGCGAAGATCATCCCGCCGTCTATGCACTCGCGGCCTTGCCGCTGTTCGACGCCATCGCCCGGGTAAAAGTCCACGGCCATTGGCAGAGCGACGTACTCATCGGCGCGGCCATCGGCACCGGCATCGGCTACTGGGCCGCGCGCCGGCAGAGCTCCCTGCTCGTCGGCTGGCTACCCGGCGGATTCAGCGTGGGCTATGTCCATCGGTTTTGAACCGGCACTGGCGAGGCAATGCGAAGGGTTCTCGGCTGCTCACTCCCGGCTACTTCTCAGGACGCTCCCGGGGACGCAGCAATTCCCACCCACATAGGGCATCGGCGGTGTTCATGTCGAGCCGCCCATGCTCGACTTCCGGCGGAGCAGCGTCGGTCAAGACGACATGCGAAACGTCTGCGGAAAGTTTGTGGGGAAACACTGCCAGGCAGGAACCGCCACCCTTCGTCGACCGAAAGCGAATCGCCTCGAAGCCGGCGTCGAGAATGATTCCAGCGAGGATCTGGCTTATTGCCGGCAGCCCGAACTGCACAGGCGAAACTCGCCAATTTCGAACCAGAACCTCGGAGAGAAGCCTGTCGGACGTCTGAACCATAAGCACATCGCGATCGGCCATCTTGAGGCGACGCTGAATTTTTCGGGCCTCCGCAGGCATCTTCATCTTACGCAGCACTTTGCACAACCCGTCCAGCGCACCGGCTTGCTCCAGGTCGAAGACCTGCATCAGGTGGCCATCGAGGTTGACAGCGGTAAAACTACCGCCTGGTGTCAGGGCCAGTTCGTCTGGCGAAAGCCCACCAACCGTCGCATCGGGATCGAGTTGAAACTTCTCCCGGAATACCGTTTCGAAATTCTCGCCTATGTACAAGGCCGGCCATGGCGCTCGAATCGCCTTGTCGACGTCCATGCCGATATTGAAGCGGCCGCCGTATTCCGTCAGGCTGCCAGCCGCGGACAGCGGACTGAGGCAGAAGCGATAAGACACCAACCGTGTCCATCCGGAAAAGGAAAGTTCAAGTGATGGGACAGACTGCAGTGCCGCCACCATGTCATCGTAGTGCCGCCGTCGCTGAGGCTCTACCCCGGAATACAACAGGTCGTTGAGTTCATCGAGATCGGCGGACAACTTCTGCCATTGCTCGAGATTTGCCGCGGAGAATCGATCGAGCTCCAGTAAGCTGGGGCGCTCACATGCACTGGGTTTGTGGGGTCTCGTGAGTGGCGGTAACTGCTTCCTTGTTCTCGGCACTCATTTCGCTCCGTGCGTATCAGCGGCAGCCTTCTCGGTCATGGCACTGAGTATGAACTTACGCAGACGATCGAATCGGCCCAATCTAACCATGTCTCGTGGCGAAACATCGCCCAGCAAGGGATTCCTGGCCCTGAACCACAGCGCCGTCTTTTCGACATCGCCATCGAACGCCTGCGCCACCAGATTGCACGTCAGGGCAATCTCTTCAAGTCGTTCGCGCATGGCTACCGGCATGGCATCGTCGAAACGCACCGACTTCGGCGAGACATTCGCAACCCGCGAGATGTCCACTTTCTTCAACTCGAGAAATTCCTTGACCCGCTCTGGATGAAACTGCGAACCAAGCCCAAATGCCAGGGCATCCCTGGTCGGGATATTGCTGAACAGGTTTGCTGCGGGCATGGCGATCTCCTCAGGCTGATCAGCCTAGCACTTCCGCAAAGATGAAACCACCTTTCAACCACTATTTAACCATACTTTAACCCGGCACTTAAGGCGATGCAGCTGACTCATTCGCCACCGATACCCCCCAGCGCTTGCGCCAAGTCCGTAGCGCCAGCAACAGCGCATTCGCCTGCCTGATCTCCTCACACATCATGCCCAACGTGCACGGAATCTCACTGCGAATTCCCCGTCCATAAGCTGGCCTGACCAGGTAGAGCCGCCCCGCTCCCTCATCCCACCGGCCATGCACGAAAGCATTCCGGCGATGCCGCAGCCGATCCACACGCCGCAACAACGACTGCAGTTCCGCCAGCCGACGCAAGTCGGTGGCATGTCGCAACGCCATCAATTGCAGCACGGCATCGATCTTGTGTTTGAAGACCAGCCTGTCGACCACCGGAAATATCTCGGCGCCGGCCACATGCTCGAGACAGGTTCCAACCTCGATCTCGATACCGGAAAAGACCAGGACCATCTGGCCGATCAGCAGGCTCGTGTCATGGTGGGCCCGGGAATGGCCGATGATGAAGGCATTGCTTGCTAAGTTCATTGTGTTCCCTGCATCTGAGGCCGCCACCCGCAAAGGCGGGTGGCGGACGTGCCAGGTAGAGAACCGGTCATAGAGGACCCGGCCAGACCTAAGTCTGCCCGGCACGCCCACCGCAGAAATTGTGGCAGCGGGGCGCCGCAACGCATAAAGCGCCGTTGCGGCGCTTTTTTTCAACGCCTCTATGAGAGCGGGTTCTCTAGTCCCGGTCGCCGATTTTGCGGCGACGCGCGGAGGATGCGGTGCGCACCTTAGCGCGTCAATCGGGGAATTCCTAATTTAAGGCGCTACACCGCGGCGCGAATCCGCGAGATATCCCGTAAAGGCGGCGCACCGAACAGCCGACTGTATTCACGACTGAACTGCGAGGCGCTTTCGTAGCCCACCCGGATCGCCACCGTGCCGACATCACCATCGCTACCCAGCAACATGCGGCGTGCCTCGTGCAGCCGCAGTTGCTTCTGGTATTGCAGCGGGCTCATCGAGGTGACGTCCTTGAAGTGGTGGTGCAGGGACGAGACGCTCATGTTCAGTCGCTGCGACAGCTCGTCGATGCTCAGCGGCTGGTCGTAGTGGTTCTTCAGCCAGTCGATCGCGCGGGCGACCTTGCTGCTGCCGGTTTCGCCGGCGGCCAGCTGGCCGAGGCGGCGGCCGTGTTCGCCACTCAACAACAGGAACAGGATTTCCCGTTCGATCAGCGGTGCCAGGACGGGAATCTCCTGGGGATGATCGAGCAGGCGGGCCAACCGCAGTGCAGAATCGAGCAAGCGTTCGGAGAGGCTGCTGACCGCGATCGGCCGGCCGATCGGGAAGGAATCCGCGCGGGGCCGCCCCATATCGGCCATCAGCGTGGCGATATGCGCCAAGTCCAGTGACATGGCGATACACAGGTACGGTTGTTCCGCTGTCGCCTGGGTGATCCGCGACATGATCGGCAGGTCGATCGAGGTGATCAGGCAATGCCGGGCGTCGTATTCGTAGCTCTCGCCGGCTGCGATGATGCGTTTGGCGCCCTGCGCCGCAACGATCAGTGACGATCGGCTCATGCCGCAGGAGAGATCGCCGACCTGGGAATAGCGATGCAGGGTGAGCAGGGGCAAGGCTGACGGATGGTCGCCATCGGCAGGCGCGAAGCGGGCGATGATGTCGCCGAGCTCGGCCGACATGGTGGCCATCGGGGTACCGGTTAGCTTGGAATCCATGCCGCTCATTATGCCCGACCCCGGGAGTGCACATCACGCTTACTTGCAGAATCAGGCAATAAATCCGCAGAATCCGGCTAGCGATAGCGACGGCGTGCCGCCACACTTATCCGGTCAGCCAAACCTGGAGATACCCGATGACCACTGTCCGTGGCTACGCAGCCCATAACCCCACGACCCCGCTGGTGCCCTTCACCTTCGAGCGGCGCGAACCGGGTGAGCACGACGTCGAGATCAAGATCCTGTTCAGCGGCATCTGCCATTCCGACCTGCACCAGGCACGCGACGACTGGGGTGGCGCGCTGTTCCCGATGGTGCCGGGCCATGAGATCGTCGGCGAGGTCACCCGCGTGGGCTCCAAAGTGACCAAGCTCAAGGTCGGCGACTTCGCCGGCGTCGGCTGCATGGTCGATTCCTGCCGCCAGTGCGCCGCCTGCAAGGAGTCGCTCGAACAGTATTGCGAGCAGGGTGCCACCTGGACGTATAACGCGAAAGAGCGCGGCAGCGACCAGCTCACCTTTGGCGGCTACTCCGAATCGATCGTCACCGAAGAGCGCTTCGTCGTCAGCATTCCCAAGAGCATGGATCTGAAGGCCGTCGCACCGCTGCTTTGCGCCGGCATCACCAGCTACTCGCCGCTGCGCCACTGGAAGATCGGCCCGGGCCAGAAAGTCGGCGTGATCGGTCTTGGTGGCCTCGGCCACATGGGCGTGAAGTTCGCCAAGGCACTCGGCGCGCACGTCGTGATGATCACCACCTCGATGAACAAGGCGGTCGACGCCAAGCGCCTCGGCGCCGATGAAGTCCTGCTCTCGACCGACCCGGCCGCCATGGCCAAGCACACCGGCAGCTTCGACTTCCTGCTCAACACCGTACCGGTGTCGCACGATGTCAATCCCTATATGGGCCTGCTCAAGCGCGAGGCGACCATGGTCTTGGTCGGCGTGCTCACCGATATCGACCCGCCGATCAAGGGCGTCGCCGTCATCTTCGGCCGCAAGAAGCTCTCCGGTTCGGCGATCGGCGGCATGACCGAAACCCAGGAGATGATCGACTTCTGCGCCGAGCACAACATCGTCTCGGACATCGAGATGATCCGCATGGAGCAGGTCAACGAAGCTTACGAACGCCTGATCAAGAACGACGTGAAGTACCGCTTCGTCATCGACATGGCGAGCATGGCTGCCTGAGCAACGCAGCGGGTCGCCGTCACGGCGACCCGCTATCTCTCCGGGAAAATCCAATGTCTGAACTCTCGTCACCCGTCTGGTTTATTACAGGTTGCTCCACCGGGTTCGGCCGCGAACTGGCCACGCTCACCATCGCGCGAGGCTGGCCTACCGTCGTGACCGCGCGCGACGTGACTCGCGTTGCCGATCTTGCAGATGGCCAATCACATGTCCTGCCTTTGGCCCTCGACGTTACCGATGCCGCGCAGGTCTCCGCTGCCGTCCAGCAGGCGAGGCAAGAATTCGGCCGCATTGACGTACTCGTCAACAACGCCGGCTACGGCTACCAATCCAGCATCGAGGAAGCGGACGATAAGGAAATCCGCGACCAGTTCGAAGCCAATGTCTTCGGACTATTCGCGATGACACGTGCCGTGCTGCCAGGCATGCGGCAGCAGCGCTCGGGGCATGTGATCAATATCACGTCGGTAGCCGGCCTGATCGGCTTCCCCGGTTCCGGCTTCTATGCCGCCGGCAAGCATGCAGTCGAAGGCTTCTCCGACGCGCTGTTCGCCGAAGGCCAGCCCCTCGGCATCAAGGTCACCTGCGTGGAACCAGGGCCCTTTCGTACCGACTGGGCCGGGCGGTCACTGAAGCAGACACCGAGCCAGCTCGCCGAGTACGCCGATACCGTCGGCGCGCGGCTGAAAAGCACTTCCGACAACAGCGGCAAACAAGCTGGCGATCCCGTGCGTGCCGCGCAAGCCATCATCGCACTGACCCAGGTCGACGACGCACCACGTCACCTCGTGCTCGGTGCCTGGGGCTTCGATGCGGTCACCCGCAAGCTGACGGAGCGCCTGGCCGAAATCGAGAAGTGGCGCGACACCAGCATTTCCGCGGACTTTCACGACTGAGCCTTTGGCCGAGGGCTCCAGGCTCTACCGCACTATCCGGGCCCGGACCAACCTTGCTCGATTGTGACTTCGCCGGCAGCGTGATTGCCTGACTCTTTTTTCTGCCGGCCTACCGCGCGCTGGCGACCATCTGCTCAACCAGTTCGCGGTGTCCGGGGAGATCGCGAAGTGCGTGGTGCGCCACGGTCCGTATATTGCTGAATTCCTGCCGTGCCTCGTCGAACCTCGGGTAGGCGCTGCGCCGGGGTTCGATGTCCGTACTGAATTCCATGCCGTACAGCACGTACTGCCAGCTGGCCGGCAGGAACATCTCATGGTCGGTGACGAAATCCAGGCGATGGGGTGGACGATGGCGCCATAGCCTGAGCCGTTCCTGCAGTGTTTCGGGGATGCTCGCGGGATTGACGTTGTCGATCCAGAAGTCGCTGTCGCGGCGCTGGCTCAGGCAGTAGTGCATCTTGATGAAGTCGAAGATGCGCTCGTAGCGTTCGGCGATGGAGGCGTTGAAGGATCGGGCCACCTGGGGCATGTCCTCCATGTCGCCCGGTAACAGGTGGGTCAGCAGGTAGGCACCCAGTTCGATCAGGGCGATGCCGGTGGATTCGAGCGGCTCGACGAAGCCGCCGGCGAGGCCGATCGCTACGCAGTTTGCCCGCCACGCTTCGGGCCGGTAGCCGGTTTCGAATTTCAGCTGACGCACATCCAGGTCATCGGCGCCCGGGCCGAGATAGCGGCGAAACGTCTCTTCCGCCCGGGTGTCGCTGGTATGTCGCGACGAGTACACGTAGCCCGTGCCGCGACGATTCTGCAGTCCGATATCCCAGACCCAGCCGGCTTCCTGCGCCGTGGAAATGGTGTACGACGCAATCGGGGTGTCGGGTTTCGCATACGGCGCCTGCACGGCCAGGGCGCGGTCGACGAAGAGCGTGTCGCGGCAACTGCGTAGCGGGGATTCCATCGCCCCGCCGATGAGTGCCGCGCGCATGCCGGTGCAATCGACATAAAGATCGGCCGCGAGCGATCCGGCTTCGCGGGTCACGATGCGGGCGATCGCTCCGTAGTCGTCGCGCTCCACCCGTTCGACCGTGGCCAGGTGTCGCTTCACGCCCAGCGTCTGTCCGTGCTCGGCCAGCACCGCGGCGAAGCAGGCGGCGTCGAAATGGAACGCATGGTTGAGCGGCCCCTGGTAGTCCGGATCGCTGGCTCGCTTCGGCGCACGTCCTTCGTCGGCGATCCGCTTTTGCATGGTCACCGCATCGGCGAACGCCACGCCTGGCTCGGCCGCACCGAGCAGCCAGTACGGCAGCAGCTCAAGTCCGTTGCGCTGGCTCGGCAAACTGAAGGGATGGAAATAGTGGTCGGCGCCCTCGGTACCGGGCGGACGGACCCAGTGCTGGAAACGGATGCCTTGTTTGTAGGTCGCATGGGCAGCGGCGAGGAAACGACGCTCGTCCAGGCCGATGGCCGCGAGCGTGCCCCGGATCGAGGGAAACGTCGCCTCCCCCACCCCGAGCAAGGCGATGTCGGGCGATTCGACCAGGTCGACCTGGATGCTCCCGGGTGCCTTCGTATGGAACGCCTTGGCCATATAGCAGGCCGTAAGCCAGCCGGCCGTGCCGCCGCCGACCACCAGAACCCTCTTTATCCGTGCCATCGCCCGCCCCGTTCCGTTGCTGCTATGCGACAAGCTTCTTTTCGAAAACCAGCATACCATCGAACGATGACAGCGCTGTCATGACAAGAAATGACAGCGCTGTCGTCTCGGGGGAGCGGGCTTGCCGGTACGAACGGCGTGCCTTTACACATCGCATGTTCGAAGGGGTAGGAATCTATGAAGCTGCGTTATTCGGCCTTGTATCTGGCCATGGCCGCCGTGCTGGCCACGGGTCCGGCGCTTGCCCAGGAGGCGCCATCGCAAAACCCAGCGTCGCCGGACAAGAGCGTCAAACAGCTCGACACCATCCAGGTGAACGCGACCAAGCGCGACACGCCGCTGCAGAAGACGCCGGTGGCAATCACCGCCATCAGTCCCGACACCCTCGACAAAGAGCGTGTGATGACCATCCAGGACATCACCAGGCTCGTCCCCGGTTTCCAGGCCACCACGCAGGGCGACCATGGCGTGATCACCCTGACCATGCGCGGCATCGGCAACGACAGCGCCAAGACCGAATACGCGGATCCGGAAGTGGCGACCTTCGTCGACGGCGTGTACTCGCCGCGCCCGGAAGCGGCGGCCGGCCTGCTGCTGGACATGGAGGGCGTGGAAGTCCTGCGCGGGCCGCAAGGTACCCTCTGGGGGCGCAACTCCACCGCCGGCGTGGTCAACTTCGAGACCGCCAAGCCCGACCTGACAAGTTTCTATGGCAATGCGCAGGTCGAAGCCGGCAACTACAGCATGATCGGCACGCGCGCCGCGGTGAACCTGCCGATCAGCAAGACCTTCGCCATACGCGTCGCCGTGGCGACCCAGCAGCACGACGGTTACGTCGACTACCAGAATCCGTCGCAGCAACTGCCCTCGGTCGCCCAGCAGCAGGCGACCTACCTGGCCAGCGGCGGTACCGCGGCGACGTTCCAGCCGATCAATGTCCACAACTACGTGACCGGCGGCGACAAGTACAACGCGCAGGACCAGTCCGCCGCGCGCGTCAGCGCCTTGTGGCAGCCCAGCGATGCGTTCAAGTGGAACCTCTCCTACGAGTATTTCCGCGACCGCGGCACGCCCGGCATGAGCCTGATGCAGGATCCGCGCCCCGGCCAGGACTTCTGGTCGGCGCTGATCGATACCGCGCCTTATCTCAAGCGCGAATCGAGCACGGTGCGCAGCCGGATGGACTTCAACATCGGCGACACGATGACGCTGAGCTACATCGCCGGCTACAACCGCTTCTCCGGCAAGGGCGATTTCGACCAGGACACCGGGGTCATCGTGCCAACCAGCTTCACCACCGGCGGCGTGTTCCAGGAAGATCGCACCAACTATTCGAACTATGAGAACTACAGCCACGAACTGGATCTGAAGTCCGCCGGCGAAAGTGACCTGGACTGGATCCTCGGCCTGTACTACTCAGCCGAAGACAACAACATCCGCTTCGACATCCCGATCTTGAACGGCACCCCGCAGGGCACCGTCAACTGGCAGGGCTCGTTCGTGCAGCCGAAGGAAACCGTGCAGTCCAAGGCGGTCTTCGGCCAGGCGACCTGGCACCTGACCGATCACCTGCGCCTGACCGGTGGCGTGCGCTGGTCGGCCGACGACAAGCGCAATGAAGACGGCCGTGGCTGGGGCTGGTCGTACGATCCGAACCTGCCGCAGAACCCGATTTCGCCCGATGTGGAACCGAGCCCGGCCACCGGTTTCACGGTTTCCACCGTCAACGATGCGAAGTACAGCAATCACAAGGTGACCTGGCTCACCCGCATCGATGCGGACGTCAGTGAGCATGGCCTGGTCTACGCCAGCGTGTCCACCGGCTACAAGTCCGGCGGCACCCAGGACGCCGGTGCGCTGTACAAGGCCGAGACGCTGACCAACTACGAGATCGGCAGCAAGTTCACCTTCCTCGACGGTCACCTGAGCTGGAACAGCGCGATCTACTACGAGAACTTCAAGAACTTCCAGCTCTCGGCGCCGGTGACCTATCCCAATGGCAACCGCGGCCTCGGCTTCTCGAATGTCCAGGGCAGCACCAAGGTCGGCGGCATCGAATCGGAACTGGCCTTGCAGGCCGGCGACGATCGCGCCAACCTGGTTTTCTCGGCCATCCCGAAGAAGACCCTGGGTACCCTGCACTACGCCGGCAGCAACGATTACCAGGGCCTGCCCGCCTGCGCGCCAGCCTCGGGCATCGCCAGTTGCATCGACGTCAGCGGCAACACGCTGCCGCACGCACCGGGCGCCTCGCTCACCGCGATCTACGAACACGATTTCCATTTGCAGAACGGTGCACGGCTCACCCCACGCATCAGCGCGCAGTACCAGAGCAAGCAGGAGTTGAGCGTGTTCAACCTCGGTCCGGGCGACCAGCAGAAGGCTTACGCCCGCGGCGATGTATCGATCCGCTATTCCGAACCGGGCGATCGCTGGTACGTCGGCGCCTTCGTGCAGAACGTCGCCGATGGCAAGGTCCGCACCAATGCCGCGCGCTTCACCCTGGCCGACGGCAGTTTCGCCTACGTCTCCGAATACCTGCCGCCGCGGACCTACGGCGTCAACCTCGGCGTGTGGTTCTGACAACGTTTTAGTCGTTCCGAACATCCCTCCCCGGAACGCGGATGCCCTCGCAAGAGGGCATCCGTTTTTTTTCATCGTCAGTCAGCGTCCGATATCGCGCAGGCGTCGCCCGGACATCAGCCGGCGCTCGATGTCCTCGAGGCTCACATCGCGGGTCTCCGGCACCAGCAGGAAAGTCACCGCGATGAAAACCAGGTTCAGCCCGGCGTAGAGCCAGAAGGTCGCCGAGTTGCCGACGGTGTTGAGCAGGGTCAGGAAGGTCGCGCCCACCACCATATTGACGATCCAGTTGGTGAATGTGGATACCCCGACGCCAAAATCGCGTCCCTTCAGCGGCTGGATCTCCGGGCAAAGCATCCAGACCACGGGTCCGGCGGACATCGCGAAGCCGACGATGAAGACCAGCAGCGCGACCACGGTGCCGATCTGCTGGACGCTCGTCACCGTGCCCAGGTGCATCATCGTGGCGACCACACCAAGGCTTGCGGCCATGACGGCGAAGCCGGTCTTCAGGATCGGCTTGCGACCCCAGCGATCAACCAGCCCGACCGCGATGAAGGTCGCCAGCATATTGGTCAAGCCGACGATCGCCGTGGTCCACATCTGCGCGCTGGTACCGAAACCCACACCGGCGAAAATGCGCGGTGCGTAATACATGATCACGTTGATGCCGGTCAGCTGTTGCATCACCTGCAACAGCACACCCAGGCCCACCGAGCGGCGGAAGTTCCGGTTTTCCATGAACAGATGCCAGCCGCGCTGCGGCGTCTTCAGCTGCTCGGTGATATCGCCCACCTCGCGGGCGACAGCGACATCGTCGCCACGCAGTCGCATAAGCACCGCGACGGCTTCGTCGCGCCGTCCACGGAGCAGGAGCCAGCGTGGGCTTTCCGGCAGCATCAGGACGCCAAGGAGGAACAGGAACCCCGGAATGGCGATGATGCCGAGCATCCAGCGCCACGACCCGCTGTAACTGAAAGCGGTATCGGACAGGAACGCGATGAAGATACCGGTGGTGATCATCAACTGGTAGCTCGAGATCACCGCGCCACGAATCCGTTCCGGCGCCACTTCCGCCAGATACAACGGCGCGGTGAAGCTCGCCACGCCGATCGCCAGGCCCAACACGAGACGGGCGCCGATCAAGGTGCCCGGCGACCAGGCCAGGCCGCATAGCAGCGAACCGGCCACGAAGAGCACGCCACCGAGGATCAGTGAGCGCTTGCGACCGAGCGCGCCGGAAAGCCAGCCGGCGCCCGCGGCGCCAATGGCGGCACCCAGCATCATCGAGCTCACGATCCATTCGATCATGCGGTCGTCGACCCCGAACTCCTTCTGGATGAACTGGGTCGCGCCGGAAATGACCCCGACATCCAGGCCGAACATCAGGCCGGCCAATGCCGCCAGCAGGTAGGTAAAACTTGGCGTGGCCTTCGCGCGCACGCCGATCGATGCAGCAACCGAGTTCATAGGAAGTTCCGGGAAGAGGATCGTAATGCGGGCATCACTTGCCCACGCAGTCGATAACGTGATCGACATCGGTGCCGAGTCCGACGCGGGCGATGGCTATATCGCTGCCCTTGCCGGCACCGACGCTGAAAGGTCGCGCGATGGCATGCATGTCCGCGCCGCCGGCGCGGAAGCATTTCAGCGGTATACCGATGCGCTGCCATGAGCCCGCCGGCAAGACCGCGAGCTGCTTGCCGACGGGCACCTGGGCCGTTCCCATGCCAAGCCGGAGATCGCCCGTGGGCAACGCGGCCACACGGAGGGTGACCACCAGCAGCACGTCGCCATTGGCCTCGCGATCCAGATCCAGCGGCGTCGCGCTGTCGATCGCCAGGATCGATGCGGCATCGGTCCAGAGCAGACGGCGGGCATCTTCCTGCGAGCGGTAGTCGAGCGAACTCATCGACAGGGTCTTGTCCGCCAGCGCGGCAGGCGAAGTATCCGCCGCTACGTGTGCGCCTCCGGCACCGTTGAGCGACATGGCATAGCCGTGCACGGTCTTGCCGCGATCGAAATAAAGTCCGGTCGGCACGAGCTCGCCCTTCACACCGGAATCTTCGCTCAAGGCCGGCAGATCGCGTGGCTCGCGATACGTCATGCCAAAGCCGAAAGCGAACTGCGCCTTCGTGCCCTGCCCCAGCAACTCCGACGGGGGCTGCACGGCGCTGCGCGGCCAGGCATAGGCGAGCTTGCCGTGGAAATCGTCAGCCACCGCGCCGGACGCCGTGCGCAGGAGCACATCGGCGACACCGCCACCTTCGCTGCCCGGCAACCAGGCGGCGACGAAAGCGTCGGATGCATTGATCTCGCGATTGACCCAGAGCGGCCGGCCACTCAGGAACACCGCGACGACGGGGACGCCGGCCTTGTGCAGCCGGCGCAGCAGGTCCAGATCGTGGTCGTCGCCGGGCCGGTAGGAAAGCGTGGCGATATCTCCCTGGAACTCGGCATAAGGATCTTCGCCGAAGACGACGATCGCGACATCCGGTTTGGCCTTGAACTGGCCGTCGACCGACAGTTCGGCGGTGCCGCCCGCCGCAGCGACCTGCCGCTGGATGCCCGACCAGATCGACTGGGCGCCAGGGAAATCGCGATTGGTCAGGCCGACGCCCTGCCAGGTCAGCGTCCAGCCACCGCTCTGCCGCGAGATGCTGTCCGCGGCATCGCCGGCAACGAGGATATGCCGGCGCGGATCGAGTGGCAGCAGCGCGCCGTTGTTCTTCAGCAAGACCAGAGACTCACGCACGGCCTGCCGGGCGATACCGCGATGCTTAGCGCTACCGACGATTGCATCGACGGCTTTGGCAGCCTGCAGGCTCGACGGCGCGCCGGACTCGAAGACACCCAGTCGCAGCTTGACCTTCAGGATGCGCGATACGGCATCGTCCAGGCGCGCGGTAGAAATTTTTCCGCCGCGGACTTCGGCAAGCGTGTGCTCGTAGAGACCGCGCCAGCTGTCCGGGGCCATCAGCATGTCCACGCCCGCATTGATCGCCGCGGCGCAGTCGTCATTGGTGCAACCGGGCACCTGGCCGTGACCATTCCAATCGCCGACGACGAAGCCGCCGAACTGCATGCGCCCCTTCAGCACATCCGTCAACAATTCGCGGTTGCCGTGCATCTTCGTGCCGTTCCAGCTGGAAAACGAGGCCATCACGGTCTGCACGCCCGCATCGATCGCCGGCGGATAGCCCGCGCCATGCACGCGGCGCAACACCTCCTCGCTGACTTCGGCGTCGCCCTGGTCCTTGCCGTTCTTCGTGCCGCCGTCCCCAAGGAAATGCTTGGCGGTCGCGACGACGTGGTCGTCATTGAGGAAATCGTGTGTGCCTACCTTGCCTTGCAAACCCTCGACCATGGCGCCGGCATACTCGGCGACCACGGCCGGATCCTGCGAATACCCTTCGTACGCGCGGCCCCAACGACCGTCTTGCGGCACCGCGAGCGTCGGCGCGAAGGTCCAGTTGATGCCGGTGGCACGCACCTCGGCGGCCGTGGCCGCGCCAATCGCGCGGATCAGCGCGACATCCCGCGTGGCGCCCAGCGCCACGTTCTGCGGGAACAATGTCGCGCCCACCGTGTTGTTATGCCCGTGCACCGCGTCGATGCCGAACAGCACCGGGATCGCGACGTGACCACCGGTGGTATCCATCGATGCTGCGTAGAACTGGTCGGCTAGTGCCTGCCATTGCGCCGCGGTTGCCCGCGCCCCGCCACCGGGCTTGGAGTTGCCACCGGCCAGGATCGAACCCAGCCGGTATGTGCGCACGTCCTCGGGCGTGACCGAGCCGATGTCGGCCTGGATCAACTGGCCGACCTTCTCCTCCACACTCATGCGCGACATCAGCGCCTTGACGCGGGCGTCGAGCGCATGGTCCTCGGGCAGGGGCCAATGCGCGGCGGGCCACTCAGCAGGATGGACCGCGGCCGGATTCCCCGCAATCGCAGCACCAGCGGCAGATATCAGCGCGCATGCGAGCAAGGTCCGCCGACGCGAAAAAAAACGAAAACAAGAATGCTCAGGCAACGGCACGTCATCTCCCCAGGCTGGACCGTGAACCCCCAGCCTGACAGGTGTGACAGCGCTGTCAATTTGCGCCGCAACAAGCCCGCTTCAGTCCACCAAAGCCGCCGTCGATCCGCGCAGGCAAAGCGAGTACGCCGTGTGCACCAGTTCGCTGGAATTGCCCCGGACCACGCGGAACAATTGCGAGGCGGCGATACGACCCATTTCCTGGCAGGGCTGGTGCACCGTGGTCAGCGAGGGCCAGATCTGCCGCGACATCGGGGTGTCGTCGAAGCCGCAGACGGAAAGGTCGCGCGGAATGGCGAGGCCGAGTTCACTGGCCGCCCACATCACCCCCGCCGCCATATCGTCGTTGGCCGCGAAGACCGCCGTCGGCGGCGATTTCAGCGCCAGCAGCTTGCGTGCGGCGGCAACGCCGGAATCGAAAAGGAAGGTGCCCGGAACGACCAGTTGCGCGGCGTAACGCAAGCCGCATTGGGCAAGGCCGTCACGGTAACCCTGTAACCGCCACTGGGCCGCGCCATGGTCGGGGTGACCGATGACGTGCGCGATCCGCTTGTGCCCCAACGACGCCAGGTACTTGACCATGTCACATGCTGCCTGGCGTTCGTCCAGGAAGACCCCGGCGCCTGACTGGCTCCTCGGCGCGACGCTGGCGAAGGGCGTGCCCAGTTCGCGAAGGCGCGCGAGCAGTTTCTCGTGATCGGCGATCGGCGGGGTGAGGACGAGGCCATCCAGCCGCCGGTCGGTCACCAGGGCCTGCACCTGGTCGACGAATTCCGGCGCGCGCGAATCGAAGGGCTGCATCATCATGCTGTACTGATGCGCGTTACATGCGTCCAGCACCCCGCTCTGCACCTCCATCGTGTAGCTCGGGGAGGCATTGTCGTAAAGCAGGGCGATAAGGAACGACCGGTTCGCCGCCAGGCTTCGTGCCGAAGGATGGGGCCGGTAGTGCAGCGCCTCCATCGTCGCGAGTACCTTGTCGCGGGTCTCCTGGAGCACATTGGGCTCCTTGTTGAGTACGCGCGACACCGTCTTCGGCGACACGCCGGCGATCCGGGCGACATCTTCCAAGCGCGCACGCGCGGGCGTCATGGCAACAATTCCGGCATGGTCATCTCGATTCGCAAGAAGCAACGACGCGGCCGTGAGCCGCGGGCGGTTGCATAGTACGCCAAGATCTCCGTGCCTCGCGGACGCCGACGACGGACGCTGCTTTCTCAGGCCTTTCGTTGCGAAGCCGAGGCGAGTTCCCACACGGCATCGGCGAAAACCGCTGGCGCTTCCTGCGGAAGGTTGTGGCCGATACCGGGCACCACGCGATGCTGGCGTTGGCTGAAATGGCTTGCGCTGTTCTTGCCGTCCGTGGAAGGGACGACACCATCGGCATCGCCATCCAGGGTGATGGTTGGGACCGCGATGACCGGCAGCGCATCCAGTTTTCGCTGGACATCGGCATAGCGCGGGAAGCCTTTCGCCAGGCCCATGCGGTGCCGGTAGGAATGGACCACCACATCGACATAGTCCGGGTTGTCGAAGGCGGCGGCACTGCGATCGAAGGTCGCCTCGTCGAAGGCCCAGGTCGGCGAATTGTTTTTCCACAGGATATGGGCGATGTCCCGCCGGTTGGCGGCAAGGCCGGCGCGGCCGCGCTCGGTCTGGAAATAGTGCTGGTACCACAGGCCCCACTCCACTTTGGCCGGCAGCGGCAGGCCGGCCGTGGCGATGTCCTGGATGAGATAACTATTGACCGATACCAGACCGGTGCAGCGATCAGGCCACAGCGCCGCGGCTACGCAGGCGGCGCGACCGCCCCAGTCGTAGCCGGCCAGGATGGCCCTGGGCAGCTGCAAGGCGTCCATGAGGTCGATCAGGTCGACACCGATCGCGGCCTGTTCGCCTGAACGAGGCTCCTTGCCATCGAGAAACCGGGTACTGCCGTGTCCGCGCAGGTACGGGACGATCACGCGACAACCGTGCTCGGCGAGCATCGGCGCGACCTCGACGTAGCTGTGCACGTCGTAGGGAAAGCCATGGAGCAGCAAGACCGTCGGACCGTGGACCGGTCCGAACTCGAAGTAGCCGACATCAAGCTGCCCCGCATGGATTTGCCGGGGTGCGCCAAAGGTCGCCGAATCAGGGACGACGCCGGCCATGGCCAGGCTGGTGGCGGTACTGCCCATGAAGTTGCGGCGTGGCTGGTCGAAGAGGTCGGACATGTCGGTATCTCCGGGTTTCGGGACGACTGGGCCCGACGAGCGGCTTCAGTTCTTCGGTGCGGCGGTGAAGCCGAGCTTCGCGGCCATGTTCACCAGGTCGGCGAGGGAGTCGGCCCGCATCTTTCGCATCACCTTGCCGCGGTGCGCTTTCACGGTGATCTCGCTGATACCGAGTTCAGCGCCGACCTGTTTGTTCAGGCGGCCGGCGACGACCAGGGCCATGACTTCTCGCTCGCGACCGCTGAGCGAAGCGTAGTCGTTCCTGACTGCCCCAAGTTCCGCTTCCTGACCAAGCGCCGCGTGACTGCGATCGATGGCCTGGCGGATCGCCTCGAGCAATACCTCGTCGCCGAACGGTTTCATCAGGAACTCGACCGCTCCCGCCTTCATGGCCTGCACCGTCATCGGTACGTCGCCATAACCGGTAATGAAGATGATCGGCATGTCGGTCCGATCGGCCGCGATGCGTTTCTGCAGATCCAGGCCGTTGAGGTCCGGAAGACCGACATCGAGCACCAGGCAACTCGGTGCGAGGACGCGCGGATGGGAAAGGAACGCCTCCGCGGACGCGAACGTTTCCGGACGCCAGCCGGCGCAACGGATCAGCCCCTCGAGCGATTCGCGCACCGACACGTCGTCGTCGACGACGAATACCACAGGTGTAGCGTGCGACATGGTTGACGACCTCGATACCTGGCCAGGCGCGCCCCCGGAACCGAGTATATCCCCGGCGCGGCAGTACATGCCGGCGCGCTCAGTCATCTCGAAGCGCCGCACGGAGCGCCTCCAGCAGGACGGTCTCGCTGAACGGTTTGAACAGGCACTCCGCCGCGCCCTCGGCGAGCATGCGCGGACGGACGGTCTCGTCCGCGTGGGCGGTGATGAAGACGACCGGCATCCGAAACCCGCGAACGCGCAGTTCCCTCTGCAGGTCCGGCCCGCTCATGCCCGGCATGGCGATATCGAGGATCAGGCAGCGGGTCTGCTCGACGGCATCGGAGGCAAGGAAGTCTTCCGCCGATGAAAACGCCCGCGCCCCGTAACCGAACTCTTTCAGCAAGTCTGGCAGCGACTCTCGCACGGACTCGTCGTCATCGACGACCGACACGAGTGGATACATGACCATCACGGATTTCCCTATGTCGTGGCAGGAGGATGCACCGCGCCCTGGCGAGCGTCCATCATACCTTGGTGTCGCCCCGCGCTTCGCTGGCCGAAGAGCACCGACCGATACCATCGTGCAATCGATTCGTCGGCGCGTTTCTGTTGTGATTCCCCTAGTGTCCCTACGCATCGCATCCACATGAAAGCCAGACGAATCCTGCTCGCAACCCTGTATGCGAGTGTTATCTCGGCGCCGATCACGTTCGCGCAGGACAGCAATGCGATGCTCCCTTCCTTCGCTGGTGCGACCACCTGGCTCAATACGTCGCCACTGACGGCGGAGAGTGTGCGCGGCAAAGTCGTCCTCGTCGATTTCTGGACCTACACCTGCATCAATTCGCTGCGCCCGCTGCCCTATGTTCGCGCCTGGGCCGCGAAGTACAAGGACCAGGGACTGGTGGTGATCGGTGTGCAGGCACCTGAATTCGCTTTCGAGAAGAAGCTCGACAACGTTCGCTGGGCCGTGAAGAGCATGCGACTCGATTACCCCATCGCGGTCGATAACGACCATGCCGTGTGGGACGCATTCAGAAACGAGTACTGGCCAGCGCTCTATATCGTGGATGCGAAAGGACGGATCCGCCATCACCAGTTCGGCGAGGGCGAGTACGAGCAATCCGAACGGGTCATCCAGCAATTGTTGGTCGAGGCTGGTGCTACCGGCGTCGACCGTAGCCTGGTCCAGGTGGATGGCCACGGTACCGAAGCGGCTCCCGACTGGAACGATCTGAAGTCGGCGGAAAACTATCTCGGCTATGCGCGCACGGAGGGTTTCGTTTCCCCCGAGGGCGCCGTGGCGAACAAGCCGCACGTCTACAGTGCTCCGGCCCGGATCCCCCTCAACCACTGGGCATTGTCCGGTGACTGGACGATGACCGAACCGGCCATCGTATTGAACAAGGCCGGAGGCCGGATCGTTTACCGCTTCCATGCCCGCGACCTTCATCTCGTCATGGGTCCGGCGACGATGGGAAAGCCGGTGCGTTTCCGTGTGCTCATCGATGGGAAAGCACCGGGCGACGCGCATGGCGCCGATATCGACGCCGAGGGCAATGGCAGGGTTTCCGAACAACGGCTGTACCAATTGATCCGGCAACCGGTGCCGATCGTCGACCGCCAGTTCGAGATCGAGTTTCTCGATCCCGGCGTCGAGGGCTACGTCTTTACGTTCGGCTGATACCAACGTGTCGATCGATACCTTCGTGCAATCGATTCACCCACATGATTCTGTTGTGATCGGCGGTGCGTCCCGCAGCGCACACGTGACCCGGTTCGTTCTTCGGTGGCGGGGAATGATCATGCCCACCCAGTCGTCGGCGCCCCGCGCGCACCGTCTTTCCATCGCACCTCGAAGGAGCATCGTCATGTTCGACGTATCGTCCGCAGTCCACTGGCCCCGATCGCTTGCCGTTTCGGCAGCGACATGCGCGCTCGGCCTTATCCTCCTGGCTTCACCGGGTCATGCCCAGACAGCCACGCCTGCCGCCACCCGATCGACAACTGGTGACACGGCCATCCGTCCGTTCCACGTCCATGTGCCCGATGCGGTACTCGCCGATCTGCGCAAGCGCGTGCAGGCAACGCGGTGGCCCGACAAGGAAACGGTGAACGATCAGTCCCAGGGCGTGCAACTGGCCAAGCTCCAGGCACTCGTGCGCTATTGGGGAACGGATTACGACTGGCGCAAGACAGAAGCGAAGCTCAATGCCCTGCCGATGTTCGTGACGAAGATCGACGGACTCGACATCCAGTTCATCCACGTGAAATCGCGCAACCCGAATGCGATGCCGCTGATCATCACCCATGGCTGGCCGGGTTCGGTGCTTGAGATCATGAAGGCGATCGGCCCGCTCACTGACCCTGTGGCCTACGGTGGCCGTGCCGAGGACGCCTTCGACGTCGTCATTCCGTCGATGCCCGGTTATGGCTTCTCCGAAAGACCGACGTCCACCGGTTGGGGCCCTGATCGCATTGGCGCGGCGTGGGACGTGCTGATGAAACGCCTCGGCTATACGCACTATGTATCCCAGGGTGGCGACTGGGGCTCGGTCGTCGCGGACGCCATGGGCCGCCAGGCACCGAAGGGCCTGCTCGGCATCCACGTCAATATGCCCGCCACCGTACCCGTGGATGTCGCCAAGGCGATGAACGACGGCGATCCGGCGCCGGCCGGGCTGTCCGCCGACGAGAAAGCCGCGTTCGACTCGCTCAGCACCTTCTTCAAGAAGAACGGCGCCTATGGCGCGATGATGGGCACGCGCCCGCAAACCGTCGGTTACGGGCTGAGCGACTCGCCGGCCGGCCTGGCCGCCTGGATGTACGACAAGTTCGCCCAATGGACCTATAGCGGCGGGGACCCGGAGAAGTCGCTTACCAGGGACGAGATGCTCGATGACATCACGCTGTACTGGGTCACGAATACCGCGATCTCCTCCGCGCGTCTGTACTGGGAAAACAACAACAACAACTTCAACGCCCGCGAACAGAAGACCTCGCAGATCACCGTACCGGTCGCCGTGACGGTCTTCCCCGGCGAGATCTATCGCGCGCCGAAGAGCTGGACCGAACGCGCTTATCCGAAGCTCATCTATTTCCATGAAGTGGACAAGGGCGGTCACTTCGCGGCCTGGGAGCAGCCGCAACTCTTCGCCGAAGAGCTGCGCTCGGCGTTCAAGTCCCTGCGGAAGTAAACCAAAGGGGGCGGCGCGTTACGCGCGCCGTCCATCGGTTCACCTTGGAGAGTTCCATGTCCGAAGAAACCCGTTATGACCGCCGTCGTTTTCTCGGTACGGCATCCATGGCAATCGCCGCGGCGCAGTTCGGCCTGATCGGTGTCACAAACGCACAGGCCGGCAAGACCGAATCAGGCACGCTGCCGGCGCTCACGCCCGGGACGAACACATCGTTCGGCACGCTGAAGCAGATCAACGCGGGACTGCTGAATGTCGGCTATGCCGAGGCTGGCCCCGCCAACGGTCCCGTCGTCATCCTCCTGCACGGCTGGCCTTACGATATTCACAGCTATGTCGATGTCGCTCCCCTGCTGGCAGCGGCGGGCTACCGCGTCATCGTGCCCTATCTTCGCGGCCATGGCACGACGCATTTTCTTTCCGCCGACACGTTCCGCAATGGCCAGCAGGCCGTCGTCGCCCTCGACATCATCGCCCTGATGGATGCGCTGAAGATCCCGAAGGCGATCCTCGCTGGCTACGACTGGGGCGCGCGCACGGCCAACATCATCGCCGCGCTCTGGCCGGAGCGCTGCAAGGCCATGGTCTCGGTCGCCGGTTACCTGATCAACAACCTCGAACGCAACAAACAGCCGCTGCCGCCCAAAGCGGAATGGGGCTGGTGGTACCAGTTCTACTTCGCCACCGAACGCGGACGGGCCGGCTACGAGATGTACCGGCGCGATTTCGCCAGGCTCATATGGAAAAACGTTTCGCCGACGTGGCAATTCGACGATGCGACCTTCGAGCGCACCGCCGCGGCATTCGACAATCCGGACTATGTCGCCGTGGTGATCCACAACTACCGCTGGCGGTTGAGCATCGCCAAAGGCGAACCGAAGTACGACGAACTGGAAAAGCGACTGGCCACCGGGCCTGTGATCGCCGCGCCGACGATCACCATGGACGGCGACGCCGACGGAGTCGCACCGGCAACAGACGGCACCGCCTATGCCAGCAAGTTCTCCGGCAAGCGCACTCACCGGATCGTCAAGGGCGTCGGCCACAACCTGCCGCAGGAAGCTCCCCACGACTTCGCCCAGGCGATCGTCGATGTCGACCGCTACTGACCGAGCCTCATAGGTCGATGACGACTCCACCTTGCGCGCCTACGAAAGCAAGTCGGATGCGTATCGTGTGTTCGAGAAGATGCTCAGGAAAGGACGCCCGCCTTCCGACTGGGCCGCGCTGAAGGCGTCCGTGCTGGATGACGCGGCCGCCAATAACCTCGCTGCCAGAATGGATTTGGCCAGAACTTCCAGCGATGTAGCTTCATAGCATTAAGTCAACGCGGGGAACGACGAGCTCTTGCGAACGCAAAACCCCCGATTGCAATCACTGCGAAATCCTCTTCCATCCGGTCAATGGGATATCGCCATTCGGTCGCGGCGGCACCTTATAGCTCAGCATGTCACCGCTCAGCTCATAACTACGCACCTGAGTCGTTCCCTCCCAGTTCGGAAACGTTGCCCCCTCGATGTGGAAGGTAAGCGTGCTCTTCATGGGGTCGATATCGACGGTGCCGAAATGAGAGCTTGTTCCCAGTGCGGCGGCCCGGAATTCACCCGGCGTCCCTGCACTCTTGTCCTTGGCGGCGAACCTGGGGCGAGAACTGTCGAAGATGAACAGCGAATAGTGCCCGGCATGATCGATTTGCAGCATGCCCTTGGGAGCATCGCCGTAGTCATGTGCGCGCGTTCCATCGGGATGTTTGACGTCGGCAAAGGCAAGCGTCCAGGTGCCCTCGATGGCAGCCACTGTATTCATTTTATCGGGCTCCGAGGCGGTGACTGCATTGATCGGGAGAAGGGTCAGAAGAGCGAATAGCAATGTCTTTGCTGATTTCATGGCTGGGTATCCTGCAAGGTTCCGGCGAATCGGCTGTGTTGTTGCCTGATGTATTTGTCCTTTCGGTGTTCTGCTGTGCAGACGGATCGGCCCATCGGAGCGTGCGACGCGAATCGACGACATGGCCGTGCAGTGATAGCAGACCGCGCCAGAGCGAGCGCATGAGCAAATCCCTGTTCGATTGACGATGTGCGGCGCAGTGTAGTGCGCTACCATCCATTAAGAACATATATGATTGTGCCTTTCAGTCATTTCAAAATGACATGGATAAAGCCATGAAATCCCTCGACGTGGATGCCGTCAAAGCGTTTGTCCTGACCGCCGAGCTGCAGAGCTTCACCCGAGCAGCGGACGCGCTGGACAGCACGCAGTCGGCGATCAGCCTGAAATTGCGCCGACTGGAAGACCAGTTGGGCCGACGACTGCTGGAGCGAACGCCGCGCCAGGTGCGGCTATCTGCCGACGGGGCCGCTTTTATGGGGGCAGCGCGCGAGTTGGTTGGGGCGCATGAGCGTGCCATTGCCTCATTTGAAGTGAAGCAGCGGCGGCTGGTTATCGGCATCAGCCACCAACTGGTGGGCAGCGAATTACCCGGTTTGTTGCGCTGGATGACCGAGCACGATCCGAACCTGGTGATCGAGCTACGCGTAGCCGGCTCAAACGACGTGCTCAAGGCCTACGACGATGGCGTGCTGGATGCTGCCCTGGTATTGCAGGCGGAAGATCGTCGTCGCAACGGTGAAGTGCTGTTCGCCGAATCGTTCGCCTGGATCGCTGCCCCGCACTGGCAGCCGCGTGCAGGTCAACCGTTGCCGCTATCGACCCAGGGGGAAACATGCAGCATCCGCGCGGCAGCGGTCCGGGCGCTTGATAATGCCGGCATCGCCTGGACGGAAGTGTTTATCGGCAAGGGCGCCGCCGTGGTCGGGGCTGCGGCGGCGATTGGTTTAGCGGTCGCCGTATTGCCGAAGCGCGCCGCGCCGTCTGGCACCGTCGATATCGGCCACGCGTTTTCATTGCCTCCGCTTCCGACGCACGAGGTGGTGCTGTATTCGGCCCTCCACGACCGCCGATCGCGCAATGCGCTGCATACGCTGGCGATGGCATTCAAGAATCTGTCTGGAACTGCCTAGTCGAAAAGCTAGCCTGTTGGTTCAAAACGTCACATTTTGAAAAACAGAAAGCCCGCTAAAAAGCGGGCCTCTGAGGGGAAAGCAACAAAGGAAACAAAGGATCTGAGGTAGGTCCTAGAACGGAATATCGTCGTCGTCGAAGCCTTCGTTGCCGGCCGGGGGTGCGGAGCGCGGCGCGTTGCCGCCGCCACCGCGTGGGGCATTGCCGCCGCTGCTGCGCTGCTGGCCGTAGTCGTTGCCACCGCCGCCCTGGCCACCGGCCTGGCCGCCGCGGGACTGTTGCGGGCGATCGCGATAACCGCCACCGCCACCGCCGCCAGCACCAGCACCCTGGCCGCCGCTGTAGCCGCCACCTTCAGCGCCACCGCCGCCGCCCGGGTTGCCGCCGAGCATTTGCATTTCGTTGGCGATGATGTCGGTCGAGAAGCGCTCGATGCCGTCCTTGTCGGTGTACTTGTCGGTGCGCAGGCTGCCTTCGATATAGACCTGGCGGCCCTTCTTGAGGTATTCGCCGGCGATTTCGGCGAGCTTTCCGAACAGCTTCACGCGGTGCCACTCGGTGCGTTCCTGCTTCTCGCCCGACTGCTTGTCGGTCCAGTTCTCGCTGGTGGCGAGACGCAGGCTGGTGATCGCCGTGCCGCTGGTGGTGTACCGGGTTTCCGGGTCCGCGCCGAGGTTGCCGACGATGATGACTTTATTGATGCCGCGTGCCATGGAATACCCTCGTTGTCCTGTATTTTCACCGCGACCCGGCGGGCTGCCGGCCTGGAACCGCTATCTAACCACGCGGCGTGCCCGTGCGGGGCGGGTTGGACCGGGTATTCTCGGTGATCCGTCCCGGGGG
>DASYLE010000005.1:0-2548 GCA_036009745.1 Luteibacter sp. | reverse complement strand
GGACTCGAACCCCCACGACTTACGTCGCTACCACCTCAAGGTAGTGCGTCTACCAATTCCGCCATCTGGGCAAAGCTTTTACTTCTTGGCCGGGTCTTTACCGGCCGGTGCGGTGGCCGGCTGGGCCGGTGCCGCGGGTACATCGTTTCCTGCAGCCGCCGGCGTGGTGGCCGGGGTGTTGCTTCCGGCCGCTGGGACGGCGAGGGGCACGTCGCTGGCGGCGGGCACGGCAGCCTGCTTGGCCGGCGTGGTGGCCGGTGTGGCATGGCCGGACATCAGGCCGAGGTCGGCGGCGGGCTGACCGTTACCCGAATGACTCAGGTACATGCCCATGCCGAGGCTCAGCAGGAAAAACAGTGCCGCCAGCACGCCTGTCGCACGTGTCAGGAAGCTGGACGAGCCGCGCGCACCGAACACGGTGGCGGATGCACCGCCGCCGAAGCCGGAGCCCGCATCGGCGCCCGCACCGCGCTGCATGAGAATCAGCACGATCATGGCGGCGGCGATCAGGATGTAGAAAACGCTAAAGATGATGAACATAGTTTCTTTTGCCGTGTCGCTTCAACGCGCCGCGGCGCAAATCGCCAGGAAATCGGTGGCGGCCAGTGCGGCGCCGCCGATCAGTCCGCCGTCCACATCCGGCTGGGCGAACAACTCAGCCGCATTGGCTGGTTTGACGCTACCACCGTAAAGGACCCGCGTTAGACCGGCAATATTAGCATCCTCTTTTGCCAGTTGGCTACGGATGAATGCATGAACTTGCTGGGCCTGTTCCGGGCTGGCGGTCTGGCCGGTACCGATGGCCCAGACCGGCTCATAGGCCACCACGGCATTGGCGAACGCGCCGATACCATTGTAGGCGAGGACCGCGCCCAGCTGGCGCGAGATGACCTCGTCGGTCTGCCCGGCCTGGTGCTCGTCCAGGGTCTCGCCCACGCATAAGACAGGGATGAGACCGGCAGCGGTCGCGACAGCGAACTTGCGGCAGAGCAACTCGTCGGTTTCGCGGTGGTACTGGCGGCGCTCGGAGTGGCCGATCAGCACCCAGCGCGCGCCGACGTCGCGCAGCATGCTGGCGGAGACCTCGCCGGTGTAGGCACCGGGGCCATCGTGAGGGGCGACATCCTGGGCGCCAAAGCCCAATGCGGTCCCGCCAAAACGGTCGGCGAGTTCGGCGATAAAGACGTTGGGCGGGAAGACCACCACGTCCACTTCGGGCGGAATACCGTCGACGATGGCGCCGACCAGGCCCTCGACCATGCCGCGCGAGCCGTTCATCTTCCAGTTTCCTGCTACAAGCTTCCTGCGCATGGGCGACACCCGGACCACTAAAGTCGGGGAGAATAGCCGCCGCCCCTACCCCGGGCAACGCTGCAGCGCGACATGGAACGTGCGCCGCGACACGCGCTTCACGCCGCCTCGGTCATATCGGGCGGTGCGAATGCGAGGCCGCCGCCCCTCACCGAAGAGATTCCATGCCCCGACTACGCTCCCTGCTACTCCTGACGATGCTTGCCTTTGCCGGCCTTGCCCATGCGCAGACCGAGGACCCGGTCAAGACGCTCACCGATACCAGCGCGGTCATCGACGACATCAAGGACGCGGCGAAGAAGCCGGATATCGAGGATGAGCAGATCGATACGCTGCGCGCCCAGGCACTGGATGCGCAGGCCAAGGCGCAAGGCGTCTCCTCGTCATTGCAATCGGCGCGCGATGCGGCCAAGGCCCGTCTGGAACAGCTCGGCGCACCGCCGACCACCGGTAAGGAAGCGCCCGAGGTCACCGCGCAACGTCGCGATGCGCAGAAAGCCTTCGATGCCGTGGACGGCCAGGTCAAGCAGGCGGACGGACTGGCCCTGGTCGGGCAACAGCTGGCCGGCCAGTTGGCGGAACTGAAGCGGAATCGCTTCCAGGAACGGATATCGCAACGTACCAGCTCGCCGTTCTCCAAACCCTTCTGGGTCAATCCTGCGCAAAGCTTCCCTCGGGACTGGGCGAATCTGCGCGGGCTCGGTTCCGAAGTACACGACGGCCTGGTCGCCGCCGTGCAGCCAGGCAATCGCCTGCCCTTCTTTCTCTGCGTACCGCTTGGCCTGCTGGTCCTCACCGTCGGACGCTGGCTGATCGAGCGTACGGTGTTCCGGCTCACCGCCGACCACATGCCGGCCGGACGCCTGCGTCGCTCGGCGATGGCGATGGCGATCGTACTGTCATCGATGCTCACCGCCGGCATCGGCATGCAGTTGCTCTACCAGGGCATCAACTGGAACGACACGCTGACCGAAGATGTCGCGTCGCTGGCCTCCACGCTGGTACGCATGATCATGTACGGCGCGGGCATCGCCGGCCTTGGTCGCGCCCTGCTGGCACGCAAGCGCCCGTCGTGGCGGCTACCGGCCATCAGCGATGAAGCCGTCGAGCAGTTGCACCGTTTCCCGCTTTTGATCGCCGTGCTCGCGATCCTGTCCCGGTTCGCCGAAACAGTGAACACCACGATCGGCGCCAGCCTGGCCTCCACCGTGGTCAGCAGTTGCGTGCGCGCCCTGGT
>DASYLE010000004.1:0-11533 GCA_036009745.1 Luteibacter sp. | reverse complement strand
CCAGCCATCGATCGCCATGAGGTTGTTGCCCAACCGCCCGGGGCGCTCGGCCGCCTGATGGCAGGCTGTGGTTAAGAACGCTTTATCCGCATCGATTCCAAAGTGTTTGACTGGCATCACGACCCAACTCCTCGTAGGCTTAAGGAAGGCTGGGGTGAGTCCCATCAAGGCGTTAGCTTGTTCATTGGCGATTGGATCGCCAGATCCTTCATCGACGCTCAAGATGGGATCGGGATATCTCTCACTGTCGGTCTCTTCGTCGGAGCCGATACGAACCTTGTCCCTCACCCCAGCCCCTTATCCCTCGCCGCATGGCTCGGAACAAGAGGCGCGCTCAACATACAAGCGAACCCTGTTCGCGAGTCCTTTGGGGCCGTGACTTTCAAGAGCTGACCATCGGGAGAGTCACCGCCCCAAAGGACTCGCGCACAGGGTGCGCTCCCACAAGGTGGCGCCAGCTCTGTGGGGCACGGCCCCATAGCAGCAGCACGAACAGGGTTCGCTCCCACAGAGGTGGCCGCGCTCTGGCGGGGTGTCTTGCGACCTCGCGCCATCCTTTACCCGCATGCCCTGTGGTCCCGGCTGATCGGCTAAAGTAGTCGTATGTACCTGCATATATACGGATTTCGCGAGCTGCCGTTCGAGGAGGATGCCGACTCGCGGTTTGCCTGTCTGTTCGCGCAGGGGCGCGAGGCGCTCGCTCATCTGGAACATACGACCCTGGTCGGGCAGGCGGCCCTGATGGTGCTGACGGGGGATGCCGGGGTCGGTAAGACGCAGCTTGCCCGCTTGCTTGCCGAGCGTCTGGTCGAGCAGTCCGTTCGTGTGGGACGGGTCGAAGCATCCGGTCAGTTGCGCGACGCCTCCGACTGGCTGCTTTCCATCTATATGGCCCTCGGTGTTCCCTTGCCGCTGTCCAGCGAGCCGACGGACGAGGAGCGCCTGATCCAGGGCCTGGCCGCAGCGGCGAAGAAAGCCGAGGCGCAGGGCCAGCGCTGCCTCCTGATCGTCGACGATGCCGAACACCTGGGCGACGTGGCCTACGCCGCGCTTGACCGATTGCTGGAAGCCGCCGCACCTGCATTGCATCTGCTGCTGGTGGGGCGTCCGGTCCTGCGCGAGGCCTTGCAGAACGGACCCGCCTTCGCCCTCGGCCAGCGCGCCGTTACCCGATTACCGTTGTCACCGCTGTCGGTCGACGACAGCGAGCGCTACCTCCGCCACCGGATGCATGTGGCCGGGATGACCCGCATGCCGTTCAGCCGGCTGGGCCTGCATGCCTTGCGTGACTATGGCGAAGGTTATCCCGGTCGGCTCAATGCGATCGCCCATCGCGCACTTGAACGCGGCGCCGCGGTGGACGAGGCCTCGGTCGGCGAGCGCACCGTGGCCAGGGCGGCCCGCGATGTACTGCCGAACTACGCCGGATACTGGCTCCGCCGTTATCGGTTTCCACTTTATGGAGCGGCCGGCGTCCTGCTGTTGCTCCTGCTGATCGGCGGCTGGAACTACTTCCGCTCCGGACGCAGTCCCGCGCTGCCGACCAACCTGGCCAGTGTGGCGCCGGAGCTGGCCCTGGAAAAAATGCGCGCGGCCATGCCGGAAGCATCGGTCGCCAAACTGCGCGTATGGGGTGAATTGCTTGCCCGCTGGCAGGTCGGTTCCAAGGACGCTTCGGTCGCCGACGCGATGAATTGCGATGCGGTGATCTTTCCCGGTTTCAACTGCATCAGCGGCCACGGTACGCTGGACCAGCTGCGCCGTTTCGATCGGCCCATCGTCCTCGAGCTGGAGGACGGCGCGAACCACCAGCAGGTCCTGCTGGTCGGCGCCGGTGACAAAAATGTGCGGCTCTATGTCGGCGGCAGCTACGTCGAACTATCACGCGATGCCTTCGCTGAAGTGTGGAAAGGCCGTTTTTATGGCGTTTTCCGCGTCGAACCCGCCTTGCCATCGCAGTTGCACCGCGGCGACCAGGGGGCCGGCGTGGTCTGGATCCGGCAGCGCCTGCCGTCGACGGGTTCCTCGCGTGAACAGGCCGGCGCCAACGTCTTCGATCGCACCGTCGAGGACCGGGTGAAGAACCTGCAGGCGTACTTCGGCATCGCCGACGACGGCGTGGTCGGACCGGAAACGATGTTCGCGTTGTCGGCGCGCGAGGGCGACGGCCCGCATCTCGCGCGAAACGTGCCATGAACCTGTTCGTCCAGGTCGATACACGACGTCGTTCACGACTGTGCTGGGCCACCCTGCTGCTGGTGGTGATCTGTGTCGTGTGCTTCGTCGCGCTGGCCCTGAGCCCGCCGCCGCAGCGCCTGGCCTCGTTGCTGAAATGGGGCACCGTGCCGGCGAACCTGTTCAGCGCGGGGCTGCCGGTCTGGCGGCAGTTGAGCGACCCGGCCCTGTTGCGGCTGCTCACCGCCTTGTTCGTCCACGGTGGCTGGCTGCACCTGATGAGCAACCTGCTGTTCCTGGTGATTTTCGGCCTGCCGGCGGAGCGCAGCCTGGGTTCCCCGCGCTTCCTGTTCCTGTTCCTGGTCGGTGGCATCGTCGCCAACCTGATCGGCGCGGTATCGCTGACCGGTGTGCGCGCGTCGATCATTGGCTGCAGCGGCGCGGTATCGGCCGTGGTCGGTACCTACGTCACCCTGTTCCCGCGTGCGCGCCTCGGCCTGGTCCTGCCGTTAGGGCTTTACCTGGAATTCGTCAGGGTGCCGGCGTATCTGCTGATCGGCATCTGGTACCTGGTGCAACTGCTTTTCAGCTACGCCGGCGCCAGCTACGGTGCCGTGGTGTGGTGGACCCACATCGGCGGATTCCTCTTCGGTATCGTCTTCGCCCTGGTCTCGCGCGGCGCGATCGCGCGCCGGTTGCGCAATTGACCAGCCGCCCCTGATCAGGCCGCCTCGGCGTTCTCTTTGCCGACGTAATCGCTGACGAAGCGACGCAGCAGCATGGTCGCCGCCGGGGTCGGTGCGACCTCGGCCAACAGGCGATCCGGTTGCTGCCCTTCGCCGTGCAGCACCTCGTGCTTGCGGCGGATATAGCCGCGCATGATCTCGGCGCTGAATTCCGGGTGGAACTGCGTGCTGATCGCGCGGGGACCGTAACGCAGCAAGTGGTGCGGATCGCGCGCGGAGCTGGCCAGCACGGTGGCGCTGCGCGGCACTTCCAGCACGCTCTGCTCGTGCGTGGTGTGGGCGGTGAAACTGGCGGGCAGGTGGCGCGCCAGGGCGTCGTCCGCCGCGGGGGCCAGCGTGCGCAAGGTCATCGTGCCCATCTCGCGGCCACCGGGCAGGTAATCGACGCGACCGCCGAGCGCATGCGACATCAACTGATGCCCGTAACAGACCCCGATCAGCGGCAGGTCGGCGTCCATCGCGTCGCGGATCCAGCCGGCGGTGCGTTCGCTCCACGCCAGCCGTTCGGTGACCATCGAGGCCGAGCCGGTAATCACCGCGCCGGCGACGTCCGCCGGTGCCGGAAGTGCCTCGCCATGCTCGACATCGACGATGCGGATCGCCGGGTCGCGCACGCGCAGGCCGAGGCGGAACCAGCGCGGGAAATCCCCGTGCCGTGAGCTGATGACGTCCGGCGCGCGGCCGGTGCGGATAATGAGGAGAGGCTTGTGCCGTTGCAGGCGATGCATGGTTACGGGGCGTCTTCGATATCGATGGGTGGCAATACAGTAAGCACTTCCTTGACCGTCGTCACGCCGGCGGCGACCTGCATCGCCGCGGAAATCCGCAACGGCTTCAGGCCTTCCTGCATGGCGGCGGCACCGAAGCCGCCGAGGTCAAGCTGCGCGCTGATCATCGCGCGCAGGCGCGGTGACAGGCGCATCATTTCATAGATGCCGGTACGGCCCATGAACCCGGTCTGCCGGCACTCCAGGCAACCGACCTGGCGGAACACGCGCGCGGGCACCGGAATGTCCCAGCCATGCGTCAGCACCTGCCATTCGATCGGGTCCTGTTCGGCCTCGACCTTGCAGTGCGGGCACAGGGTACGCACCAGTCGCTGGGCGACGACGCCGGTCAAAGTGGACTGGATCAGGTAATGCGGTACACCGAGATCGAGCAGGCGGGTGACCGCGCTCGGCGAATCGTTGGTGTGTAGGGTCGACAGGACCAGATGGCCGGTCAGCGAGGCCTGGATCGCCATCTGCGCGGTTTCCAGGTCACGGATTTCGCCGATCATGATGATGTCCGGATCCTGTCGCAGCAGGGTGCGCACGCCGGCGGCGAAGTCCAGGTCGATCGAGGCCTGCACCTGCATCTGGTTGAACTCGGGCGAGACCATTTCAATCGGATCCTCGACCGTACACACGTTCAGTTCCGGGCGGGCCAGGTGCTTGAGCGTGGAATACAGCGTCGTCGTCTTGCCCGAGCCGGTCGGCCCGGTGACCAGCACGATGCCGTGCGGCCGCTCGACCATGGCGCGCCATGCCTCGTCTTCCACCGCGGAAAAGCCCAGCTGGGAAAACTGCTTGACCACGATGTCCGGGTCGAAGATACGCATCACGACCTTCTCGCCGAAGGCGGTCGGCATCGTCGAGATACGCAGTTCGACTTCGCGGCCGGATACCGAGCGGGTCTTGATGCGGCCGTCCTGCGGACGACGTTTTTCGGCCACGTCCATGCGCGCGAGGATCTTGATGCGCGAGGTCACCGCGGTCATCACCGGCGGCGGCAGCTCGAAGACTTTCTGCATCACGCCGTCGATGCGGAAACGCATCTGCCCGGCGTCGCGGCGCGGCTCGAGGTGGATATCCGATGCGCGCTGCTCGAAGGCGTACTGCAGCAACCAGTCGACGATATGCACGACATGGCGATCGTCCGCGCCTAGCTCGCCGCCCTTGCCGAGTTCCAGCAACTGCTCGAAGTTCAGCAGCTTCGAACTGTCCTGGCCCTTGGCATCCTGGGCCATCTGGATCGAGCGCTGCACGCCGTAGAACTCAAGCAGGTAGCGGTTGATATCGATCGGGCTGGAGACGACGCGGGCGATCTCCCGGCGCAGCATCTGGGCCAGGTCGGCGGCCCAGCTGGCATCGAACGGCTCGGCGCTGGCAAAGGTGACCTTGCCGGTCGGATCGATCGACACCGGCAGGATGCGATGGCGTTGGGCGTAGGCGTGGCTGACCACCTGGGTGACCGCCGCCACGTTGATCTTCATCGGATCGATTTTCAGGTACGGCAGGTTGGCCTTGCCGGCCAGCCACTCGGTCAGGTATTCCACGCTGATCGGGCGGCCCGGCTCGCGGCGGTTCTCGAGCTTGGCATTGCCGATCACCACCAGCGGATGCAGCTCGACCGAGGTACGGCCGCTGCGCGCGCCCATGCGCACATTCTTGGCGTCCTCGCCGAGTACGAAACCGTCCACCACCAGGGCGGCGAGGATCTCGTCCAGTTCGAGCCGGCCACGACGGCCGAGAAGGCTGGTGATCTGTGCGTTGGCTGCCATAACCCCTGAGCCCCGTGTCTATGGGTCTATCTATTGGTCGTTATACTAGCCCGCTTTCTCCAGGCATCGTGCAGACCATGGCCGCGCCAACCTTCCAAGATGTGATCCTGACCCTGAACCGCTATTGGGCGGACCAGGGCTGCGTGCTCCTGCAGCCGCTCGATACGGAGGTCGGGGCCGGTACTTTCCATCCGGCGACCTTCCTGCGTTCGCTGGGTCCGGAGCCCTGGGCAGCGGCCTATGTCCAGCCCTGCCGCCGGCCGACCGACGGTCGCTACGGCGACAATCCGAACCGCCTGCAGCACTACTACCAGTACCAGGTGGTGCTGAAGCCGAACCCGGACGACATCCTCGAACGTTATATCGGCTCGCTGAAGGCGCTCGGCATCGATCCGCTGATCCACGACCTGCGCTTCGTCGAGGACAACTGGGAATCGCCGACCCTCGGTGCCTGGGGCCTGGGCTGGGAAGTCTGGCTCAACGGCATGGAAGTGACCCAGTTCACCTATTTCCAGCAGGCCGGCGGCCTGGAATGCCGGCCGGTCACCGGCGAGATCACCTACGGCCTCGAGCGCCTGGTGATGTACCTGCAGAACGTCGACAGCATCTACGACATCGTCTGGACCCGGGGACCGCACGGCGTGGTGACCTACGGCGACGTGTTCCACCAGAACGAGGTGGAACAGAGCACCTATAACTTCGAATACGCCAACGTGCCCGAGCTGCTGCACTGGTTCGATGTCTGCGAAGCGGAGGCGGCCAAACTGATCGGCGTCGGCTTGCCGCTGCCGGCGTACGAGCAGGTCTGCAAGGCCAGCCACGCATTCAACCTGCTCGATGCGCGCCGCGCGATCAGCGTGACCGAGCGCCAGCGCTACATCCTGCGCGTGCGCACCCTGGCACGCAGCGTCGCTGAAGCCTACGTGGCGCAACGCGAGAAACTCGGCTTCCCGGGCCTGAAGCAAAAGGAGGCCGCTCATGGCTGAGTCCAACAAGGCACTGCTGATCGAGATCGGCACCGAGGAACTGCCGCCCAAGGCGCTCGACGAACTCGCGGCCGCCTTTGCCCGCGGCATCGTAGAAGGCATCGAGAAGCGCGGCATCGCCGCCGATCTCGCCAGCGCGAAGGCCTACGCCTCACCGCGCCGGCTGGCGGTCTATCTGGCCCATGTCGCTGTCGCCCAGCCCGAGCAGACGGTCGAACGTCGTGGCCCGGCACTGAACGCTGGCGTGGATGCCGAGGGCCTGCCAAGCAAGGCCCTGGTGGGTTTCGCCCAGTCCTGCGGCGTCGGCGTCGAGGACCTGGAGAAGCTCGAGACCGACAAGGGTTCGTGGTTCGTCTATCGCGCGGTCAAGCCGGGCCAGTCGACGGCCGCCCTGTTGCCGGAGATTCTCGCCGAAGCAGTGAAGGCCTTGCCGATTCCCAAGGCCATGCGCTGGGGCAGTCGCGAGGAAAGTTTCGTGCGCCCGGTCCATCGCCTGCTGATGTTGCACGGGTCGGACATCGTCGATGCCGAACTGTTCGGCCTTCGTAGCGGCCGTCTTTCCAGTGGCCATCGTTTCCACCATCCGCAGGCGGTCCATGTCGCCGACGCCGACAGCTGGCTCGACGCGCTGCGCGGTGCCAAGGTGCTGGCCGATCCGGCCGAGCGTCGCCAGCGTGTGCGCGATGAAGTCGCCCGCGTCGCCATCGGCGGCACGCCGAGCCTTTCCGACGCCCTGCTCGCCGAGATCGCCAACCTCACCGAATGGCCGGTGGCGATCGCCTGCACCTTCGAGCGGGAATTCCTGGAAGTGCCGGCCGAGGCCCTGGTCACCACCATGGAGACCAACCAGAAATTCGTACCGCTGTTCGCCGATGGCAAGCTCACCGAGCACTTCATCGGCGTCGCCAATATCGAGAGCAAGGACCCGGTCCAGATCCGCAAAGGCTATGAGCGCGTGATCCGTCCGCGTTTCGCCGACGCCAAGTTCTTCTGGGACGAGGACCTGAAGACACCGCTGGCCAGCTACCAGGAAGCGCTGAAAAGCGTGACCTACCAGCAAGCGCTGGGCAGCGTCTGGGACAAGAGTGTGCGCGTGGCGGAGCTGGCGCGGGTCATCGCCAACCGCGTCGGGGTCGATGCCGGACAGGCCACCCAGGCCGCCGCCCTCAGCAAGTGCGACCTGCTGACCCGCATGGTCGGCGAGTTTCCCGAGCTGCAGGGCGTCATGGGCCGCTATTACGCGAGCCGCCATGGTGAGCCGGCCGAGGTCGCCGATGCGCTGGACTCGTTCTATCAGCCGCGCTTCGGTGGCGACGCCATCGCCGCCGGCAAGGTCGGCCAGGTACTCGCCGTGGCCGAACGCCTGGATACCCTGGCCGGCATCTTCGCCGTCGGCCAGAAGCCCAGTGGCAACAAGGACCCGTTCGCCCTGCGCCGCGCCGCGCTGGGCCTGGCCCGCACCCTGGTCGAAGGCTCGTTGGACATCGACCTGCGCGCGGCCTTCGCCGAAGCGCTGGACCTGCTGCCCGAGACGGCGCTGACCGCCGGCCTGAAGCCGGGCAAGGACGGCAAGGCGCCCGTGCTCGATGCCGGCGCGCGCCGCAGCCTGCTGGGCGATGAGCTGTATGCGTTCGTCGTAGATCGTCTGCGCGGCTATTACGCCGACCAGGGCTTCAGTGCCGATCAGTTCGAGGCCGTGCTGGCGGTGTCGCCCGACACCTTGCCCGACTTCGACCGGCGTCTGCGCGCGGTCGGCCAGTTCGCCCATCGTCCCGAAGCGGCCAGCCTGGCCGCGGCGAACAAGCGTGTCGCCAATATCCTGCGCAAGCAGGAAGAGGCCGATGGCAAGCCACCGTCATCGACGATCGATCCGACGCATTTCGAAGTCGACGCCGAACGCGACCTCGCCGCGGCCCTGGCCGACGCGCGCCGCGATACCGATGGCATGGTGCGTTCGGGGGATTACGCCGGCGCGCTGGAGCGGCTGGCAAGCCTGCAGGCACCGGTGGACCGCTTCTTCGACGAAGTGCTGGTCAATGCGGAAAACCCGGTCGTGCGCGCCAACCGACTGGCCCTGCTGGGCCAGTTGAAGACGGCGTTCTCGGGCATCGCGGACATCGCAAGGCTCTGAATCCGCCGCGGCACCAAACAAAAAAAGAGCGCTTCGGCGCTCTTTTTTTATGGGGCGATCGATCCGCTCAGGCGAGCGCGCCCTTGCGGCTGGCGAGCTTGACCCGGTCGGCGAGCTTCTGGTGGAAGGTCACCACGAGGTCGGCATAACCCGACGCGTTGGACTGCCCGAGGATGTCGTAAAGCTCGGCGAGCAGGTCGCTGTCTTCCGGCAACGAAAGCTTGCCGCCCGCCAGTTCCATGTTCGACTGCAGCAGCTTCAGCGCCGAGGAAAGCTGGTCGGCGTTCACCGCGGCATCCAGGTCGTCGGCCATCGTCATCGCCGCACCGTTTTGACGGCTGCGATGCTCGCTCCGCTCGCTGGTCGATTCACGACCCATCGAGGCGAAGTCGTTATCGGTGTCCAGACGCATCGGGCCTTCACCCGCGGCCAGCCACAGCAACGAGATGCCCAGCGTGCGCGCCATGGTCACGCAACGGCCGCGCGAGGGATCGGTATGGCCGTCACGCCAGCTGCGCACCACGCCCTCGGAGAAGCCGCATCGTCGTGCGATATCGCTGACGCTGCCGGTTGCCTTGATGATGGCCTTGATCCGGTCCGCAAAATTCTTCGATCCGTCAATCGGGTCGGCCGCCGAATGGGCGCCATGTCCAGCGACGGAGGCCGTTTCGCGATTCAATGTCTGCTCGATCATAAGTGTTTGTGCAGCTTATATTTTAATAACGAGGGGAGGGGGTCGCGATGTAATTATGTATCAACCCGGCCGCGACAACTATCTGCCAGAAGCCATGGAACGCACAGTGCTCTGACTGGTTGACCTGCACAAGGTTCGCAAGAAAACATGAAAGTAATTTCATGTAGACGTTACGAAACCGTTGTGTTTCGCAAATTACTGCGATATACGTGCAGCACGGTGTCAGGTACCCCTGACTTCCGGCAGGGGGCAAAAGAGAGGCGCACATCACGGAAACGGGCTGTGGTGTGCATTAGGGGCCAATCAACTTCCTGAGCGTCTTCCGGCAAGACGGCGATGAGCCGTGCTTCCGTATCGCAATATCTTACGAAAGCCTCGTTTAGAGGCGAACTTTTTGGGGAGAAAGTTTCGATGAATGCTTTGAATTTCGGCCGGCGGCAACTCCGCCGTACCGCGCTTGCGGCTGCGCTGGGCATGAGCCTGGCCAGCGGCGTTGCGATGGCGCAGTCCAACGCCTCAGGCTCGATCTTTGGCCAGACCGGCGCAGCTACCGCTGGCACCACCGTGCTGGTGGAGAACAGTGGCACCGGCTTCGCCCGCGAAGTCCCGGTGGACAGTAACGGACGTTATCGCCTGTCGTCGTTGCCGGTGGGCACCTACAAGGTCACCCTCAAACGCGATGGCGAGGTCGTGAGTACGCAGGACAACGTCGGCATTTCCATTGGCGGCGGTCGCGAAGTGTCCTTCGGCGGCGCGGGCGGATCCAATGTGCAGAACCTCGAGGGCGTGTCGGTCATCGCCTCGTCGTTGCCGGCCATTGACGTTTCCTCGGTCGACTCGCGCACGGTTATTACGGCCGAACAGCTGGCCAAGGTTCCCGTGGCACGCAACATCACCGCGGCAGCGCTGCTCGCACCTGGCGTTGTCGCCGGTGACTCGCGTTATGGCGTGCAGGCGCTGAGTTTCGGCGGCTCGGCGGCATCCGAGAACGCGACCTACATCAACGGCTATGCGGTCACCAATCCGTTGACGAGTATCGGTTTCTCCGAATTGCCGTTCAACTCGATCGACCAGGAGCAGGTGCTCACGGGCGGTTACGGCGCCGAATTCGGCCGCGCCACCGGCGGCGTGATCAACATCATCACCAAGCGCGGCAGCAACGAGTGGAAAGCTGGCATCGCGGCCTATTGGGAGCCGGAGGCGTTGCAGGCGTCGCCGCGCAATATCTACTATCCCGCCAATGGCAGCTCGCAGGCCGGTCGCTTGTTCCAGTACCGCAACGAGAGTACGCGCTGGCGCATGGCGGAAACCGCCTATGTCAGCGGCCCACTGATCAAGGACAAGCTGTTCTTCTACCTGACCGGTGAAGCGGCCAAGCAGGAAGGCGTTGTCAATGGCACCGAACTGATCGCACCGGCCTCGCGCTGGCAGAATCAGTCGATCAAGACGCCCCGCTGGCTGGCCAAGATCGACTGGAACATCAGCGACAGCCACATCGTCGAGCTGACTGGCATCTCGGACAAGCAGACGCAGGACCTGACCAACTACGCCTTCGACTATGAAGATGTCCAGCGTGGTGGCACTGCGAACAGCGGCACCCGTATCAAGAACGGTGGCGAGACTTACATCGGCAAGTACACCGGTTACATCACGGACGATTTCACCGTTACCGCGCTGTACGGCAAGCAGGACCTGAAGGTCTATCAGGTGCCGGTCGCCGGCCTTGGTTACGATCCCAATCAGCCGTTCGTCACCGATGGCCGCACCGGCGCGCCGGCGACCGGTGGCGTGACCGTTCCGTACACGATGACCTGCCCGCCAGGGGCGACCGCTCCCTGCCGCGTGAGCAACCCGTTGAACCTGGTCACCCTGATCCAGGATCCCGGTGCCTACAACAAGAGCGATGGCTGGCGTGTGGATTTCCAGTATGTGGTCGGCGACCACAGCCTGCGTGCTGGTTACGACGTACAGAACCTGGAGTCGCGTAGCGGCCAGGGCTTCTCAGGCGTCGGCTATCGCTGGACCTACCGTGAAACGGCCAACCCTAACTCGCGTCCGGGCAACAATGCAGCCTTCGTGCCTATCGGCGCCCAGGAATACGTGCAGCAGTCCTACCAGCAGGTCGGCGGAACGTTCCGTGTCGAACAGGAAGCGGAATACTTCGAAGATCGCTGGCAGATTTCCGATCGTTGGCTGGCTTCGCTCGGCTTGCGTAACGAGCAGTTCAAGAACTTCAATGCCGCCGGCCAGGTTTACGTA
>DASYLE010000003.1:0-20450 GCA_036009745.1 Luteibacter sp. | reverse complement strand
TGTGCTTGACGGCGAGCGCGCCAAACGCTGGGCCGATGACGTCGCGCGCGCACTGGACGCGCGCCAGAAGGCCTTGCCGGACGGCGCGGAGAAGACCCGCGCGAAAGCCGATGCGGACGCGCTCGCGGCGGCGCTGGATAAGTTCGTCAAGTCGCTGGGCAAGAAACCCACGGCGGCGCAGGAAAAGGAGGCATGCAGGACCATGCAGGCCATGCTCGATGGACTGGACGCGGCCGGAGCTTCGTTGCGCGCACGCGCACGCCACGATGCCTCCGAGGATGACCCCTGTGCCATTTCCGCCGAGGCGGAGTTCCGCAGCCGCGAGAACCAGCTCTACCGCATCGAGATTCACCGTGGCGGCATAGCCGGCGTGGGCGGTGCGACCTTCAAGTGGTCGCGGGAAAACGGCTCGGTGCAATTCGCGGTGCGCTCGATAGCAGCAAGCAAGACCGGCTCGACCATCCAGCTCGATGGCCTCGGGCACGATCGCCGCACCGGGCTGTGCGAAGGCAACTGGGTCGAATTGACCGGTGACGCCGTGGAATTCGGCCGCGCCGCGCCGGTGCTGGGCCGCATCGAAAGCATCGACCGGGAGCGCGAATCGGTGACCTTCGTGGTGGCCGACGGCGAAACCGCGACGGTCGACCCGAAGATCCACACCTTGCTCCGCCGCTGGGACCAGTCCGGTGAACTCGCCGCATCGGGTTCGATCGCCATCGCCGAGTCGGCCAGCGAAAACGATGGCTGGATCGCCCTGGAACGCGGCGTCGAAATTCAGTTCGCCCCAGGCGCCATCTACAATGCAGGTGACTACTGGGTCGCGGCTGGCCGCGCCGCCAGCCGCGACGTTGAGTGGCCCCACGCCGCCAACGGTACCGCCGCCTGGCAACCCACCCTGGGCACCGTCCGGCATCGCGCAGCCCTGGCCGTCGGCCGCAAGGGCCCCGCCTACCAGTCGTGCGGTTGCACGGTCACATCGCTATGCGACCAGATGGAGACCTGACGCTACTGACTTTCGGTTCGGCCCGGTGCAGACCGGGGTCCAGTGGCGACCACCGACCACGGAGGCCACTGGATGATTGTACGAGCCAGCCTGCGTGGTATGACGATCGAGGGCGACGCGCAAAGCAAGGCGCGACACCCCATCCCCTTACCGTCACCCCGGCGCAGGCTCGCTGCTGTCCAGGGGAAATCGGGAGTCACATGCGCCAACCGTTGTGACCACTGGCTTGTGACCTGAGAATCCATGGGACGAGTCGGAACGGTGTCTTTAAAAGCCCCCGATCATGTGTGCCCGGCCTCAACGGACTCGCGAACAGGGATCGCTCCCACAAGGTCGCGGCAACCTGCTCCTGTGCGTCGCATACATGCGAGCGTGCAAGGTATTGCACGGGCCGCCCGGCAACATTGTGACGCGCGGGGTGGTTTCGCTCGCAGCTTCGCGTGGACACGAAGCTTGCCCGTTGGTGGGCTTCGTAAGTTCGTGGTGGCTTTTTGTCGCAAGAATTGTTTACTCTCTGGCACGGTTCGCCAGCAGGCGGATCAGGGGGATCAGCCTAGAAATCGTGGAGATCAATGGAATGCGTAAATTTTTATTTACCTTTGGGGCACTTTTTCTGTTTTCGCTCGCGCTACCGGCGCTGGCAAGTGCGCCCGACGTCGATACCAAGTACACCGCCGCCTACGTACGCGCGAACGTGGTCAAGGACAAGACCACCGCCAGCGAGGTCAAGGAACGCTTAGGCAAGCCGGCCAATGTCAGCCGTACGGCGAGTGACAGCGGCGATGCGGAGACCTGGATCTATCACAAGAGCAGCGAAGGCTCCAAAGGCTTCTTCTCGAGTTTGAGCAAGCGCGCGGGCGGTGCCTTGAATGCGATCGGCAGGACTTCCGCGGGCAGCTCCGCGATCAGTCCCGTGCGTGACGCCCAGGCGACCGCCGGCAATGCGCAATACACCTCCGATGAAGTGAAGCAGGCGGTTGGGCCCGAAGACAGCAACGGCGATGACACGCCTTATTCGACGATCAGCATCCAGTTCAGGAACGGCATCGTGACCGGGTACATCTTGGAATAAGCGGTTGCGTCAATGTATCTGGTCGACGCCATGACAAGCAGTGAGGTGAAACGCGATGCAGGCGACCGTTTGTCCCTGCATTCGCTGCTCGTCCACGCAAGACTTTTGTGCTGCGTTCAGCGTTACGCCAGCCAACCGGAAAACGCCCATGACGGCTAAGGAGTACGGGGGTTACGGCAGGTAACAAACCAAATGCGTGAAGCTCTTGTCGATTTCGCGTCGGCACAGCGTCCAGGTCTTCACGCGACGAATTCTTGCGGCGTGCAACGCTATTTTCCGTCCACACCGTCAAGGAACACCGCCATGAAAATTCGCATAGCTTTGCTGGCATTCGTGATCTCGCTCAGCCTGTCGGGTTGCATCGTCCCCCGTGGCGACGGCTACAGGCACGACAACTACGATCATCACGACAACGGCTGCCACGACCGCGGACACGATAACGATTGCCACGATCATGACCATGATGGTCATTGATTCTTCGCGCTTCTAGTCCGCTCGGACTTTGAACGTCAGCCATTGAACGTCATCATGGCTTTCGGGCCGCGCGATCATAGAAGCGCGGCCTTCTTCAAGATCTTCTTTTCATCCTCGCCCGACCCTTCGTCCACGTATCGGAAACCTCAACCGCGCCGAGCCGCTTCGATCGCGGCGATATCGATCTTCTGCATCTCCATCATGGCTTCAAACGCGCGCTTGGCGGCCGCCGGGTCAGGATCGGTGATCGCGTCCGTCAGGGCGCGTGGCGTGATCTGCCATGAGAGTCCCCACTTGTCCTTGCACCAGCCGCACGCGCTTTCCTGGCCACCGTTTCCGACAATCGCGTTCCACAGGCGATCCGTCTCGGCCTGGTCATCGGTCGCGACCTGGAACGAGAAAGCCTCGGTGTGCTTGAACATCGGCCCCCCGTTCAAGCCGAGGCAGGGGATGCCCATCACGGTGAACTCGACCGTCAACACGTCGCCCTGCGTGCCTGACGGATAGTCGCCAGGCGCGTGATGGACAGCGCTCACCTTGCTATCCGGGAAGGTCTTCGCGTAGAACGTCGCGGCATCCAACGCGGTGCCGTCGTACCAGAGACAAATCGTGTTCTTGCTGACCATCGTGTTCTCCTGATTGGGGACAGAACGTGCATCAAGTAACCCGGGGAGTGATCTTCGCTGCTAGGGCATGCGGTTGAAGATGTTTGTCTGCAGGATCGGCTTGCCGTCCTTGCCAAAGAAAGCCTTGGTCTCGGTCAATGTCCGACCGTCGTCGCTCACTGAGTAGACGCGCGTGGATGCCGGATTGCCGTGATCGACCAGTTGGACCACCAGCACGTTCGGGGCTGGCATCTTCATGGCGGAAACGTCGGCCCAGTAATTGCCGGTAACCGGCCCAGGCGTGCCGTCGAGGGGCAGCGTCGCCTCCGCGTGCATCCGGCCGCCGTTCTGATCGACGATCTCGACCTGCGTCGACCACTTTCCACCGCCCGGGTCGTGGAAATCGAGGGTCACGCTTTTCGGCCGCGCCTCCGGTGGTATCGGCAATTTCGCGACATCGACCGCCCAGCGACCCGCCAGGGGTGACACGGTCGGCGATTTGGCGAATGCCGGTGCGGCCTGGAGCACTAACGCAGTCATCAATGCAGTGAGTAGCGGCTTCATGAGACCTCCGTCGGGGAAAACGGGTTCATTGCGTCTTTGTCCGGGACGATCTTATGCCGGCAAGGACGGCGATGCCAATGGAAAAGAGGCCTATAAGGTTCAGGTAGGTATCGGCATCTAGATCCAGGCTGAGGTAGCCCATGCCGCAAAGTCGAGCTTTGAGGTGCCTCCTCGATGCCAGCGTGACGCCTGATCACGCAGCGAAGATCCCTAGAACTGCGCCTTGATCAGCAGCTGGAAACCGCTGAACCTGAAGTCCGTGCGGCCCGAGAAGCGTGAGCCGTCTACGTCGGCCTTGATCTTGTTGTAGGCGTATTGCGTGACCACGCCCCAGTGTTCCCATGGATAGAACTCCACACCGACACGGGCGTTGTAGAGCTTCGCGTCGACGTCGCCTATGTTGGCTTTGAAGGCGCCGGCATCGGCGATCAGGCGTGCCCAGCTTGCCATCTGCAAGCGGTAAGCCACGCCGATGGACGGGTCGGGCAGGTCGGTGGATGCCTTGCTGCTCGCCGTGCGTGAAGCACCGACGCCGCCGGCGGGACCCGTGGCGGTTACGGTGCCGGTCAGGCGCAGATCGAAGCTATAGGTCTGCAGGCCTGCCGACAGGCCGAATGCGGCGTTGTCGCCGATCCAGATCCAGTAGCGGTAGGTGAGGTTGGCGGCATCGAGGGTGAACTTCGATCGGAGCGAGGATCCAAGGAGCAGGGTCTGGTCGTTGAAGACGATCGGCCGGCTCAGTGTGCGCGAACGGTCGTTGGAGTCGTGGAAGTAGCTCAATTCGAATTCGTGGCGTTCCCAGGGGCGCCAAGTGGCGGCGATATAGGGCAGGCTCTTGGTGCCGCCCTGGCCAAGGTCCCTGCCGAAATCGAAGGAGGTTCCCGAGCGTTTCGTTCGGCCATCCACGCGCATGCTGGCGGAAAGATCGTTGGAAAAAATGCCGACACTGATGGATGCGTTGTCGAGCATCGCGTGCTCCTGTGCCAGGGCAGCGCCTGATGCGCAGGCGAGGATGCATGTCGACAGGACGAAGACATTCGGCTTCATGACGGGCCCCTTTCTCAAGGAAGGCGTACAGGACCCATGGATGGCACGACGATGCAGCATGCCAACCTGGCGCACTCGTCGTCAGGCAACGCAGGGTTGAGGCGTCCAAGGTACGCCGCGGCGGAAGCTTCCAGCCATTCGTAATACTGCTTAGGCGGCGATGCGTAGTTCTTCGCTATCGGGGTGCCTGGGAAGGTGATTTGATGGTGGTTTGACGGTGCGACATCGGGTTTTTCAATCAAAGGCAAGATGGCGATCGGGAAGTCACGGCCCCAACGGACTCGCGCACAGGGTGCGCTCCCACAAGGTCGCGGCCAGCCTTGTGGGCGATCCTATGTTTAACCGCATCACGTATTGGCGACGCGTACCACCACCTTGCCGAAGTTGTGCCCCTCGAGCATGCCGATAAACGTCGTCGGTGCATTCTCCAGGCCGTCCACCATGTCCTCGCGAAGCTTCACTTGTCCGCTGGCCACCCATTCGCCCATGTCGGCGCGGAACGCCTCGAAGCGATCGGCATAGTGGTCGAGGATGATGACGCCCTGCATGCGTATGCGCTTGTGCAGCACCGCCTGCAGCAGCTGCGGCAAGCGGTTTGGGCCCGGTGGCAGTTCCTTGTCGTTGTAATGGGCGATCACGCCGATCACCGGTACGCGTGCGCCGATGTTGAGCAACGGCAGCACCGCGTCGAACACGGCGCCGCCGACGTTCTCGAAATAGACATCGATGCCGCGCGGGCAGGCGGCGGCGAGTTGTTCGGCCATGCGGGGATCGTGACGGTCGAGGCAGACATCGAAACCGAGTTCCTCGACCGCGTAGCGGCATTTCTCGGCGCCGCCGGCAATGCCGACCACGCGTGCGCCCTTGAGCCTGGCGATTTGCCCGACCACGGCGCCGACGGCACCGGTGGCCGCGGCGACGACGACGGTTTCGCCCGCTTTGGGCTGGCCGATATCGAGCAGGCCGATATAGGCAGTGAATGCAGGCATGCCGAGGCCGCCCAGTGCCAGGGAGGGTTGCGCCATATCGCCGAGCTGCATCAGATCCTGGCCATCCGATAGCGCGTAGTCCTGCCAGCCGGCATTGCCGAGCACCAGATCGCCGACGTGGAAGTCGGGATGCCGGGAGGCGACAACGCGGTTGACCGTGCCGCCTGCCATGGGCTCGCCGATCGCCAGCGACCGGGAATAGATCGGGGCGACTTCATCCATCATGTTGCGCATGTAGGGATCGAGCGAGAGGTACAAGGTTCGCAGCAGCACTTGTCCTTCGTCCGGCTCCGGCACGGCGGCTTCTTCAAGACGAAAATTCCGCGACGTCGGCAGGCTCGGTGGACGGACGGCGAGGACGATGCGGCGGTTGACGGTATCGGTTTGCGGCATGGGTTTATTCCTGTGGGGACGGAATCGGTTGATGCGCGGAGATGTTTGGTGAGGGGAGTTAAGGGGCGGCGCTTCGTCGGGCTCGCCCTCATCGGCCTTCGGCAGCTTCTCCCGCCGGGAGAAGGGAGGGGTCAGACGGTTCGCGCCATGCCCAGCAACTGACGTGTGCCAACCATGGCGGTGTCCAGCGGCATGTGGCCGCGGGCGATCTTGGCCAGAAGGCTGGCGCCGAGCCAGGTCTGGTAGAGCGTGGCCGCGACGGCCGGTGCATCCAATACGGCGGATAGGGAGCCGTCTGCCTTACCCGCTTCGACGCAGCGTGCCAGGCGATCGATCACGCCGCGGGTGCCGCGCTCCAGCGCCGCACGCATGCTCTCGGACAGATCGCAGACTTCCGCGCCAAGCTTGACCACCAGGCAACGGCTTTGCGCCTCGTCGCCCGTCTGCGAATCGAGCCAGTCGTCGAAGAAGGCGGTCAACCGACGTGCCGCTGGCCCGGGTTGCGTCAGCAGTACATCGACCCGTGCCAGGTAGTCGGTGAAGTAGGCCTCGAGCATTGCCTCGCCGAAGGCTTCTTTGGAACCGAAGTAGTGATAAAACGAGCCTTTCGGCACCTGGGCTGCCTCCAGCACTTCCGCCAGGCCAACCGCGGTGAAGCCCTTGCGCAGCAGCAACGGCTGGGCGACGTCGAGAATGTGCTGGCGGGTATCGGTCGTGGCTGGCGTGGTCATGGGGCGAGACCATAGCAAGGGATTAGACCGGTCGTCTAGTGACTTGGGTCCTGCCTTCAGTACCATGCCCTTTGCATGCTAATGAAGCTGCTGAAGTCCGTTCCCGCCTGCATCCTGGAGCCGGTTATGCACAGTCTGAAAGTCTCCGACCTGCGTCCCTTTATTCCAGCAAAGGATTTCGCGCTGGCGAAAAACTTCTACGCCAGCCTGGGCTGGGAGACCAGGGACGTCGGTCCCGGACTCGCGCTGGTGCACCTGGCGGACCACCAGCACTTCTACATCCAGGATTACTACGTGAAAGAGGTGGCGGAGAACACCATGCTGCATATCACGGTGGACGATGCGCAGGCCTGGTACGAACACGTTTCATCGGTTCTGCGCGATAACGCTTTTCCCGGGGCTGGCGTGCAACCGCCAAAGCCGCAGCCGTATGGGGCAACGGTTACCTTCGTCCACGATCCGGCGGGCGTGTTGCTTCACCTCTGCCAATGGACATAGGCCGGGTGCGGCGAGCCTGTAGAATCCGCCGATGAATTCGACCTCTGCGCTGACCGACCAGGACCGCGAATCTAGTCGTGGACGACGAGGGGATTCGTGTGATGGACGCTTCAAACGTTTAACGCCAGCATCGGCCTCGCAACGCAATACATCCCAACTCGCACTCAGGAGGCTCAAATGAAGAGAGTCACAGGTATCGGAGGAATTTTCTTCAGCGCCAAAGATCCTGTCGCGCTGCGCGCCTGGTACAAACAACACCTGGGTATCGACGTCCAGGCATGGGGAGGCGCCGCGTTCCCCTGGACCGATGCCGAGGGCAATACGGCAAGCGGAACGACCGCGTGGTCCATCGGCGCCGACAATGGCGAGCATTTCGCACCAAGCAAGTCGACCTTCATGGTCAACTATCGTGTCGACGACCTGGACGCTTTACTTCAGGCGCTTCGGGACGAAGGCTGCAACGTCCTGGAGAAGGCGGACGACTCCGACTACGGGAAGTTCGGCTGGGTCATGGATCCTGAGGGCAACAAGGTGGAACTTTGGCAGCCCCCCGCGGGGCAGTGAGCCTTGGAAATCGGCAGCGGTGCATCTCAAAGACCGCGATCATGCTGGAGCCGTGACTTCATTCCCGCCCACGACCCTTAGCCCAGCCGCACCCAGTCGATGGTCTCGAGCACATAGGGCGCGAACAGGAAATCCCGGATCTTGATGATCCGATTTTCCGACCAGTCGATAAGGACAAAGTGCGCAGGTCTTCCCATCGCGCCGGTGCTGTCGAAGACCAGCATGGCCGGCTGTCCCTCCACCGCGCCGAAGGCGAACCGCCATTTCGCCACTTCCGCATAGCGCGTGAAATAGGCGCCAATCTTGTCGCGCCCTTCCAGTTGGAGTCGGTTCACCAGATCCAGCTTCACGTCATCGGCGAGCATGGCGCGGATGGTGTCGAACTCGCCGCTCTGAAACAGATGGACAAAGGCGGTCACCTTCCGCCGGTCCGCATCGGACATCAGCGGTAGCCGGGCGTCTTCGGGCGCCTGCGCTAGTCGCCGCAGCGCAACACGCCCGCGTTGAAGCGCCGATTTGGCGGCTGCAGGAGAGCACTCGGCGATACTGGCGACCTCGTCAACCGAATGACCCAGGACATCCTTGAGGATGACCGCACAGCGCTGAAGTTCGGGCAGCCGCAGGAACGTCTGGAAGCTGATCGCAACGATCTCCGCCTCGGGCATGGGTGCCGCTTCGATGTCTTCGGTGAGCGGAACGAAGGTGTTCCGGGACCTCTCGCGCAGGAAATCGAGGCTCGTATTGTGGGCAATGCGAAACAGCCAACCCTCGAGGTTTTCCACGCTGGTGCCCTGGGCTCGCGCGTGAAGGGCCTTGACGAGCGTGTCCTGCAATACATCCTCGCCACTTACCGCCGATCCGGTCATGCGCGCGCAATAGCGATGCAGGCGTGGCCGCAGCTCCTTCAGCCGATCCTCGAATGCTTCCGTGTTCATGTGTCGAGACCTATAGCGCTTCGGCGTTCTGTTCCGCCAGGGATTGGGCGCAAATGTCGATGAGAATCCTCGACAGGGCGGCCGGCTGTGACAGGAATGGCGAGTGGCTGCTTTCCAGTGTGTGGGTCGTTGTCTCGCTGCCAATGGCAGCGTCGACCGTGGCAATCATGTGATCCTGACCGGTCACCGGAATCGCGCGATCCTGTGTACAGCGGATGTAGTGACGCGGCACCGTGCCAAATCTGCCGGGCGTGATGTCCGATACGGCTACAGCACCGGCATTCGATTCGTCGCAATGCAGTTCCGACGCGGCATGCGCGAATTCAGCGTCCGACACGTCGGCATAAAACGACGCCTTGAGTAGCGAACGGTAGGCTTCGTCGGTTGATCCGGCATGGATCCTTGTTGCGCCGATGGCGATGGGGTTGCCCACGAATAGCCCGGGCGAAAGAGCCGAAGACAGGGTTTCATGTTGCAGCATCGCGAGCAACGGCATGCCGTTCGGCAGCATGAATCCGGCGAGATACACGACCGCGAGAAGCAGGTCCGGAACCTGCTCGGCAACCGCCGAAATCGTCATCCCGCCGGCCGAGTGCCCGACCAGGACCACTTTGCCTCCGCTGAGCGCCGCCGCTTCTTTTACCAACGCGACGACCGCTTGAGTCCGTTCCTCCTGCGTAACGCCGGCGATGGGTGACCGCTCGGTGGCGAACACAGCGGGATCGAACGGGCGAAGACCGAGCGACGTCGGTGCTATCGCGTTTACCCCCGCACCGGGAAGGTCAAGCGTCAAAGCCGCAAAGCCGCTGGCTTCAAGGATTGGCGTCACCCTGTCCCACACCGAATGATTGTGCCAACCGCCGTGGACCAGGACAAAAACTGCTTTGGTTACTGACATCGCCGAGCCCTTTTCGTTCGGAGTTTCCGTGCTGGTCGAGCCACTGTGGCTCTCCTTGATCAATGGTGAGCTTACCGTCACCGGGTTTCGCTCAGTACCGCCGAGCCGACGATCGAGTCCAGGCTCGCCAGCGCACTGATCTTCGGAAAATAAGCTTTCATGCGTGGATCCGAGCGCATCGCTTCGATGGCTTCAGGGCTGTCCCACTCGGAGTAGATGACGACGCCGGCGCCATCCTTCGCCGCGATCAGCCGGGTCGTCTTCCAACCCGGGAGCGTGCGGATCACCGTATCGGTGTTCTGCTGCAGGAGCGCGATCAGCGCATCCTGCTTCCCGGGTTCGACCTTCAGCAGGTTGATCAAGATAACGGATTCGTCGGACATGGCATATCTCCTTTTGTTGGGATACACCAAGGACGACCCGGAGTGTGGAAACGGATCGCGACGTAGACGATTCCTGGGAATTTATTTCTAAGGCGTGTGGCTTGCCGGGTTTCGACCGGGCAAAAAGCCGCCTTTTTGGCAAGCAACTATTCCGTCGGGGCGAGCTTGCCGCAGCCCAGGCAAGGCCGGCAGACGCTTCAACGAAGTTGGCGGGGCTCGCCAAGCAGGCATCCGCATGAACGCCAACAAGTCGGCGTCAACTCCGCATAAGTGGTGGGCATGCCGTACGGCATGCCGGGTTAGGCCCTCAAGCTGCCGTGCTTGAGCAGCTTCACCGACCGGGCTCCCGTCGTGGGAAAGAGACCGATCTGGTCGTCCTCTACAAACCTGCATAGACCAATGTGACGAAGTGATCCTGATTGATCACAAAACCGCCCCATCTGGCGTCAAAATCGGCGGCTGGTTTAGCGGCGATGATCTCATCGAGCGACTTGCCCTGCTGCTTCAGCGCTTTCACATGGTCACGAACCCCGACCAGCATGTCGCGGAAGGCAATCAGGTCGGCGCGCGTACCGACCGGACCATGGCCGGGCACGACGACGGTCTTGTCCGTGGTTCGATAGATGGCCTTGTTGGCCCACGTGATGGCGCTGTCGATATTGCCGCCGTCCTGGTTGTCGATGAACGGAAAGTGGCCGTTCCAGAAGGTATCTCCCAGGACCAGGACGTCGGCTTTGACGAAGTAGACCCAGAGGTCGCCATCGGTATGGCCGGCGCCCAGATGTTCTACCTCGATCCTGGTGCCATCGAAATCGAACGTCTTTTCGTCGTCCACCAGGAGTGTCGGCCGTGCGCCAACGGGAACGGGCTTCATGGTCCAGTTCCAGTCGTCGACACGCGTGGCTTCGGTCAGGTGTTTGAGCGTGTTCCGCTGCGCGACGATGGTCGCACCGGCCAAGTGCAACCACTCGTTGCCATCGGTGTGGTCCCAATGCCAGTGGGTATTGACCACGTATTTGACCGGCGTGGGTCCGAGCTGCTTGAACGCCGCCTCCAACTTGGCCTTCGACGGGCTTATGCCGGCGTCGACCAGGAACTTGCCGTCTGCCCCGGAGAGCACGGTGATGTTGCCACCCGATCCCAGCACCACGGTGATCCCGTCACGCTGGGGTTCAATATCAAGATCGGCCTTGGCGCGAATCAGGTAACGGGCTCCGGCGCCTGTGTGGAAATAATCATTCGGCGCCTTGTCGACGCTTGCCGCGGCTGGACTGGCGGCTTCGGCAAAACTTATCGTGGGAACCGCCAATGTACCGGACATGATGGCAAGTGACAGCATCCATCCGAGCGGGGATGTATGGAGCGTTTTCACAGTCGGGTTCTCCTGAGACACGGTTAGTTCGGCGCCGCTATTGCTCGCCGTCATGGGTTCTGGTCGGTGTGATTGCCGATAGAATGAGCTGGCGTTAGCTATGACGTCCAAGATCGATTTACTATCCGGTCCATAAGCCCCCCCTATAGTTGAGGCGCCATGTTGCTGCGGCACATTCGCTACTTCCTTGCAGTCATGGAGCACCGGAACTTCACGCGCGCGGCCGAAGCGCTGCATGTTTCCCAACCGACGCTGTCCCAGCAGATCAGGCAACTGGAAGATGCATTGGGCGCGCAGCTCCTCGACCGGTCCGGACGCACGATCCGGCTAACGGACGCGGGCAAGGCCTATGCGCAATACGCCCGCCGTGCCTTGCAGGATCTCGATGCCGGAAAGCGGGCCATTCATGACGCGCGGGAGCTGACTCGCGGCGATCTCAGGTTGGCCATGACGCCGACGTTCACCGCCTATCTGATCGGTCCATTGGTGGCACGCTTTAACGCGACCTATCCGGGGATCAATCTGAGCGTCATGGAAGTGAACCAGGACCACATCGAGGCCTTGCTTGCCGAGGACGATCTCGATATCGGCATCGGGTTCATGGAGGCGCGGTCGGTGGAAATCGAAAGTCGGGCCTGGTTCGTCGAAACGCTTGCCGTGGTAGTCGGCAAGATGCATCCATACGCAACCAGGCGGCGTCCACTACCCATCGGCGAGTTCGAGAAGGCATCGCTCGTGCTGTTGAGCGACGATTTCGCGACACGAGGGCATATTGACCGCTATTGCCAGGAGCAGGGGGTCAAACCCCATATTGCGATCGAAGCCAATTCAGTCAGCGGGATCATCGAGATCGTTCAGCACAGCGATCGCCTTGCGACCGTGCTGCCCGGCGCAGTCGCCCATCGACACGAAGGACTTTGTCCCGTGAGGCTGCGGGAAGCCATGCCCCAGCGCACGGTGGCATTGCTTCAGCGTAAGGCTGCGTATCGAACCGCGGCATGCCAGGCCTTTCTGGACATGGCATCGGAGTGGAGCTGACAACACTTGGCTACCCTGTAGCTGACGCCTTTTTTTTGCATTCCGTCCAACACACAAGGTTCAAGCATCCTGAACGTCGTAAGCCCAGGAAATCTCCGTGCGCTGGTGTTCGTGGTCCCTCGCCCGGCTACCAGGTCAACGAAGTGGACACGCGGTAGCGGTGGTGGAAATCGTTGGGAATGATGCCCTGGCGTATCTCAAGGGTATAGCCGCATCCGGACGGCATGGCGCCCGTGTAACGGAAGACCTCGTGCTCATAGCGATCGCCCGGCGTACCGGGTTGCTCCCATTTCGCGCTGTCCTTGAGCAGCTTGACGTTTTGCCCTTGAGCGCCATCACCTGGTCGAAGTCCGTCAGGCCGAACCAGAGCGTGCAGTACCGGTTCGAACAGCGGAATGAGGGCTCGTGCATGCTCCATGATCAAGAACTTGCGAATCATGGATAGGTAACCCGCTAAGCTTCTCGTCGGTTCCGTGACCATGGCCGGGTTCAAACCGGCCGGCGAGTAGCGAGTAAGACGCTCTCACAATGTCTTCACACGAAAGTTCGGTTAAATTCACACCCGCCTTTTTCGTCTGACTCCCCATGGACTCCAACCTTCGGGCCAGCGTCACAGCCGTTCCTGCCTGCGCGCAGCTTGCCGATGAAGGGAGCTGCCGTGCCGGTGATGCCGGTCACTCCCTATCCTTCTTGCCAGCCCAGGGCGTCCGTTGGTGATGGACGAAGCGGCCGAACTCTTCGACCTCGAACTCAGGCTGCTGCTCGATGCGGTCTATTTGCGCTATCACTACGATTTTCGCGGCTATGCCTTGAGTTCGCTCAGGCGCCGGGTGCGCCATGCCATGGCTCGGTTCGAGTGTGCGCGGGTCAGTGACCTGCAACACCGCATCATCCACGAGCCTGCCTTTTTCGCCGAGGCCATCCAGTACTTCACGGTCCAAGTCTCGGAGATGTTCCGCGACCCCGCCTATTTCCGCGCCCTGAGGGAAGAGGTCGTGCCGGTGCTGACCACGTACCCGTCCATCAAGGTGTGGGTGGCCGGATGCAGCAGCGGGGAGGAGGTGTGGTCCCTGGCCATTCTCCTTGCCGAGGAGGGGCTGCTCGAGCGGTCGATGATTTATGCCACCGACATCAATCCTGACGCGCTGGCCAAGGCGGAGCGGGGCACTTACCGGACCGAGCGCGTGGCCCAGTTCAGCCGCAACTACGTGGCTGCCGGGGGGCGAGGGTCCCTGTCTGACTACTACACGTCCGTCTATGGCAATGCGGCGTTCGACCGGCGGCTGACCAGGCAGGTGGTCTTTGCCGACCATAGCCTGGCCACGGATTCCGTGTTTTCCGAAGTGCACCTGGTCTCATGCCGGAACGTGCTCATCTACTTCAATCGCGCCTTGCAGGACCGTGCCGTGGGCCTTTTCTCCGATGCGCTGGTCCGAAAAGGGTTCCTCGGCCTGGGCAGCAAGGAGTCCCTCCAGTTCGGCGCACATGCGGAGAAGTTCGAGCCCTTCGCTTCTTTGCAGCGCATCTACCAGAGGAAGGGCTTGTGATGACGGGCAACGACCTTCCCCATCAATTCGGGGCGGTGGTCATCGGGGCGTCGGCCGGCGGTGTCCAGGCACTTCGCGTCCTGCTGGCAAGCTTGCCCAGGGGATTCAAGCCACCGGTGTTCATCGTCCAGCACATCTCCTCGGACCGTCCAAGCACGCTGCCTGAGCTCTTCGGCAACGTGTGTGCGCTGCCTGTCCTTGAAGCCGAGGACAAGCAGCCCATCAGGTCCGGCACCGTGGTCTTTGCGCCGCCTGATTACCATCTGCTGGTCGAAAGCCGGGAGACGCTCGCGCTGTCGATCGATGAGCCGGTAAAATTCTCCCGGCCTTCCATCGATGTGTTGTTCGAATCAGCGGCCGCCGTGTTTGACGAGGAGCTGCTGGCCATCCTGCTTACGGGTGCCAGTTCCGACGGCAGCGAGGGCATGGCGCTGGTCAGGCGGGCAGGTGGCAAGGCATGGGTGCAGTGCCCCTCCGAGGCCGTTGCATCCACGATGCCCGAATCGGCTTTGGCATTGGCCGGGGCCGACGCAGTCCTTCGTTTGCAAGATATGTGTGACAGGCTTCAGGGGGGTCTCAAATGAGTTTCATCAACGGCGCGTCGCTCGCAGCTCCGCAGCCATTGCGCATGACCCACGTTCTCATCGTGGATGATGTCCCACAAAACCTCACGGCGATGGAGGCACTCCTGGTCCGGGAGGAGGTCACCATTCTCAAGGCTTCGTCAGGTGCCGAAGCGCTCGAGCTGCTGCTCCGGTTCGATGTGGCGCTGGCGCTTCTTGACGTCCAGATGCCGGAGATGGACGGATTTACCCTTGCCGAGCTCATGCGGGGGTCCTCACGCACCCGGCACGTGCCCATCATTTTCCTGACGGCTTCGCCCAGCGATCCCGCGCGGTCGTTCAAGGGATACGACACCGGCGCGGTGGACTTCCTCCACAAACCCATCGAGCCCCGGGTCATCGTCGGCAAGGTCAGCGTTTTCATCCAGCTCTACCAGCAGCGCCTTGAACTGGAGAAACGAAACGAGCAGCTCGAGCGTTCGCTTGGACTCAACGAGACCATGATGGCTGTGCTCACCCACGACCTTCGTACGCCGCTCTCGGCCATCAACCTTTGCGCCGACCGCCTCCTCGACGAAACCGCCAACACGACGCTGGCCAGGACAGCGTCCTTTGTCCGGGCCAGTGCCGATCGCATGGCCCGCATGATTGAGCAAATGCTGGACTTCTCGCGCATCCGCTCATCGATTCTGACCGTGGATCAGCAACCCGGGGATCTGGGGCGGATCTGTGAGGACGTGGTTGCCGAGATGCGCCGCGCCCACCCGGGCTGTGTCATCGCCCTGTCGACGGGTGGCGAGTTGCAGGGCAGCTTTGACGAGGTGCGGATGGGGCAGGTGGTCGCCAACCTGCTCGGCAATGCCGTCCAGCACGGCGAAGGCACGGCGATTTCCGTCGAGGTCAACGGGACCCGTGCGGACACGCTCGTCTTCTCCGTGCAAAACGCCGGCCGCATCGCGGATGCACTCCTGCCCCGGCTGTTTGAACCCTTCAAGGGCGCGTTCAATCCCAGTGACGGACTTGGTCTGGGGCTTTATATCGTCGACCAGTTTGTCCGCGCACACGGGGGTTCGGTGCACGCCGAAAACGGTGAAGCCGGCGTCCGTTTCGAGGTCCGCTTGCCCCGAGGCATGTCAAGGCAAGCAGAGGGAGAGCGCCTGTGAGCAGGATCGACGTCGTCTCTTGTCAGCGCCGCCAACCGCTCGCGGTCGTTGACGTCCACGCTCACCACCGAGCCCCCTCCGACAGCATGTCCTGCCATCCATGAACTCAAATGCGAAGCGCAACCGCCCCTCGAGCCGCGCAGGCAGCGACGCCGGCACCTTCATCGCACTGGCCGTCGTCGTCGTTTTTTTTGTCTGCAGCGGGATCGTTGCATGGTCCAACATCCGGACCATCCGCAACGACAACACACTGGTCATCCGATCCCAGGAAACCGTTGGTGCGCTCGGTGACATCCTCTCGAGCATCCAGGATGCCGAAACAGGCCAGCGCGGCTACCTGCTGACGGGCAACGAACAGTACCTCGAACCGTACCAGAGCGCGCTCGGTATCATTCCGACCCGCCTGGATGCCGTTCGCGCCGCGATGGCGGGGGACGCAGGTCAGTTGATGCGGTCAAAGGAGTTTGCCGCGCGCGTCCAGGATAAGCTCAACGAGCTACAGGAGACCATCACCCTTCGGCGTACCCAGGGGCCGGAGCCAGCGCTTGCGGTTGTCAACTCCGACCGGGGCAAGACCGCCATGGACGACATTCGTTCGCGGCTTGCTGTCATGCGGACCGTGGAGTCTGACCAGCGGACGAAGCGCCTGGCGGAAATGGAGACGGCTTACAGCACCGCGCTGACCTCCGGGGCTGCGAGCGCTGTTCTCGGCATCGCCCTGACACTGTTTGTCGCCATCCTTATCCGGCGCAATACGGCGGCCCGGGAGCGTGACGCCTGGCTTCAGGCTGGTCGGCTCGAGCTGGGGGTGGCCATGGCTGGCGACAAGGACATCGGGGAGCTCGCCAGCGTCATCCTCTCCTTTCTTGCCCGCTTCCTCGGTGCCGAGGCCGGGATTCTGTTCACTCCAGGCGCCGCGGGCTTTGAACGGGCAGGCGCTGTCGGTGTGGCAGCGGATGACCGTGCCATTGGTGCCGTAACGCCATCCGGCAGCCTGCTCAGTCGCGCAGTCGACGAGCAGCGTGTCGTGGTCGTGAGCGATGTGCCGGAAGGGTATTTCAAGATCGGGTCGGGCCTGGGCAAAGCGCCACCGCGTCACCTGGTGATTGCGCCCGGCATCAATGACGGCACGGTTCATGGTGTTGTCGAGCTCGGCTTCTTCAAATCGGTCGACGCGGATGTCGTCGCCCTCCTTGAGCAAGCCTCGCCGGCCATTGGCGTTGCGCTGCGTTCGGCGGCCTACCGCGCCGAACTGGGCAGGCTCCTCGAAGAAACCGTTCGCCAGTCGGAGACCCTCCAGGCGCAGAGCGAGGAACTGCGCGTTTCCAACGAGGAACTCGAGGAACAAAGCCAGGCATTGCGGGCGTCGCAGCACGAACTTGAATCGCAACAGGCGGAGCTTGAGCAGACCAACGCGCACCTGTCCGGACAATCCCAGCAACTTGAAGCCCAGCGTGACGAACTGGCCCTTGCCAATGAAGCCATCGAGGCCAAGGCCCGCGAAGTCCTCCGTGCCAGCCAGTACAAGTCCGAGTTCCTGGCCAACATGAGTCACGAGCTTCGCACGCCGCTGAACTCCGCGCTGATTCTCTCCAAGCTCCTCGCCGACAATCCGCGCGGCAACCTGACCGAGGAGCAGGTCAAGTTTGCAAAGACCATCCACACCTCCGGCACTGACTTGCTGACCCTCATCAATGACATCCTCGACTTGTCGAAGATCGAGGCGGGTCACGTCGAAATGCGTGGTGAGGCGTTCCCGATGGAAGGTCTTCTCAACGATCTCTCGGCGCTGTTTAGGCCGGTGGCCCTGGAAAAGGGGCTGTCGCTCGCGGTGTCGGCATCGGTCGACTGCCCGGCCTTCGTCGAAAGCGACCGGCAGCGCGTCGAACAGGTTCTCAAGAACCTGCTGTCGAATGCCCTCAAGTTCACGGAGTCCGGTGGCGTGACGTTGGACGTCCATCCGGCTCAGGAGGGAACCATCGCCTTCTCGGTGACGGACACCGGCATCGGCATCGCGCCAGAGCAGCAGGCGCGCATCTTCGATGCGTTCCAGCAAGCCGATGGTTCCATCAGTCGACGCTATGGCGGTACCGGTCTCGGGCTGTCGATTTCGCTTGAACTCGCCCGCCTGCTCGGCGGGAACATCACGGTGGCGAGTCAGCCCGGCCGGGGCAGCACGTTTATCCTCACCGTTCCCGTCCGTCTCGCACCGAGCCAACCCAGCGTGGCGCCGACGCCGGCCCCGATGCCTGCTTTGCCGGTCCAGCGTCCCCGGGCTGCGCCCCGGCCGGTGTCGCTGCGCATTGAGGAGCCCGTCCAGGGAGATCCGGCGGACCCGCGCCGCCTCATTCTCATCATCGAAGACGATGGTGTGTTCGCCGACATCGTCAGCAACCTGGCGACCGAGATGGGATTCCGGGCGCTTGTCACTCCCACCGCGGGCGAGGCCCTGGTGGTGGCCCGGGAACAGATGCCCCATGCCATCGTGCTCGACATCGGTTTGCCGGATCAGTCCGGATTGTCCGTGCTCGACATCCTCAAGCACGATGTTCGCACCCGGCACATCCCCATCCACGTCGTCTCGGCAGGAGACTACGCCCGCACAGCGCTCGCCCTCGGTGCCGTCGGCTACCTCATCAAGCCGACGACCCACGAGGAGCTCGTCCAGGTACTCAATTCCCTTGAGGCCCGCTTGTCCCAGCGGCCGCGTCGCGTGCTTGTAGTCGAGGACGACGCCGTCCAGCTCGATGCCATCCGCCAACTGCTTGCCTCGGCGGACGTCGAGACCGTCGGCGCCACCACGGCGGCCGACTGTCTGTCGCTGCTCCGGCACCAGACTTTCGATTGCATGGTGCTCGACCTGTCCCTTCCGGACACATCGGGCTTTGCGCTTCTGGAAACCCTCAGCAGCCAGGAGGCCTATGCGTTTCCCCCGGTCATCGTCTACACCGGACGGGTCCTGTCGTCGTCCGAAGAGGAGCGGCTGAGGCGCTATTCGAGCTCCATCATCATCAAGGGTGCACGCTCGCCCGAGCGGCTGCTCGATGAGGTGTCGCTGTTCCTGCACCGGGTCATCGCCGAGCTCCCCGAGCCGCAGCAGGGCATGATTCGCGCCGCATTGCACCGGGATGCAACGCTGGAGGGACGGCGCATCCTTCTCGTCGAAGACGACGTGCGCAACGTCTACGCGCTCATGAGCGTCCTTGAACCCCATGGTTGCGTGGTCACCATCGCCCGCAACGGCCAGGAGGCCATCGACATGCTCGACGCATCCGCCAGGGAGCCTGCGGAAGCTGTCGATCTTGTTCTCATGGACATCATGATGCCGGTCAAGGACGGGCTGACCGCCACCCGCGAGATTCGCCAGGACCCGCGCTTCGCAAAGCTGCCCATCATCGCCCTGACCGCCAAGGCCATGCCGGACGACCAGCAGCAATGCCTGCAAGCGGGCGCCAACGACTACGTGGCAAAGCCCCTCGACATCGACAAGCTCCTGTCATTGATTCGCGTGTGGCTCACTGGTTGAGGGTTATTGCTGCAAGCCGAAAAGCCGAACCGGGTCCGGGTAAGACAACCAGGCCCGGTTAGCTCCCGCGAAAGTCGTATCCCATCGCTGATCCGCGGACCTATGTCGTTAAGGCCTTCTGGGCCGCCGCGAAGACATCGCGGGCGGACGTGGTGCCCGAGACCTGCTGTGTACCCTCGACCCCGAGGTCCATCCAGCCTGAGTTGACGGCGTCAAACATCGCTTCGGCCGGTCCTGTCTGGCCTATCGGAATACCGAGCTGCTCGAACGCTGCCGGCCAACCGCCCCGTGGGACAGCAAAAGCTTTGACGTCGACCTTCAGGACTTCACCCAATTGTGTCGCTACTTCGTCCGCGCTGACCATTGAACCGAGCTCGATGACCCGATGCTCCAACCATGCCGGCCCGGTCAGGAGTGCTGCGACCTCGGCGCCGATATCATTGGTCGCGACCATGGTTGATTTCCGATCTGTCGGGTTGTAGTAGACGGGTAGCGTGCCACCCTGGGCAACATGTAAGCCGTAGAGGAAGTTCTCGAAAAACCCGCCGGCGCGCACATAGGCGATCGGCAATGTCAGGTCGCGAAATCCTTGCTCCAGAAGCGACAGTGCCGTGATCATCCCCAGCCCGCTGGTTCTGTTCGCACCCATTGATGAGAGTGCTACCACCCGCGGCGGCGCTGCCCGGGCAAGCGCACCGACGTAGTTTGCAATCATGGCCTTCGCTTCTTTGTAATCAGGCGAAGGCGCCCATACCGCCGGTAACATGACAAACGCGCCTTCGACATCCCTAAGCGCCATCTCAATGGCTGCCGAATCATTCCAGTCGCCGTCTACCAGGTGCACGCCTTCGTCGGCCCACTTCGCCGCCTTTTCGCGATCCCGGACGAGCGCGCGCACTTCCTTGCCTTGCGCTAACAGATGCCTTGCCGTTGCGCCGCCGACTTTTCCCGTAATTCCCATGACTAAAAACATGAGCGTTCTCCTGATCTTTTGAATTTTTGTATGTGAAGGTCAACTGACAGGCAGGAATTCCTACCGCCACGCCTTAGCTGGAGTAAGCGATTCCAGATCATCGCCCGTTGAA
>DASYLE010000002.1:0-4324 GCA_036009745.1 Luteibacter sp. | reverse complement strand
CGGGCGGGAGATTGTCCGGACCGCTGGTTGACCGGCTGGTCTTCAAGCCGCGGCTGGATGCCTTGCGGGATGTACTCGCGTTGCAACAGGGCCAGGAGCCACTCCGCTTCAACGAATTCCTGCCCTTGTATCGGCGCATCGATCGCTTGCGCAGCCGGCGTAACGCCTTCGTGCATGGTCGCTGGCATGCGAGGACGGCGCGCTTCCAACTGTCCCGTCGCGCTCGTGGACCGTTTGCCGAACGCGTCGAGAAGCAAAGCAACCTTGCCATGCTCCGCGAAGAACTCGCGCAACTCGACATCCTTGTCCTGTTACTGCTTCGCTGGCGCGAGCGCTGGTTGAACCTAGTCGATGTGGTAGTTCAACCCGGCAGCATGGTTTGCAACGCCGTCGCCAATCGTTCGCCGTCCTCTGCGTCGTGAGATACGAAACGGACGCGAGCGACTGGTCGGCTCGCTAGCCTGCCGCCGGAATTCACCTCAGATAGAGCGCGCTACCTCGGTTCGCGGAATGTTCTCGGCGACGAAATCGACAAAGGCCCGCACGCGCGTCGCCAGATGTTCGTGGCCTACGAATACCGCATGAATCACCTGCAGGTCGCCGGGGTTGAAGCGTTCCAGCACGGGCACGAGTCGACCCTGGGCTACGTCCTGGTCGATCTGATAGGTCGACAGCCGCGCGACACCAAGTCCATCCAGCACCATGCGCCTGAGGGTCTCGCCGTTGTTCGCACGGAAATTGCCAGTGATCGGCAAGGGCTTGCTCTGCCCGCTGACGGGATCGACGAAGGGCCATTCGTTCAGTGCGCGCCCGAGGTTGAAAGCCAGGCAATTGTGCCGGGCGAGATCGGTCGGGTTCTCGGGCACGCCGTATTGCTGCAGGTAAGCGGGCGAGGCAAGTACGATGTGCCTGGCTTCGCAGATCTTGCGCGCCTTCAGGCCCGAGTCGCGCAAGGTGCCGGTGCGGATGGCGATGTCGGCGCGGTCTTCGACCAGGTCGACGACGCCGTCATTCAGGGACAGATCCAGTTCGACGCGCGGATAGGCGGCGAGGAAGGCGGGTACGATCGGTACGATCTTGCGCACGGCGAAGGAAACCGACGCGTTGACTCGCAACTTGCCCGATGGCGCGGCGACGCCGCCATGCGATACCAGCCGTTCCGTCTCGTCGATGTCGGCAAGCACACGCAGTGCGCGTGCGTAGTAGGTCTCGCCTTCCGGCGTGAGCTGCAAGGTGCGCGTGGTCCGCACGATCAGTCGCGTGCCCAGGCGGCTCTCCAGTCGCGCGACCAGCTTGCTGATCGCCGACGGCGACAACCCGAAACTACGCGCGGCACCCGCGAAGCTGCCCGCCTGGACTACCCTCATGAAGGCTTCCATCTCGCCGGCGCGATTGTCCATGGCTCACCTCGGTTTCGTGAATCAAAGTTACGAGTGTCGATCCCGGTAACGATCTTGTGGATCGACTGGATACGGGTCATCTTATGCCGCATAAGCCCGGACTAAAAAGTACCTGGTCCATAGCCTGACCGGCCCAGAGCCTGGCGGGCAGCGAACATTCGGTCCGTATCCGCGGCCCATTCAAGAATTGAAAGATCGAATACGAAGTAACTTCGGAGATTGTCATGTCCCACCCCGCGCTGTTCCAGCCCATCCGTGTCCGCAACCTCGAGCTGTCCAACCGTATCGTCATCGCACCGATGTGCCAGTACTCCGCCAACGACGGGCTGATGAACGACTGGCACCAGATGCATCTGGGTCATCTGGCCATCTCCGGCGCCGCTTTGCTGACGATTGAGGCGACCGGCGTATTGCCGGAAGGCCGTATCACCTGGGCCGACGTCGGGTTGTGGAACGACGAAACCGAAGCCGCCATGCGCAAGGTGCTGGAAAGCGTCCGTCGCTGGTCGGATATACCGATCGCCATCCAGCTGAACCATGCCGGCCGCAAAGCCTCGACCGAGGTGCCGTGGGCTGGTGGTCGGCAGATCCCCTCCAGTGACGCGCATGGCTGGCAGACGGAAGCGCCCTCCGCGATTCCCTTCAGTGAGGGCGATGCCTCTCCGGTGGCGCTCGATCGTGAGGGGCTGCATCGGATACGAGACGCGTTTGTCGCCGCCGCCGTTCGCGCCGCGCGCATCGGGATCGACGCGGTCCAGTTGCATTGCGCCCACGGTTATCTGCTGCACCAGTTCCTGTCACCGCTTTCCAACCACCGCACCGACGAATACGGCGGCTCGCTGGAGAACCGGATGCGTTTCCCGCTCGAAGTCTTCGACGCGGTGCGCGCAGCCTTCCCGGCGGACAAGGCGGTCACCATGCGCGTATCGGCCACGGACTGGGTGGAAGGTGGCTGGGACGTCGAACAAACCAAGGTTTTTGCCAAGGCGCTCGAGGCGCGCGGCTGCGACGCCATGCACGTATCGAGCGGCGGCCTGCATCCGGCACAGAAGATCCCGGCAGGCCCGAGCTATCAGGTGCCCTTCGCGCGCGCGGTCAAATCTGTCGTCGGCATGCCGGTGATCGCGGTTGGCCTGATCACCGGATACGAACAGGCCGAAGCCATCGTCGCCACCGGCGACGCCGACATGATCGCGCTGGCCCGTACTATCCTTTACGACCCGCGCTGGCCATGGCACGCAGCGGCAGAGTTGGGCGGCACCGTGCGTGCACCCAAACAGTACCTCCGCTCGCAGCCGGCGCGCTTCAAGCATTTGTTCGAGGATAAATAGAAGATGTCGATGATCGACCAAGGGGAAGGCCGTTTGAATGGAACGGCCTCCTCTGCACACGATGCGTGGTTTCGCGCAAAGGTCCTGAAGGCTATGGCCGATCCTCGACCAGACATAGCGCATGACGATGTCGAGGCGTATTTCGCCCGGCGGCGCGAAGCGGCATCGAAGCTCAAGGGTCTGCCGGCTCAGGTCAGCGCGTCCCGGTAGGCAAACAGGGAAGGCAGGCCGCCGGTCATGACGAACAGGACGTTGCTGCCCGGAGCGATCCATCCGCTCCGGACATCGCCGAGCAGACCGGCGAAGGCCTTGCCGCCGTAGACCGGGTCGAGGAGCAGGCCTTCGGTGGTTGCCATCAGCGAGAGCGCGTCGCGCATGCTTTCGGTGGGTACACCGTAGCCATTGCCCCGGTAACCGTCGCGGACTTTCACGCTGCCTTCTGCACTGTCTGTCGAAAGGCCTAGCAGGTCGAGTGTCTCGCGAAGCTTTACCTCGGTTTGTTCAATGGTTTTCTCAACTGGCGCGAGCACGTTGTACGAGCTGATTGTGTCGACAGCCTGTCCCTGGAGGATGGCGCCGGCGAGCAGGCCGACCTGGGTGCCGCCGCTGCCGTTGGGTAGCAGTATGTGATCGAAGCGCAGGCCTTGTTCGGCGCGTTGCAGTTCGATCTCGATCGCGCCGGCGACATAGCCCAGGCAGCCGACGGCGGAGCTGCCTCCCAGTGGGCAGACGTAGACGCTTCGGCCTTCGCGCTCGAGTTCGGCGGCTCGGGCGTTGGCATAGGCGACCGCGTCGACCGATGCCGGGAGATCATGCGTTCGCGCGCCGAATAGCCGATTCAGTATCGTGTTGCCGTTTTGCAGGTAGTCGGCATCGTCCCTTGGCACCATGTGCGAGAGCACCAACTCGCATTGCACACCTGCCTTGCAGGCCGCAGCGGCCAGCAGGCGCGCAAAGTTGGACTGCACGCCGCCGACGGCGATCAGCGTATCGGCACCCGAACGCAGCGCGTCGCCGAGCAGGAATTCGAGCTTGCGCAGCTTGTTGCCGCCGCCACCGAGGCCGAGCATGTCGTCGCGTTTGACGAACAGGTTGATATTGAGCTTTGTGCTCAGGGCCGGCAGGCGCTGCAAGGGCGTCGGGCCGTCCAGCAAGGTGAAACGGGGAAAGCGTTCGAGCGACATGGATTAGGAACTCCTGGTCCTGGCGCGAGCCGATGCCCAGATCATAGCGACGCTCGGCACCCGTCACCGTCATCCCGGCCTTCGCCGGTATGACGATCAATAGCGAAGAGCAGAGCAAGGCGCGGCACGTATCCCCCTCACAGTCACCCCGGCGCAGGCCGGGTTCCAGCGGCGACCACCGACCACCGAGGCCACTGGATACCAGCCTGCGCTGGTATGACGATCAAGAACGAAGCGCAGAGCAAGGCGCGGCACCCATGCCCCTCATCGTCACCCCGGCGCAGGTGTACGGACCGGGGACATGGGTAACAGGTGTGCGGGGACATGGGTTACACCTCGGGCGGACTTTTCTGCTTAAGAGGTGCCCATCCCCGTGGCCTGGAAGGAAGCAACCCCTGTGTCCGAACGT
>DASYLE010000001.1:0-16475 GCA_036009745.1 Luteibacter sp. | reverse complement strand
GCGGACGGCATGGGCAGCGGCGCCTATGGCACGACGCTGAGCCTCAATTCGCAGAGCTATTTCTGGCTGGCGAACGGTCGCATCCTGCGCGCACGCCTGGACCTGTCGGCGGCGTGGTCGCGCAGGGCGGACATCGATGGCGTGAGCGTGTACGGCACCGGCCCGAACTTCCATGGCAAGGCCAGCCCCGGCAGTTCGTTCTCGGTCGACGGCGCGGTGGAATACAGCGTGACCCGGAACTGGGTGATGGCGCTCGATCTCATCTACAGCCATTACCGCGATACCACGGTCAGCGGCTATGACCTCCTCGGGGTCGACATACCCGTTCCCGTCCGTCGCAAGACAGGTTCAAGCAATGCCTACGGCTTCGCCCCGGCCATCGAATACAACTGGTCGCCGAACATCGGCATCCTGTTCGGTACGCGGGTGATCCTGGGTGGGCATGGCACGACGACTACCGTTACACCGGCGATCGCGCTCAACTACGTGCATTGACTTCACGCTTTGGGTGCGCTTTCGTGATCGTGTCGGCGCCTATCGCGCCGTTGTTTTCGGAGGGCTCCGATTAAGCGGAGGCGCTACGCGCCATGTTTTTAGTCAAGCCGGCGAACGGGCCGGGCACGGCCCCAAAGGACTCGCGAACAGGGTTCGCTCCCACAGGAGCAGGTTGCCGTGACCTTGTGGGAGCGAACCCTGTTCGCGAGTCCTTTGGAGCCAGACCTTTCACGCTGGCGACCGTAGGCACACGGCGATCAGCCGGCACGCGATCGGGGTGGCCTCTTTTCCTCGATCAGCAATGGGCCTGCGCCGGGCTGACGGTGAGGGTGGGCAGGCAATCGTCAGTGCCCCAACGCCTGCCTGATCCCGGCCTCGGCCCGCGGCGCCATCACCGCATAACCCGCGACATTCGGATGCAAGCCATCGTCGCTGAGCTCGCGCTTCAACATGCCTTTACCGTCAAGCATGGGAGTGTAGTAATCCACGTAGCCGTCATGCTCGCGTCCGGCATATGCCTTCATCCACGCATTCAACGCCACGATCTTCTGCGGCGAACGCCGCGACGACTGCTTCGGGTCGACATAATCATGAACCGGCATCACCGAGGCGAACACCACCTTGATGCCGTTGGCGCGTGCAAGCTCGGCCATCGACTGCAGGTTGTCCTCGATCATGCCCAGCGTCGCCGGGCCGGTATTGCCGTTGAGATCGTTGGTGCCGGCGAGGATTACCACGACGCGCGGTTTCAGCGCGATCACGTCGGCACGGAAGCGGATCAGCATCTGCGCCGTGGTCTGGCCACTGATGCCGCGATTCACATACGGCTTGCCGGGAAAGAACGTGCCGACGCTACGACCCCAGAAATCGGTGATCGAATCGCCCATGAAGACCACGCGATCCTCGCCGCTCTTCGGTGCCGGTAAAGCAGCGTTGTCGGCGCGATAGCGGTTCAGCTCCGGCCAGTCGGCGAGGCGCTGCTCGTCCGCGGCATAGCGCTGGCTGAGGTTGTTTTCGGGCGCCGTCTGCGCCATGGCGAGGCCGCAGGAAAGCAGGCCGAGAAAGAGTGCTGCGATGGATTTCATGCCGTGTTCGACCTCGCAAGGGGATGGATGGCCCGCCCGATTCTCGCCGAGGCCGGTGCCCGGGTCGATCTCTTTTGACCCGGGCGGGCTTGCGATATCCGGCGCTTCAGGCAGCCAGGGGCCAAAACGGGCAAAATAGCGGGTCTGCATCACCGCCTTGCCGATCCGGACCCCTTCCTTGAACACCCACAATCCCATCCCGCCCGCGCAGGATGACGCGGATCTCGCCCTGCTGGCGCGCCTGCGCGACACGACGGAGCTGCTCGAAGCGCTCGCGGCGGACCCGCAGCTGCTCGAGCGCCTGCCCGCGGCCGATCGCGGGCGGCTGCATCAGGCCGTGGCCAGCGTGTATGACCCCGACCCCGTGGCGCGGCGGGTCAAGCTCAAGGCGGCGGAAAAGGCGCGCTATGCGGCGAAGATCCGTGCCGACGATGCCGTGCTGAACCAGACCGGGATTCGCGAGCTTCGCCGCAAGCCGGTCTTCAGCACGCCGAACGTGTTTGCCCCGTTGGGTTTCGAGGCACAGGACATCCATGCCGATGCCGATGCCGATGCCGCGCAGCCGCGCGAATCGACCCTGCCGCAGCATTGCTATGTGTGCAAGGCGCGATACACCAACATCCATTTCTTCTACGACCAGCTGTGTCCCGAATGCGCCGCGTTCAATTACGCGAAACGCACGGAGCTGGTGGATCTGCGTGGACGCGTGGCGCTGCTGACCGGCGGCCGCGTGAAGATCGGTTACCAGGCTGGGTTGAAGCTGCTGCGCGCCGGCGCGGAGCTGATCGTCACCACGCGTTTCCCGCGCGACTCCGCGGCGCGCTATGCCGAGGAACCGGACTTTGCCGAGTGGAGCGATCGCCTGCAGATCTACGGCCTGGACCTGCGGCACACACCCAGCGTCGAGGCCTTCTGCCACGAGCTGATCGCGACACGCCCGCGCCTGGACTTCATTATCAACAACGCCTGCCAGACCGTGCGCCGTCCGCCGGAGTTCTACGCGCACATGATGGAAGGCGAGACCGCCGCCTTGCACGAACTGCCGGAACATGTGCGCGCCCTGGTCGGCGAATACGAAGGCCTGCGCGGATCGAACATCCTGCCCGAGGCCGATGCATCGTCGATGGCGATGGCGGGACAGCGTTCTTCCGTGCCCGGCCTGACCCGCGCCGCCGAGCTATCGCAGATGCCCTTGTTGCCCGAGGAGCTGCTGGCGCAGAAGCATCTGTTCCCCGAAGGCCGCCTCGACCAGGACCTGCAGCAGATCGACCTTCGCGAACGCAATTCCTGGCGCCTGCTGATGGCCGAGGTGCCATCAGTGGAGTTGCTGGAAGTACAGCTGGTCAATGCGATCGCGCCGTTCCTGATCAATGCGCGGCTGAAGCCGCTGATGTTGCGCACGCCCGAACGCGACAAGCACATCGTCAACGTCTCGGCGATGGAAGGCCAGTTCTACCGCAGCTTCAAGACCACGCGGCACCCCCACACGAATATGGCCAAGGCCGCGCTCAATATGATGACGCGGACCTCGGCCACCGATTACCAGAACGACGGCATCCATATGAACAGCGTCGACACCGGCTGGGTGACCGACGAGGATCCGGCCGAGCTCGCCGCGAAGAAAGTGCTCGAGGAGCGCTTCCATCCGCCGCTGGATATCATCGATGGCGCCGCGCGTATCGTCGACCCGATCATCAGCGGCATCAACACCGGCCAGCATGTCTGGGGTCAGTTCCTGAAGGATTATCGCCCGACCGACTGGTGATCCACGTCACGCTGCGGGCATGTCGCGTGTTCTTGCGGCAGGCTGACACGTAGCTACGAATGCAAATGGGTAACATCGCGCGGATGCCGCGCGCCGGCCCATGGATCCAAGGCTACTCATGTCGATCGGAAATGTCGTCAGCAAGCATCGCGAGAATTCCGCGCTCGCTATCGTGATCATGATTTTCGCCACGATGCTGCTCGCCTGTGCAGTGCTGCTCATCACCGTCAGGGGCAACGCCCGGCCGGAAGGCCTCGAGATGGTCAACCATGCGCTCATCGGCTGCTCGGTGGTCGGCGTGTTGCTATTCGCCGCTGCCTTCTATATTCGCCGGGGTGTCTGGTTGCTCGGCACCGAAGGCGTGCAAGGACCCTCGGCGCGGGAATGGCCATACCGCGAGATCGCCGAGACCTGCCAGTTCTATCGCCACGGCATGCCGGTCGGCTTGGCCTGGCGCAAGACGGGCAGCCAGGAATGGGGCTCGGTGAATGCCCAGCTCAGCGGCTACCGCCGCTTCATGGACACCCTCATGCAGGGCTACCTGCAAACCAGGGCGCCGATCCTGATCGACGAGCTGGAGCGCGGTCGCACGCTGGAGTTCAAGGTCATCGGTGCGATGGGGCAATTGCAGAAGAACTTCGTCCTCGGCATCGACACGTATCTGAAGGTCAGCACCGAGACGATCCAGCTCAGCCAGTACGCACTCAGCTTCGGCAACGACGAAGTCCGCATCGCCGATATCGTCGCGATGGACGTTTCCGCCTGGACATCGCGAATCAGCTTCTCCCTGCGCGACGGCACGACCAAGCGCCTGGCCTATACCGCCCTGTTCGACGCGCAGATGCTGCTGGCCCTGCTCGAGGAACTCGTCGCGCGGAAGGTATAGCGACGAGCCAGCTATCGCCGGGCTACTCGGCGTGCTCGTGGGTATCCGCAGCAGGCTTCGGCATGACCATGTCGTGGCCGCTGTCGTCATCACCTGTAGCCATATCGTCGTCCGGCGGTGCCCTGGCGACGATGTCCTTGTACCCGGCAGGCGTCAGCTCGGGCAGCTTGTGCAGGAAGGCGACCATGCTCCAGATCGTATCGTCGTCGTGGCTGCCACCCCATGCCGGCATCGCGCTCATCTTGATGCCATGCTTGATCGCCCAGAACGCTTCCTTCGGATCGACGCGGACCTTCGTCAGGTCCGGCGGCCGCGGATAGAGCCCGGGGCGGATCTCCGAATCCTTCATGCCGGGTTTCAGATGGCATTGCGTGCACATCGCCGCGTATTGGCCAGCGCCCTTGAGGACCAGCTGCGCATCGCCAAGATCGGGCACCTGGATATCGCGCGCATGCCGTGCGATGGAGCGGGAGCGGGCAACCTCCATGATCGCCAGTACAGGCCGGCTGTGTGGAGCGTCCGCACCAACGTCGTAGACGCCGGAATAAATGAAAGCAGCCGCTGCGGCGACGGCGGTCGCGCCGCCGACAAGAAGCGTGACAAGGACAAGAGTGGGTTTGTTCATGGCGGCAGACTAGCCGGCTGCAACGCAACGCTCAACGCTGAACCCGGGTCCAGGGCCAAGCGGGGTGCATGCCCGTGGAACGGTAGGTCGACGGCACCATGCGGCCCATCCCGCTCGCGTTATATGATCCGCTCATCCAGGACGATCTCAGGCATAGCCGGACGAAAATATCTTGCGACACCGATGGAATCGGACGAGCGCCAGCGAACGTCGACACTTCTCACCCGGATACAGCCGGGCCGATCCATTCAGCAAGATTGACCGAAAAGAGCACCGATCTCGCAATGCATGTCTCGTCGTCCGCTGGGCCGTCATCGTCGCCGCGCCTCCCTTGTTTGATGGTGTCCCTGGCCTTGCTGCTCGTATCCGGCTGCGCCGTGGGCCCCGATTTCAAGAAGCCCGCAGCACCGGAAATCGGCGATTACACCGATCATGCGCTCACAACCACGGCCGGCAGTGCGGGAATCGTTGCTGGTGAATCGCAGCATTTTGCGAAGGGTGCGGACATCCAGGGCGACTGGTGGACCCTGTTTCATTCCGCATCGCTCAACGCACTGATCGAGCAGTCGCTGAAGAACAACGCCGACCTGAAAGCGGCGCAGGCGGCTTTGTCGGTGGCCAGGGAAACCACGCTGGCGCAGCGCGGCGTCTACTACCCCACGGTCGCGGCGAGTTTTTCCGCCAGCCGGCAGAAGCAGGCGGGAACCATCGCGCCCACGCCGAGCTCGAACGCGTTCCAGTACAACCTGTTCACCCCCCAGGTCAGCGTGTCCTATGCGCCGGACCTGTTCGGCCTGAATCGCCGGACCACCGAGTCGGCGCAGGCGCAGGAACAGGCCATCCGCTTCCAGATGATCGCGACGCAGATCACCCTCAGCACCAACGTGGTGGCCGCCGCCGTGCAGGAGGCGGCGCTGCGCGCGCAGATCGATACGACGCGGCAGCTCATCGACCTCAACACCAACATGGTCCATATCCTGCAGCGGCAGTTCGACAAGGGTTATGCCAGCGGGCTGGACGTGGCCGCGCAGGAATCCCAGCTCGCCCAGGTCAACGCCACGCTGCCGCCATTGCTGAAGCAGCTTGCCCAGCAACGCGACCTGCTTGCCGTACTGGTCGGCGCGTTCCCAAGCCAGGGACCGGCGGCGACGTTCGAGCTTTCCAGCCTGCAATTACCGCGGGAGTTGCCGGTGAGCCTTCCGGCGAACCTGGTGGCGCAACGTCCCGACGTGCTCCAGGCCGAAGCCAATATGCATGCCGCCAGCGCGCAGATCGGTATCGCCGTCGCCAACCGACTACCCGATTTCGAGTTGAGCGGGAACGCCGGCAGCACGGCCCTGGCGATCGGCGAGGTCTTCAAATCGGGTACCGGCTTCTGGGCGCTCGGCGCCGACCTGACCGCGCCGGTTTTCCAGGGCGGAACCCTGCTGCACCAGGAGCGCGCTGCCAGGGCAGCCTACGTGCAGGCGTCGGAGCAATACCGGAGCACGGTCCTCAACGCGGTGCAGAACGTCGCCGATACCCTGGCCGCGCTGGAGCAGGACGCCGAAGGTCTGAAGGCCGCCGCCGCTGCGGTCAGTGCCGCCAAGGTCACGCTCGATCTGTCCCAACGGCAGTTGCAGTCCGGCTACGCCAATAACCTTGCGCTGCTGAACGCCGAACAGGCCTACCAGCAGGCAATGATCGACCTCGTACAGGCCCAGGCCAACCGTTACGCCGATACGGCGGCGTTGTTCCAGGCGCTGGGCGGCGGTTGGTGGAATCGTACGGATCTTATCCAGGACAAAGATGGCAAATGAATCGCTCCACCGGATACCGGGCGCGCGCGTGCTTGCGCGCACCGTCGTCGTCATGGCGATGGTGACGATCGTGCCGGTTTCCGGATGTTCGTCGAAGACCGGCAGCGATACGCCTGCGGCTTCGGTCACCGCGAGCAACGTGGCGCTGACGGCGGCGCAGCGCCAGAACATCCACCTTTACACGGTGGCACCGACCGCCTATCACAAGGCGATCGAGGTCACCGGCACGGTGGACTTCGATAACGACCAGGCCACCAGCGTACTGGCGCCGTTTTCCGGACCGGTGTCGCGACTGCTCGTCGCCCAGGGCGACAAGGTCGGCAAGGGCGATCCGCTGGCCGTGGTCGACTCGCCCGACTTTGCCTCCGCCGTCGGCGCCTATCGCAAAGCCCTGGCCACCGCGCATACCGCGCGCCGGCTCGCCGATCTGGAAAAAGACCTGGTCGAGCATCAAGGCGTCGCCCGGCGCGAGGAAGACCAGGCGGAAACCGACGCCGCCAATGCCGACGCGGATGCCGACGCGGCGCTGCAGGCGCTGGTAGCACTGAATGTCGATCCACGCGCGATCAAGGACATCCAGCAAGGCCGTCCGGTATCGCACATCGTGGGCACGATCCGCTCGCCGATCGCCGGAACCGTGGTGGAGAAACTGATCACCCCCGGGCAGTTGCTGCAGGCGGGCACCACGGCGTGCTTTACCGTGGCCGATCTTTCACGGGTCTGGGTCATGGCCCAGGTGCCTGGGTCCGACCTCGACTCCGTTGGCCTCGGCGATACGGCCGGGGTGACGATCGGTGGCAGCGCGAAGAGCCTCACCGGCACCGTGGCGAATATCGCGGCCCAGGTGAATCCCGACACGCGTCTCGTGGCGGTACGCGTGGTCGTCGACAATCCAGCGGCGATCCTGAAAAAGCAGATGTACGTCAGCGTACGCATCGAGGCGCGCCAGGAAAGCAACGGACTGCTGGTGCCGGTCTCGGCGATCCTGCGTGACGATGAAAACCTGCCCTTCGTCTACGTCGCCCAACCCGACGACAGTTTCGCGCGGCGCTCCGTGACCCTCGGCTACCGTTCCGGCGACCGCTTCGATATCGCCTCGGGCCTGCAGGCCGGCGACCGGATCGTGGTCGACGGCGCCATCTTCGTCCAGTTCATGCAATCGCAATGAGCGACCAGCTTCCCACCAGCGACACCCCGTCGCGAACCGCCTCGATCATGAACCGGATCGTCGGTTCGTCACTGGCCCAGCCTCTCCTCGTCATCCTGATGACGCTGTTGTTGACCGGCGCTGGCGCCCGTTCGCTGCAACGGTTGCCGGTAGACGCTTATCCGGACCTCTCGCCGCCGAATGTCGAGATCGTCACGCAGTGGCCCGGACATGCCGCCGAGGAAGTGGAGCGGCTGATCACCGTGCCCATCGAGCTCGGCATGAACGGCGTGCCGAAGACGGTCAATACGCGTTCGATTTCGCTATACGGCCTGTCCGACGTGGTGCTCACGTTCGAGGATGGCACCGACAAGTACTTCGCCCGCCAGGAAGTCTTCAACCGGATGGGCGATCTCGATCTGCCCAGTGGCGTCACGCCGTCGGTATCGCCGCTGTCGGCACCTTCCGGCCTGATCTACCGCTACGTGCTGCAAAGCCCGGACCGGTCGCCAATGGAGCTGAAGACGCTCGAGGACTGGACCGTCGAGCCGCAATACCGCTCCGTTCCCGGCGTGGCGGACGACTCGGGCTTCGGCGGCGGCACCATGCAATACCAGGTGCTGCTCGACCAGGCGAAGCTGGCCGCGGTCGGCCTGTCGGCGGTGCAGGTGGAAACCGCCCTCGGTGCCAACAATGCGAATGCCGGTGGCGGCTTCTATTCGCAGGGCGGCCAGTTCTATTACGTGCGCGGCGAAGGTCGCGTGGACACGGTCGAGGACATCGGCAACGTGGTGCTGGCGGTGCACGACGGAGTCCCGGTGCTGGTGAAAGACGTCGGCCGCGTGGTCATCGGCATCGCCCCGCGCCTGGGTGAGTTCGGTTACGAGAAGCAGGACGACGCCGTGGAAGGCGTGATCCTGCTACGCACCGGCGAGAAAACCCAGGACGTACTCAAGCGGGTCGAGGCGAAGACGAAGCAGCTCAATGACGAGATCCTGCCCAAGGACGTCAAGGTCGTGCCCTTCTACGACCGCACCGACCTGATCGCGCTGACCACGCAAGTCGTGAAGGACAACCTGCTGCGGGGCATGCTGCTGGTCGTCGTGATCCTCATCTTCTTCCTCTACGACATTCGCGCCGGCCTGATCGTCGCCGTCACCATTCCGCTGGCCTTGCTGTTCGCCTTTATCTGCCTCGATCTCCAGGGTGCCTCGGCCAACCTGTTATCCATCGGCGCGATCGACTTCGGCATCCTGGTGGATGCCGCCGTGGTGATGGTGGAAAACATTTACCGCCAGATCGCCGAGCGCAAGGGCACGCCGCTCAACGTCAGGGAGATCATCCGGGATGCCGCGGCCGAGGTGGACCGCCCGCTGTTCTATGCGGTCGCGGTGATCGTGGTCAGCTTCCTGCCGATCTATGTGCTGTCCGGTGCCTCGGGAACCCTGTTCAAGCCGATGGCGGACACGATGATCTTCGCCCTCATCGGCTCCCTGATCGTCACCCTGACCCTGCTGCCGGTGCTTTGCGCATGGCTTATGCGCAAGGGCGTGCGCGAGCGGCGCAATGTCGTCTTCGAAGCGATCAAGTCGGTTTACACGAAAGGCCTCGATGCCTGTCTCGCCCACCCGTGGATGACAACATCCGCCTCGGCCATCCTGCTCGTCGGTTCACTGCTGCTGATCCCGCGCATCGGTGCCGAGTTCATGCCGCAGCTGGATGAGGGCGCGCTATGGGTGCGCGCGACCATGCCGTATACGATTTCATTCGACGAATCGGCCAAGGTGACGCCGAAGGTGCGCGAGATCCTGCGCTCTTTCCCGGAGGTCACCACGGTCGCCTCGGAACTGGGCCGGCCGGATGACGGTACGGATTCGACCGGCTTCTTCAATGTCGAGTTCTACGTGGGCTTGAAGCCGTACGCGCAATGGAATGGTGCCTATCGCAACAAGGCCGAGCTGATCGCGGCGATCAACACGAAGCTCGAAGCCTTCCCGGGCATCATCTTCAATTACACCCAGCCGGCGGAAGATGCGGTCGATGAAGCGGAAACCGGCCTGAAGAGCGCGCTGGCGGTGAAGGTCTTCGGTTCCGACCTGAATACGCTGCAGCTCAAAGGCAAGGCCATCAAGCAGGTCCTGGAGAAGGTGCGTGGCATCCGCGACGTCACCCTGGTGCAGGAGCTTGGCCAGCCCAGCCTGACCATCAAGATCGATCGCGGCAAGATCGCCCGCTATGGCCTGAATGTCGCCGACATCAACGGTGTGATCCAGACCGCCATTGGCGGCGACGTCGCCAGCCAGGTCGTGCAAGGCGAAAAACAGTTCGACCTGGTCGTCCGCCTCGAGCGGCAGTACCGCGACAACCCCGACGAGATCGGCAATATCCTGGTGGCGACCCCCGCCGGACAGCAGATTCCGCTCAGGGAGTTCGCGGACATCAAGGTGACCAACGGCGCGTCCTTTATCTACCGCCAGGACAACTCACGCTATATCGGTGTGCAGTTCTCGGTGGAAGGGCGTGATCTCGCCGGCGCGGTGGAGGATGCCATCGGGCAGGTCGGCAAGAACGTCACCATGCCGCAGGGCTACCGGCTGGACTGGGGTGGCGAGTACACGGAGTACACCGCGTCGCGCGCGCAGTTGAACATGATCCTGCCGTTGACCCTGGCCTTGATCTTCTTGTTGCTGTTCACGCTTTACAGCAACTTCAAGTTCCCTTTCATCACCGTGCTCGGCGTGCTTTTGTCGGCGCCGGTCGGTGGCATCGTCGCGCTGTGGCTTACCGGCACGCCGTTCTCGGTGTCCTCCGGTATCGGCTTCCTCGCCCTGTTCGGTGTCTCCGTGCAGACCGCCGTCGTCTACATCTCCTATGTCAACGAGCTTCGCCGCGCCGGTATCGGCCTCGACGAGGCGATCCGCACCGGCGCGATCCTGCGCCTGCGTCCGATCATGATGACCGCCCTGGTGGCGGCGCTTGGCCTGCTGCCCGCGGCCCTGGCCACCGGTGTCGGCACGGATACGCAGCGGCCGTTCGCCCTGGTCATCGTCAGCGGACTGTTTACACGACTGCTGATCAGCGTGTTCCTGATGCCGGCGCTCTATGCGCTGGTGGCGCGTCCGGACGATCGACTGGAAGTGTGATGCGCGACCGGCGAAGGCAGGGCCTTCGCCGGTCGCGTCGCGCTTGCTAGGCGGGCACGGCCGACGACGGCGGGCGATCGGCCATGGCCGAGCCGAACGCCGGGTTCGGCGCGGCGCCCATGCGGAATGACAGCGTGCCGCCGGTAGCGAGTTCCGCGTGGCTGATCCAGCTGCGCGTCCACGGCTTGCCGTTCCAGCTGGCCGACTGGATGTACGGCTTGCCGGGTCCATTGCCTTCGGTTTCGATCACCAGGCGCTTGTCGCCAGCAAGCATGAGTTCGACACGATCGAGCAGGGGGCTGCCGAACACATAGTTGGTGCTGACCGGATCGACCGCGTACAGGCCCATCGCGCTCATCACGTACCACGCACTCATCTGGCCGCAGTCCTCGTTGCCGGGCAGGCCGTCGGGCTCGGGCAGGTACATCGTCTCCAGGATCATGCGCACGCGCGCCTGGGTCTTGTGGTGCGCGCCGCTGTACGCATACAGGTAAGGCATATGGTGGGCCGGCTCGTTGCCGAAAGCGTACTGGCCGATCATGCCGGCGATATCCGGCGGCGCGTCGGCGGGCAGGCTGGAATCGGTCGAGAACAATGCGTCCAGCTTCTTCTCGAAAGCCTGCTCGCCGCCGAACAGCTGCATATAGGCGTAGACATCGTGCTGGTTGAGGAAGGTCGCCTGCCAGGCGTTGGATTCGGTGAAGTCGCGCCACTGCGACGAATGGCCCATCGCGCGCGGATTGAACGGTTGCAGCCAGGCGCCCTTCTCGTCGCGCGGGCGGACGAAGCTCATGTCCTTGTCGAACACGTTGCGGTAATTGCGCGAACGTTTGCGCAGCATCGCCGCATCGTCGTGCGCGCCGGCGGCATCGGCCAGGTGGGCGACGGCCCAGTCGTCATAGGCGTACTCGAGGGTCTTGCTGACCGCCTCGCGTTCCTTGTCGCTGGGGATATAACCAAGCTTGCGGTACCAGGCGAGGCCGAGGTAATCGTCTTCCATCGCGCGCTTGCGGAAGACCGGCCAGGCCTTCGCATAGTCGATGCCGGTGAAGCCCTTGGCCTGCGCTTCGGCCAGCACGACGGCCGAGTGATAGCCGATCATGCACACCGTCTCGATGCCTTGTAGCGGCCATACCGGCGGGCCGGCTGGACTTTCCACCGCCATCCGCACCATGCCATTGACCAGGTCGGGCACGCGGTCGGCCTGGTACAGGGTTAGCAGCGGGTGTTCGGCGCGGTAGGTATCCCACAGCGAGTAGGTGCTGTAATTGTGCTGTCCCTCGGGCAACTGGTGGACCGCCTGGTCCATGCCTCTGTAACGACCATCGCTGTCGCTGAACAGGGTCGGCGCCAGCATGGTGTGATAGAGCGAACTGTAGAAGGTGCGCCGGATCGCGTCGGACGGCGTGTCGATGCGGATGCGGGCGAGTTCGTGTTCCCAGCTCGTCTCCGCGGCGCGCTGTACGCCATCGAAGTCCCAGGCGGGAATCTCCGCGTCCAGGTTGCGCAGCGCGCCTTCGATATCCACGCCGGAGATGCCGACCTTGACCAGCAGGGGTGCGCCGGCGGCGTGGTCGAAGTGCAGCGCGGCCTTGAGGTGGTTGCCTTTGGCTTCGCCGGAACCGTCCGCTAGCGGCTGGTCGTCCGAGTACAGCGTCGCGTGCGTGAACGGTCGCGAGACCTTCATCGCGAACCAGATCTGCCGTCCGTCGGCCCACTGGTGCACGCGCCGTCCGCCGACCAGGGTGTCCCCGCCGACCAGCTTCAGCTGTGCATCGCTGACCTTGGACGGCTTGGCCTCGTCGTCATGGAAGCCATGCGCGAGGTCGACCAGCAGATGGGCGTCGCCGTCCTTCTTGAACGTGTAGCGATGCAGGCCCGCGCGCAGCGTCGTGGTGAGCTCGGCGAGGATGTCGTGTTCGGTGAGGTGGACGTGGTAATAGCCCGGATGCGCCTTCTCGCCGTCGTAATGCGAGCGGTAACCCTTGATATGCGTCTTGTAACCCTTCGGCGCTTCGCCGGCGGCTGGCCGCTTCGCATCGAAGCGCGACACATAGTTCACGCCGTCATAGTCGCGGTCGCCGGGTTGCAGCAGGACCGGCCCCATTGCCGGCATCACCAGCACGTCGAGCATGTCGGCGGCGCCGGTGCCGCTCAGATGCGTATGCGAGAAGCCCATGATCGAGCCGTCGTCCTGGTGGTAGCCGGACGAGCCGTCCCACTGCGAGTCGTTGGTATCGGGACTGAGCTGGACCATGCCGAAGGGCATCGTCGCACCCGGGAAGGTGTGGCCGTGGCCACCGGTGCCGACGAAGACATCGACATAGCGGGAAAGTCCTGCGGCAGCTTTGCCCGTCGGAGCGGCGCCACGCGGCGCGGCCATCGCGAACGAAGGCAGGGTGGCGAGTGGGCCACCGAGTACGGCGGTGGCGGCCATGCCCTGGATGAAACGTCGACGCGTCAGCATGAAGCGGAACTCCGGTGGGATGCTGCGCTCATACGCGGCGCAGCCAGTCGGGGTGTTGTCCGGCCAGCCGTACGATCAGCTCGCCAAACAAGGTATTGGCCCAGGCGAACCAGGCCCGGGTGAATTTGGCCGGGTCGTCCTGGTCGAAGGCCTCGTGCATGAAGCCGCTGCCGGCATGCGTGCTCTTCAGCCAGCGCAGGCACTGGATGGTCTCGCTGGCATCGTCGCTGGTCAGCGCGCGCATCGTGATCGACATCGGCCAGATCATCCGCATGCCCTCGTGCGGACCGCCGATGCCCTGGGCCGCGCTGCCGGAGAACCAATAGGGGTTGTCCGTGCTCCAGGCGAGCTGGCGCGTGCGCTGGTAACGCGCATCGGTGAGGGCGCAGGCGTCGAGATAGGGCAGGCTGGACAGGCTTGGCGCGTTGGCGTCGTCCATGAACAACTGGTTGCCGTAACCGTCCACTTCATAAGCCCAGTGGTCGCCGCCTTCGTGGTGAATGACACCGTGCTGCTCCGCTGCCTTTTGCACTTCGTCGGCGAGCGCGTTGCATTCGGCGGCGAAGCCGCGATCGTCGAAAAGCGCCTGATGCATCTCGGCCAACCGGCGCAGGGTAACGATGGCGAACAGGTTGCCGGGAATATTGAACGGATACAGACAGGCATCGTCTGACGGACGGAACATCGCGTGGATCAGGCCCACCGATCGCGTCGGGTTGCCATAGCCATGCAGGAACTGGCTTTCGGTCGGGTTCGGCGAGCTGCGCTGGAAGTGATACGGCCCGGGACCGTCCTTGCGTTGCTGCTCGCGGAAGGTCTGCGTGATCTTCCGTGTCGCCGCCCGCCAGTCGTCATCGAAAGGCTCGCGATCGCCGGTGGCTTTCCAGTAACCATGGGCAAGACGCACTGGATAGCACAGCGAGTCGATCTCCCATTTGCGCTCGGCGACGCCGGGATGCATATCGGTGATATCGTTCTGTGCCCAGTCCAGCTTCGACTTGCCATGCGGGTCGGGCAGGAAGGCGTTGGCATACGGGTCGATCGCGATGCAACGGGCCTGCCGCCGGATCAGTCCGCGGAACAGGCGACGCAAGGGTTCGTCCTTCGCCGCAAGCTGCACATACGGCCAGACCTGGGCAGACGAATCGCGCAGCCACATCGCATCGATATCGCCGGTGATCACAAAGGTATCGGCGCGCCCGTCGAGCGTGCCCACCTCCACGGTCGTGTCCAGGGTGTTCGGGAAGCAGTTCTCGAACAACCAGGCCAGTTCGGGATCGTGGATTTTTGCCTTCGTCGCCGCGATCACCCGTTCGACGGCCGGACTGGTGAATTTGCGCTTCGCCAGTGGTGGCCGCTGGCTGGTAAACGCCGCCGCCGGTGCAGCCAGGCTGAGGCCACCGAACATCGCCGCACCCGGGGCGAGTGCCAGCCATTTCAGGAGATCGCGGCGTGCAGGGTTCATGAGGCCTTCTTCGTGGCGTCGAACAGGGAGCGCAGCTGAAGCGCGCGACGCAGGCTTTCGATATCGGCGGCGCCGTCGATCCTGATTTCCACGCGCTCCCCCGGTAAAAGATCGAATGCGTTGTCTGAAAGGCGAACATCCAGCGCACCGAAATCGATCCATACGGCGCGCGCGAGGTGTTTCGCCTGTACGGTCAGGACGATACCGTGGCCGCTGTCGGTCAGCTGTGCGTCAAGTTCCGGATTGGGCAGTGCGAGCGTGCGCGCGGCACCGAAGTAGAGCAGATGCCGCGCTACCGGCGCGCCATGCTCGAGCAGTTCGAACAGCGCGACGGTGCGGCGCGGATCCGCGCCTTTCAGCAACTGCGCGTCGGTGAGCGTCGCGGCGATCGTGCTGGCCAGTGCAGCCGTATGGACCGGTCGGCTCTCTTCATGCAGCAGCTTTCCGTCCAGGTCCAGTACGCGCGTGCGCAGGCTGGCATCGAACTCGGTCGTGCGGTCGGAGACCGCGAAAACCTGTGTCTTCCCATCACGACGGATCGGCACCACGTCCACCGGCGCGTAGAAGCGCCGCGCGTGGTACTGCAAGGCTTTCCAGCGACCGTAGTAGTCGATGCTCGCCCAGGACGGGCCGGGCCAGACGTCGTTGAGCTGCCAGTACAGCGAGCCCATGCTTTGCGGCCGTGCGCTGCGCAGGTGTTCGGCGGCCAGTTCGATGCCCTCGGCCTGCATCACCTGGCTCAGGTACACGAACGAGGGGAAATCCTTCGGCTCGCCATATTCCTGGCGGATATACAGCAGCAGGCGCTGGTTGCCGTTGCCCTTGTCGAACTTCTGGTGCGCGCGCATCACCGGCGACTCGGCGGACAGGTCCCCGGGCCTGGTGAAGCTCTGCAGGGTTTCCATCACCGGGAACGACTGCAGGCCGTACTCGGACTGGAAGCGTGGCGTGGTGTCCAGGTAATGCGAGATCGGCTCGGAGCCGGACCAGACCTTCCAGTAATGGTAGTCGCCGTCGTTCTCGACATTGGCCGGACCATCGAAGTCGGTACCCGGCGAGCTGGCCCAGTACGGTACCTCGGGAGCAAGATCGTTGGTCACCTTGCGCAGCGTATGGCCGAACAGTTCGCGCATGCCCTGTTCGACGCGGGTGACCTCGGCCGGGTCGATGGATTTCCGGAAGGCATCGCGGTCCGGCCAGGATTCCCAGCCGGTCTGCACTTCATTATTGCCCGACCAGATCACAATGCTGGGATGGTCGCGCAGCCGGGTGACCTGCTCGGTCGCCTCGACGCGGACGTTCTCGCGGAAGGCCTCGTCGTACGGCGTCACCGCGCCGCCGAACATGAATTCCTGCCAGATCATCAGGCCCATGCGATCGGCCATCGCGTAGAACGCATCCGGCTGGTAGGTGCCGCCGCCCCACATGCGCAGCATGTTCATATTGGCATCGCGCGCGGAGCGCAGGATCGCTTCCATCCGCTCCGGCGTGGCCCGCTCGGGGAAGCTGTCGAACGGAATCAGGTTCGCGCCCTTGGCGAAGATCGGCACGCCATTGACGACGAAGGCGAAGCTACGGCCCCAGCGGTCCTTGTCGCG